>CALVGJ010000118.1 GCA_944327045.1 uncultured Desulfovibrio sp.
GCGGCTCCTCGGCGGGCATGCGGGATCACACGGTGGAGGTCTTCACCGGCGGCACGGGCGGCGAGCTGCTCTGTCACGGCGTGGCCCTCAGTCCGGGCAAGCCCTTCATCCTTGCCCGCAAGGGGGACGTCTGCCTCATGGGACTGCCCGGCCATGTGAGCAGCGCCCTCATCTGCGCCCATGTCTTCCTGCGCCCCCTGCTGCGGCATCTGCAGGGCGCGAGCGAGGACATCCGGCCCGTCCCCGGCACGCTGGCCGTGCTGAGCCGACCGCTGGCCTCGGCGCAGGGACGACGGGACTACATCCGCGTGCGGCTGGAAGCCCTGTCGCCGGACGCACGGCCCGCAACGACGGATTTCCCGCCCGTGCGCTGGCGGGCCGTCCCCCTTACCGGGCCGTCGGGCTGCATCTCCGGCCTGACGCAGGCCGACGGCCTCGTGGTCTGCCCGGAGAACCGCGAAGGGCTCTATGCGGACGAGATCGTGGAGGTGGAACTGCTGGACGGCCTGTCCTGATCCCGTCGTTCCCGTCCACCGTCCGGCCGTAGTCCGCCGCATCCCATTTTTTTTGCTGACCGCTTTCGTCGGCCGCTTCCCTTCCCCTGCCCTCACGAGGAAATCATGGAAACGAAACGCACGGCCTACCTGACCCTGCTCTCCCCCGAAGACGCCCGCCGCCGCTGGTTCGCGGCGCTGGACGACACGCCCCTGCCGGAGGAATCCGTCCCTCTCGGCACGGCCCTGCACCGCATCACCGCCCGGCCCGTGGCCGCCCGCCGTTCCTCTCCGGCCTTCCACGGCGCGGCCATGGACGGCATCGCCGTCCGTGCCGAGGAGACCTTCAGCGCCTGCCCGCAGCATCCCCTGCGTCTGGAAGTGGGCACGCAGGCCCATTGGATCAACACCGGCCACCCCCTGCCCGCAGGCTGTAACGCCGTCATCATGGTGGAGCATGTGGTCAGTGAGGACGACGGCCGCCATGTGGTCATCGAGAAGGCCGCCTTTCCCTGGCAGCATGTCCGCAAGCTGGGGGAGGACATGGTGCGTACGGAGATCATCCTTGCGCCCGGCACGCGCATCGGCCCCTGCGAACTGGGCGCGCTGGCGGCGGGCGGCGTGCTGGACGTGCCGGTCTTCGCCCGGCCGCGCGTGGCCGTCATCCCCAGCGGGTCGGAGATCGTGCCCCTTGCCGAAGCACGGGAGGAAGACCTGAACAGCGGCCGCGTGCTGCCGGAATTCAATTCCCTCATCTTCTCGGCCATGATCGAGGAAGCGGGCGGCGTGGCGGACGTCCGTCCCATCGTGCCCGACGATCCCGCAGCCATTGCCGCGGCCGTCGATGCGGCGCTGGACGACGGCGCGGACGTGGTGCTGCTCAATGCCGGTTCCTCGGCGGGCAGCCGCGACTATACCGCACAGGTGGTTCGGGACATGGGGGAACTGCTGGTGCATGGCGTCGCCGTCATGCCCGGCAAGCCTACCGTCCTCGGCGTCGTGCGCGGCCGTCCGGTCATGGGCGCGCCGGGCTATCCCGTCTCGGCCAGCGTGGCCGTGGAGGAGTTCCTCCTGTCCCTGCTGGCCCGCCGGCAGCGCCGTCCCCTGCCGCACCGCGAGCGCGTCATGGCCGTGCCCTGCTATCCTCTGCCCTCCCGGCCGGGCATGGAGGAACGCCTGCGCGTCAAGCTGGGCGAAGTGGACGAGACCATCGTGGCCGTCCCCCTGCCGCGCGGCGCGGGAACCGTCACCAGTCTCAGCCGCGCCGACGGCATCCTGACCATCCCCGCCGCCTGCGAGGGGCTTGACGCGGACGCGCCCGTGCCCGTGGAGCTTCTGCGTTCCCGGGAGAGCCTGCACGGCGCGCTGCTGGCCATCGGCAGCCACGACAACACCCTTGACCTGCTGGACGGCCTGCTGCGCCGCTCCCATCCGGCCCTCCGCCTCACTTCCGCCCACGTCGGTTCGCTGGGCGGCCTTCAGGCGCTGGCCCGCCGCCGCTGCCATCTGGCGGGCTGTCACCTGCTCGCTGCGGACGGCGTCTACAACCGACAGGCCATAGCCGAACTGCTTGACGAACCCATGCTGCTGATCCGGCTGGTGGACAGGGAACAGGGCCTCATGCTGCGGCCCGGCAACCCGCTGCATCTGCACGGCGTGGCCGATCTGGCCCGCGAGGGCGTCCGTTTCATCAACCGCCAGCGCGGCAGCGGCACGCGGGTGCTGCTGGATCATCTGCTGTCCCGCGAAGGCCTTTCCCCGTCCCGCATTCAGGGCTACCGCGATGAGGAATACACCCACATGAACGTGGCCGCCGCCGTGCTGTCCGGCCGCGCGGATGCCGGGCTGGGCGTCCTTGCCGCCGCGCAGGCTCTGGGGCTGGATTTCGTGCCCGTCGGCGTGGAGGAATACGATCTGGTCATTCCGCAACGGCTGGCGCAGGACGAGCGCATGCTTGCCCTGCTGGACGTCATCCGCTCCGACGCCTTCCGTAAACAGGTCGATGCCCTGGGCGGCTACGGCACGGCCCGCACCGGAGAGATCATCTGGGAATACCCGGGACGCGCGGCGGAGTAGGGAGCAGGGAGAGGGTGTTTTGTTATGCGGGGGGAAAGGAGGAGGCTTTTTGCAAAAAGCCCCCTCCTTTCCCCCCGCGCCCCCCTTTCCTCCCGCAAAAACTCTTGCTCTGGTAGTCGCGAGAGCGACTACCCGCAACCGAACACACGGAAAAACCACGCTTTTTCCGTCGTGTGAGGGCAGCGTCAGCAGGGAAATTGGACACAATTTCCATGTGAATCCGCTCTGGAGGATGACGGGGAGGAGTTCCCCGGCATGCCGTCCCCCGACCGATGGTCTCCCGGGGAGTATGAAAAAGTTTTCTGGGCGGGAGAAGGGGCTTGCCGTTACCAGGCAAAGGATTCCAGCTCGGGGAGACCGCTGTCCAGATGGTACAGGCGGCCCAGTCCGGGCGCGGCGTCGCCCAGCAGGATGCGCAGGCACTGTCCGGCCATGAGGCAGGCGGTTCCGGCCACGGACAGCACGCTGACCCCGGCGGCCCGTGCGGCGTCCAGCTCCGCCGCGCTCTGCCCCTGCGGATAGAGACGGCGCAGCCCGATGTCAGGCAGGGCATCCGGGGCTCCGGCCGGTGAGTCAGCCGGCTCCGGCACGTTGCGGAAGACCATGCCCTCGTGCCGCAGTACGCCGCCATGCACAAAGGGCACGCCCGCCCGCAGGCAGGCATTTTCCAAGAGGGTTTTGTCCGCCACCGAATCCAGACAGTCCAGCGCCACGTCCACGCCGTCGAGCAGCGCGGGCAGATTGTCCGCCGTGACGGCCAGCACATGCGACACAACCTCCGCGTGGCCCGCCATATCCCGCACGGCTTCGGCGGCTACCTCGGCCTTGGGCCTGCCGAGGGTGCGTTCCGTGCAGAAAGCCTGCCGGTTGAGATTGCTTTCCGTAAAGCTGTCGGGATCGCAGAAGACGAAAGCTCCGATGCCCAGCCGGGCCAGCAGCCCGGCCAGATGGCCGCCAAGGCCGCCGCAGCCCGCCAGCAGCACCCGCGCTCCCAGCAGACGACGCATTGCCATAACGGAAAAAAGACCGTAATTTCGTCGGAAGCGTTCCGGCCAGATATGCCGGGACAGACATTCGTCCATGACCTGCCGCAGGGGACAGCCCCGCAGCCGGGCCAGGTCAGCGAGCACGTCCCGCTCCACGAAGAGGGGATGCGCCGCATCCGGCGGCGTCACGCCGTCAGAAGGAAGACCGCGCCGCGCCGGATGGCCGCTGATGAACGTCAGCAGCTCATCCGCGGACAGAGGCCGCGCCTCGGAAGGCATGGGCATGGAAGGTGTCATGATCAACGGACGTCTAGCCTCCCCCGACTGCCGGGAAAAGGGCCACACGATCCCCGTCGCGTAAGGTATCGGTACCCTCGCTTTGACGTCCGTTGATCATGACTATCTTGATCTCTTCCGGCGGCACCTGAATGTGTTGCGCCAGTTCCCGCACGCTTGCCCCGTCCGGTATGTCCAGCGACAAGCCGGTCTCGGCGTCGTAGCCCGGCACGCAGTCCCGCAGGGTCGTGCTGAGTTTGACGAGTATCCGCATATTCTCTCCTTCATCTTGCATCGTGCCCCGGGTTCTTGTGCCCGAAACAGCCGTCTGGAGAAGCATACCCGCCGCCGGCAGGGGAAACAAGCGGCGCGGCAGGCGGCGGCAGCGCCGGAAAGATGCTGTCAGTGATGCTCTCGCGGTCTCCCGCCGCCCGGACGGACGGCGGGAGGATGGCGGAGAGGGCTACTTTTCTTCGATCCAGTTGAAGACGGTCTTCAGTTCGTCGCGGCTGATGTCGAAGGTCGTATTATGCGGCGGCAGAGGCTCGTCCTCGAAGAAGTCCGGCAGATGGTCGGCCGCCTGCGTGATGCCCGCCCGGCGGTTGAAGTCGATCTCCGTGGAGAGGATACGCTGGCCGAGCGTGACCACGTCGTCGCCGGTGAGCTTCCAGCCGAACTTGGCATTGAGCATGTCCACCACGGCGGGCAGCGCGTCCGGCACGTCGAGGATGGCAAAGGCGGTGAAGAGACACAGGCCCACGGCATCCACGGACGCCGTGGCGATCTGCAGATTGCGGGAGAGTTCAATCTGCCCGTCCTTCTTCAGCGGATCGACCTTGCCGCCGCAATTCAGGATATTGGCCGTAACGGCGTAGCCCGCGGTATGGTCTGCGCCCATCGGGGTGGTGGCGTAGGTGACGCCCACGCCCTTGACCGCGCGCGGGTCATAGGCGGGCAGACTCTGGCCCTTGACGCAGGGCACACGACGCACGCCGAACACCCTGCCTGTAGTGGCCGCGCCGCAGCCCAGCACACGGCCCAGCGGCGTACCTTCGCTGATGCCTTCCACAGCCTTGAGGGCCGCGTCCGCATCGCCGTAGGGAATGCCGCCGCCGGCCATGGCCACGCCCACGGCCACGCCCACGTCGATGGTATCCACGCCGAAGTCGTCGCAGAGGTAGTCAAAGCGGGAGACCTTGTCCAGTTCGCCGATGCCGCAGTGCGGGCCGAAGCTCCACAGCGTTTCGTATTCGGGCCACTTGCTCTGGAACTTGCCCTTCTTGTCCGGCAGGATGCCGCTGCAGCGGATGACGCAGCCGCTCATGCAGCCGTGGGCCACGGCGCCTTCGCCGCCGCGCTCCTTGGTCAGCGCATTGAGCGTCTCGCCGGAAACGCCTTCGTGCTTGTCGAACTGCCCCACCGTAAAGTTGGCCGTGGGCAGGCCGCCCGCTTCGTGCAGGATGTTCACCAGCACGGCGGTACCGTATTCGGCAAGGCCCTTGCCCGTAATGGGATGCCCGGCCAGCGCCTTGGCAAAGCGCTTGGCGGCCTCACGGAAACCGGCCTCGTCCACCAGCGGATGATTGCGGCCGCCCTCAGGGTTGACGATGATGGCCTTGAGGCCCTTGGAACCCATGACCGCGCCGACCCCGCCGCGCCCGGCATGACGCATGGGCCGCAGTTCGCGGTCGGTGCAGGCGATGCTGGCCGCGGTGAGCCGGTATTCCCCGGCGCGGCCGATGGTGATATAGCTGCACTCCTTGCCGTAGGTCTCCACGAGCTTTTCCACAGCGGCAAAGTTGTTGCAGCCCGCCACGGTAGAGGGCACCAGACGGGCGCTGTCCTGCCCGATCTCAAGCTGCCACCACTCGCCTTCCCTGGCCATGTCTTCCACGATGACGGCAAGGATGCCCAGACGGGCCAGATGGCCACCGGGCTGACCGCCCGCGTTGGATTCCTTGATGCCCTCGGTCAGGGGGCTTTTGCAGCCCACGGAAATGCGGTTGCCGTTGGGACTGTTGGTAGCGCCCAGCAGACCCGGCGCAAAGACGAGCTTGTTGTGGGGGCCCAGCGGCGTACAGGTGGGGTCCACCTCACGGGCCACGATGGTGGACGTCAGGGCACGGCCGCCCAGACCGGCGTACTCCTGCGGAATGTCTTCAAACACGCAGGTCTTGGCAGCCATGTTCACACGCAAGAAACGAAACATCTGTGCTTCCTCCTTCCCGACGCGGCGGGACTCGCGGTTCATTTGCCGCCAATTTAGGAAGCCCCTCGTTTCCCGGCAAGCTCCGGCCGAAACAATCCCGCTTTTGCGTCCTGTCTTCGCCCTGCTTCCGAAAGCGGGATTTTTTACGCCCGTCCCCCGCCGCCGTCGGATGACGAGGCAGCCCCCGCCGGATCGCTCTCGTCCCAGCGGCGGCCGAGGCAGACTTCCCGCGCGGCCAGCGCCGTCATGAGCGCCTGGTCGTGGGTGGCGCAGATGACCGTGGTCCCCCGGCCCACGCAGGCGCGCACGGCCTCCACGATGGCCCGGCCGCTGCGGGCGTCCACACTGGAAGTCGGCTCATCGAGCAGCAGGACGCGCGGACGCAGGGCAAGGCGGGCCGCCAGCGCCACGCGCTGACGCTCGCCGCCGGAAAGAGCCCGCCTGTCCCGTCCGGCAAGTTCACCCGGCTCGGCAAAGCCCACGGCCCGCATACATTCCTCATAGATGTCGTGCAGCCCCTGCCGCTGCCGCCGCAGCCGCAGCCCCAGCGTCACGTTGGCAAAGACCGAAGCGCGCAAGAGGTAGGCATCCTGCAGGAGAAGCGTCACTTCCTGTCGCGGGTCCTCCCCGCCCGCATAGTGCAGCCGGCCGGAGGCGGGACGTTCCAGAAAAGCCAGCAGCCGCAGCAGGGTGGACTTGCCGCAGCCGTTGGGGCCGGTCAGGGCCAGCACCTCGCCCTCGTCCACCGTCAGCTCCGGCAGACGCAATACCTCGCGGCCCTCGTAGCGCTGAACGAGGTCCCGGCACGCATACAGCGGACTCATGCCCTGCCCCTCCGACGAAAGAACGCCAGCAGCAGATTGACGCCGAAAGCCATGAGCAGAAGCACCAGCCCGAGGGCGATGCCCTGCGCGAATTCGCCCTTGCTGGTCTCCAGCGCAATGGCCGTGGTCATGGTGCGGGTGGCATAACGGATATTGCCGCCCAGCATCATGGCGATGCCCACTTCAGTGATGACCCGCCCAAAGGCCGTGACGCAGACCATGCCGATGGCGTAACGGCATTCCCAGAGCGTGAGCCGGGCCACCTGCAAGGGACGCGCCCCCAGCGTGAGCAGCGTTTCCCGGCAGCGCGGGTCAAGCCCTTCCACGGCCTGCGCCGTCCAGGACACCACGATGGGCAGGGCCAGCACGGCCTGTCCGATGGCCATGCCCGGCAGAGTGAAGAGCAGTCCCCACTCCCCCAGCGGCCCCCGGTAGGTAATGAAGGCATAGACCAGCAGACCGATGAGCACCGTGGGAAAGGCCAGCAGCGTGTCCGAGATCAACCGCAGCGTGCGCCGTCCCGGAAAACGCGCGTAGCCCAGCGCAAAGCCCGCGGGCAGGCCCAGCAGCATGGCCGCCGTCATGGCGTAGCCGGTGGAAAGGAGCGTCGCCGCGATGGCGGCGCGGGTGGCGTCGTCCAGATGCAGCAGCAGGTGGAGGGCCGCCGCGAGTCCATCAGCCAGATATTCCATACGTCATCCTGAAAAGATACGCGCAGACGGTACATGTTTGGGGGAAAGGGGCAGACCATGCGGCAAGCTTTCACCGGAAGCACGACAGAGATCCCATGCCCGCTTGAAATGCTTGTAAAAATGTCTCACGGACAAGCCCTATCGCCATATCGTGACAGAAGACCGTACGGCCGTTGCCGTGTTGCCGCGTTGTTGCCTTGCGACGTTGTTGTCGTGTTGCTGTCCGTCTTTGCGCCTTCGCCGCTCCGGTTCTCCGGGACGACGGGGACTTTCCCGTATCCCTTGTCAGCGGACATCATCTTTTCCCCTTTTTCCGCCCCGCCGGGGGGCGGCAGGCGGAGGAGGCTTGCGTGTTGCCCTGTCCTTCATCCCTCATTGAGCATCTTCAGTTTGAAACGCTTTGCGTGTCAAACCCTGTGACCTGTCGCGTCGCGGAAAAGCGCGGTTCTCCGCTCACGTCTGGCAGGGCGGCGCTGTCCCGCGTTTTGCCTTTGAAAAAGGCAAAACGCTCAAGTAAAGCGCGTTGGGGGAAGGGGTGGGGGGCTGGGGGAGGGGCCCCCCCTCCCCCGGCAATCGATCAGTATCAGTTTGTCCGCGCCTTGTCGCTACTTGGCGTCGGCATTGGGGAAGAAGAGCTGCTTGCCTTCCAGGGTGTAGTCGGCAATGCGCTTCTGGGTCTCGGGCTTGACCCACCAGTCCTCGAAGGTCTTGGCGGCAGCCTTTTTCACGCGCGGGCAGCGTTCGGGGTTGACGGTGATAACGCTGTACTGGTTGAACAGGGCCTTGTCCCCTTCCACCACGATGCGCAGCGGATTGCCGTCGCCCTGCTTGCTGGCGAACTTGATCCAGGTGCCGCGGTCGGTAAGGGCATAGCCTTTCTTTTCGGCGGCCATGTTGAGCGTGGCCATCATGCCCTGCCCGGCCGAAATGTAGAAGGATTCCTTGTCGGGCGAGAGGTTGTTCGCCTTCCAGAGGGCCTTTTCCGCCTTGTGGGTGCCGGATTCGTCGCCCCGGCTCACAAAGGGCGCCTTGGCGGCGGCAATGGTCTTGAGGGCTTCGGCGGTGGTCTTGCCGCTCACCCTGGCCGGGTCGGCCGCCGGGCCCACCAGCACGAAATCGTTGTACATGACCTGACGGCGGTCGATGCCGTAGCCGTCGGCCACGAACTTCTTTTCCGCCGCGGGGGCGTGCACCAGCAGGACGTCGGCATCACAATTCCTGGCGATCTCCAGCGCCTTGCCGGTTCCCACGGCCACCCATTTGAGTTCGAGGCCCGTTTCCGCCGTGAAGGACGGATTGAGGTATTCCAGCAAACCGGAATCCTGGGTACTGGTGGTCGTGGCCATCATGAGGGTCTCGGCTTGGGCCGGGACGGCCAGCATGCCCGTAAGCACAAGAGCACAGCTCAGGTTGCGCAACAACATTGGCGACTCCTTTGCCGCCGTGCGGCGGCCCTGGGGGCTAGTCCTCACAAATATGCACGGCCCGCGCGGAAAATCCGGCATACACCTTGCGGCCCTCGTAGAGATGCAGCGGCTCGACGGCCGTGCGTTCCAGTGCGGCCCGGAGGGTCGTTCCGTCAGCCAGATCAATGCCGACAAAGCACTCCACATTGTCGGCATGCAGGCTGGACACCCGTCCGCTCAGCGTATTCCGCAGCGAGGTCACCGCGGGCTCCGTGCTCAGCACTATGCCCCCGGCGGCGACGCGCAGGCTTATAACCTGATTTTCCCGCAACTCCAAGCGCCGCATACGGGCAAGGTCGCACCAGGCGGACAGGCGGTTGTCGCTGAAGGTCAGCACCTCCACCTCGGCCGCACGCATGCCCACGCGCACATCCTCCACCATCCCCACAAAGATGTTGTCGCTTTCCTCCCCTGCCGTCGTCAGTCGCGAGCGGGCCTGCCGGACAAGCAGCTCCCGGGCCGCGCCTTCGGCAAAGTCCAGAAAGGCCGCCAGCTGGGAGGGCTTCTGCTGGCCGAGAAACTTCTGGACAAGACTCATGGGCACATGCAGCTCCAGCAATTCGCGGCCCCGTGCATAGCGCAGTGCGCGAGGCCCCGCCTCGGCGGGCGCAATGCCCATGCTTGCCGCCACGGCGTAGAACTTCTTGCGCAGAAAGCTTTCGTCAAAGGTCAGAAAACGCGCTCCGTCCGCCGCTTCCGGCAGGGAACAGATGCGACGCGCGTGCCGCATGCAGGACAGGGGCAGCAGCACGTCACGCGCATTGTCGCCGGGCACATGCAGCATACCGGTCACGCTGTCCAGCGCCGAGCGTACGTCCAGCCCCAGCACCTCCCCCAGCCGCAAACCGCCGTAGCGCACCAGCAGGAAGATCAGATGCAGGCGCGCCCGCACGAGCCGCCGGGCTGGGGTGACGGCTTCCGCCTCCCATTGTTCCCAGCGCAGGGTAAGCGCTTCCAGCATCGTTTGCGTCAGGCAGGCCATGCATCTTGCTTTTCTTCGAGAGGAGCGAACGCGAGCCTTTTCCGTTTGAAACGCTTT
>CALVGJ010000119.1 GCA_944327045.1 uncultured Desulfovibrio sp.
AGGGGCTCGCCCCTCTCACCCCCTGCCCCTCGCCGGGAGGCGACCACGCCCCGGGGCCGGGCCGCATCCGCCATCCGACGAACGTAAAAAGAAAGAAGAAAAGGAAGAAAGAAAAAGAAAACAGATTGCCGGGCCTAATCCGCCATCCGGCGAACGAAAAAAGAAAAAAAACACAATCCGCCGCAGACCCTTGACGGAAAAGACTTTTTGGGGAGGGCATACCCGCAACGCCAGCAATGGCGCGTGTTGCTGGATTTTGTAATGTATTTCAGCATGTTGCTAATGCAAGATTTTTTTCTGCGTTGACAGGTCGGCAGGGGTGGGCCATGTTGGGAGCAACGCAAGTGCCGCAAGGCCTGACAGGGAATCCCGTGCAAAGCGGGAGCGGACCCGCCGCCGTAAATCACGCAAACGCAAACCTTTCCCCCAGCACGTCACTGGCCCGCGGTTCGGGCCGGGAAGACCGGGAATCAGGGTGATGAGCCGGAAGACCTGCTTGCGTCGTCTCAGGGACACCCTCCGGGCAACGGGCATTTGCCGCGCGAGGAATACGGGAGCGAAGCCTGGCGTCGGCGCGGCGCGGCATTTGCTCCGGTCGAAAATCCGCCCATAAACAGAGGAGCTGTCATGCCTGTCAGCATCGTCAAGCGCGACGGAACGGTCGTGCCCTTTGATTCCGTCAAGATTCTCAATGCCATTTCCCGCGCCAACCGTGCGGTGGAAGGGGAGGAGATGACCTCAACGGATCTGCTGTTTCTGACAGGCAAGGTGTGCGCCAAGCTGGACGAGAAGGGCCTTTCCCATGTGGAGGAGATTCAGGACGTGGTGGAGGAGACGCTCATCCGCTACGACTACGCGCGCACGGCCAAGGCGTATATTCTGTACCGGGCCGAGCATGCCAAGCTGCGCAATGCCGAATCCTACCTCATGGAGATTTACAAGACCCTGACGTACGCCCCCGCCCGCGAGGAGGACATCAAGCGGGAAAACGCCAATATCGACGGCGACACGGCCATGGGCACCATGCTCAAGTACGGCTCCGAGGGGGCCAAGTACTTCACGGACAATTACGTCCTGCCCAAGGACGCCTCGGCCGCGCACCGCAACGGCGACATCCATATTCACGATAAAGATTTCTACATGCTCACGGAAACCTGTTGCCAGATAGACCTTATCCGGCTGTTCCGCGACGGTTTTTCCACGGGGCACGGCTATCTGCGCGAGCCGCAGTCCATCGAGAGTTATGCCGCGCTGGCCTGCATCGCCATTCAGGCCAACCAGAACGAGATGCACGGCGGCCAGAGCGTGCCGCATTTTGATTATTGCATGGCTGGCGGGGTGGCCAAGATCTTCCGCAAGGAGTACGCCCGCGCCCTGACCGCCTACCTGCGCATTCGGGCCGACATGCCCGCCGACGAGGCCCGCGCCCTGACCGACAAGCTGCGCGTGGCCACCGGCGACGGCATCCGCCTGAACAATTGCGACGAATTCGGCCGCCGCGAGGAGGAGCTGGTTTCCGAGGATATGCGTCCGCTGCTGCGGGCGGCGCACGCCTACGCGGTCGAGGAGGCCGTGGCCTGCACGGATCGCCGTACCTATCAGGCTATGGAGGCCTTTGTGCACAATCTCAACACCATGAATTCCCGCGCCGGGGCGCAGGTGCCGTTCAGCTCGGTCAACTACGGCACGGACACCTCCCCCGAAGGCCGCATGGTGGTGAAAAATCTGCTGCTGGCCACGCAGGCCGGACTGGGCGGCGGGGAAACGTCCATCTTTCCGGTACAGATATTCAAGGTCAAGGAGGGGGTGAACTACAACCCCGGCGACCCCAATTACGATTTGTTCCAGCTGGCCATCGCCACCTCGGCCATGCGGCTTTTCCCCAATTTCAGCTTTATCGACGCGCCGTTCAACCTTCAGTATTATGACGGCAGCTACAATTCCGAGGTGGCCTACATGGGCTGCCGTACCCGCGTGCTGGGCAACGTGTACGACAAGAGCCGTCAGGTGACCTGCGGGCGCGGCAATCTGAGCTTCACCTCCATCAATCTGCCGCGCCTCGGGCTGGAGGCGCGCGGCGACGTGGCGGCCTTCTACCGCCTGCTGGACGAAAAGATTGATCTGGTGTTCCGGCAGCTCATGCACCGTTTCAAGATTCAGGCGGCCAAGAAGGTGCGCAACTATCCCTTCCTCATGGGCAACGGCATCTGGCTGGATTCGGAAAAGCTCGGCTGGGAGGATCGCGTGGGCGAGGTGCTCAAGCACGGCACCCTTACGGTGGGCTTCATCGGCCTTGCCGAGACGCTCAAGGCGCTCATCGGCGCGCATCACGGCGAAAGCGAGGAGGCCCAGCGCCTGGGGCTGGACATCGTGGCCCACATGCGCAAGCGCTGCGACGACGAGTCCGAAGCCACGGGCCTCAACTTTTCCCTCATCGCCACCCCCGCCGAAAGCCTGAGCGGGCGCTTTGTGGCCATTGACCGCCGCAAATACGGCGAAATCCCCGGCATCACGGACAGGGACTATTATACCAATTCCTTTCATGTGCCGGTGTACTTTCCCATCCGCGCCTTCCGCAAGATACAGCTTGAGGCTCCCTATCATGCCTATACCAATGCCGGACACATCACCTATGTGGAGCTGGACGGCGATACCTGCAAGAACCTCAAGGCATTTGAAGATATTATCCGCTACATGCACGATCAGGGCGTGGGCTACGGCTCCATCAATCACCCGCTGGATCGTGACCCCGTGTGCGGTTATGTGGGCGTCATCAATGATCAGTGCCCCCGTTGCGGCCGTCGCGACGGCGAGCCGATCAGTGAGGAGAAACTGCGCGAACTGCGCCGCCGTTTCCCCGGGATGCCCCAGGCCCCGTGTCATTGTCATCATGAGCAACACTAAACGAGAGGAGGAGTTTGCGACATGCTGATGCCGTCCAAATTGAAAGAACCCCAGCCTGCCCTGCAGGAAAAGCTGGTGGGTGAAGGCGTGGCCTTTGAACGGGTGCGCCGCATCACCGGCTATCTGGTGGGCACGCTGGACCGCTTCAACAATGCCAAGCGCGCCGAAGAGCACGACCGGGTCAAGCATGCCTGATCTGCGGGTGAGCGGCATTGTGGAGGAGTCCGTGGTGGACGGGCCGGGGGTGCGCTTTGTGGTCTTCACGCAGGGCTGCGAGCACCACTGCCCCGGTTGTCACAATCCGCACACCCATGCCCTTGACGGCGGCACAATGATGACAACGGACGCCATATTGGCGCGCTTTGACGAAGACCCTCTGCTGAGCGGCATCACCTTTTCCGGCGGGGAACCCTTCCTCCAGCCGGAAGCGCTGGCCGAACTGGCCGAAGCCGTTCACGCGCGCGGCAAGGACGTGATGGTCTATTCCGGCTTTACCTTCGAGCAACTGCTGGAACGGGAAGGGCGGGACCCCGGGGTGCGCCGTCTGCTGTCGCAGGCGGACATTCTGGTGGACGGGCCGTATGTGGAAAGCCGTCGCAATCTGGAGCTGGAGTTTCGCGGCAGCGACAATCAGCGTCTTTTGAACAGGGAGGCCATGCGCCGCCTGCGGGAAATAGGCAAGCCCGTTCCCGTTGCCAAGGCGGATGCCGACGCCTGAGGCGTCAGCCTCCAAATTCATGAGCGGAGGGCATTCTCCACAGGGGGATGCCCTCCGCTGCTGTCCGGCGGAGAGAACGCCGACCGCCGGAGCGCGCCCCTCCGCGCGTGGCCGAAAAAAATTTCCTGAACATGCGGCGGCGGCTCTAAATGGATAGGACTGTCCGACCGATAGAGGCTATGAATCAGGTAGACAAGCTGACGCCAAAACAGCGAAACAACCCTTCCTTATTGTTTGCCATGGGACGAACTTTCACCCCCTGAGACGTGCCTTGTGATGCTTCCGTTTTGCGCAGCGGCAAACAGAATGAAGGAATGTGGGCTCGGTGACAGGTAAACCGACGAATACCGGAGGGTGCATGCGCTTGAATTTGACCAAGAAGATCGGGGGCGGTTTTGCCGTCCTGATCATTTTCACCTGTATTGTCTCGTATATTGCCATCAACGCCATGTACAGCGGCATCCGGGTTTCCGAGGACACCGCGTCGGACAGCATGCCCAAGCTGGTGGCCCTGAACGGCATTCAGGGCAATTTGCTGCTGGGGAGCTACCAGACGCGCGTTTTTTTTGAAACGGGCGATATGGCGAGCTTCCAGAGCGGACAGGATTACCTGAAAAAGGCAAAACAGTTCTTTGACGAGTTCACGAAGCTCAATGACGCCTATCCCGAGGCCGAAGGCAATGATTTCGAGGAGAATTTCAACAAGCTGTATGCCGCCTATCTTGACGCCACGCAGCAGGGCCTCGACATCAGCCGCAAGACCGACGCCGCCACGCAGGACATGCTGAAAAGCGCCGGCGTCGCGCTGGGGCTGGCTGAAAAGCTCGTCGCCACCATGGGCCAGACCCTGCGTACCTTCCTGGAAGAGTACAACATGGCCGCCGTTGCCCAGTATTCGCAGAATATCGTGGACATGAGCGCCGTAGGCATGCGCGTGCAGAACGTGCAGCGGGAGCTCCTGCTGGCCGAGCGCCGCAGGGACATCAAGGCGTTCAGGGAGCTGGCCGGAACCCTTGCCGCCATTGATGCCGACGCCAAGAAAATCCGGGAGCGTCTCCTGCGCGAGGAATGCCGCCAGATGTTCGACGAGGCGGCCCAGGCCTTTGCGGGCTTCGGCGCGGCGGTCAACAAGCTGATCACCTTCCAGATTCGGAGCGAAGAGCTGAACAAGGAACGGGTGGACAGCTATAACGCCGCCTACCGTGAAGCCGCCGCCATGACCGATTTCCTTTCCCGGCATACCATCGAGGACGTTCAGGGCACCTACCGGCTGCTCAGCGGTTCCACCAAGGTGGTGGTGGGGGCCGTTGTGGTCATCCTTCTTCTGGGCATTGTGCTGTCGATCACCCTTACCCGCATGATCACCGGCCCCCTTGCCCGTACCCAGCGGTTTGCCCAGGCCGTGGCCCAGGGCGACCTGAACCGGGAGCTGGATGTGGTGAGCACGGACGAAACCGGCATGCTTGCCGACGACTTGCGGCTGATGGTCAGCAACCTCAAGCAGAAGATCGCCGAAGCCAACCAGAAGACCGAAGAAGCCCGCGAAGCCTCGGAACGGGCGCAGGTGGCCACCGCGCACGCGCAGGAGGCCGTCAAGCGGGCCGAAACCGCCCGCCGGGACGGCATGATCAGCGCCGCGGGCAATCTGGAGGGCAGCGTCAACATCATCAGCTCGGCCTCTGTGGAACTCTCCGCCCAGATCGAGCACTCCACCCAGAATGCGCAGGAAGTGGCCCAGCGCCTGCAGGAAGTGGCCACCGCCATGAACGAAATGACCGCCACGGTGCAGGAAGTGGCCCGCAATGCCTCCACGGCCTCCACCATGTCCGCCCAGGCCCGGGAACAGGCCATCAAGGGCAAGGACGTGGTGCGGCGTTCGCTCAAGAGCACCCAGACCCTGCACGGTCTGTCCGTCAAGCTCAAGAACGACATGAGCGACCTGCAGGAAAAGACGGCCGCCATCACCGGCATCATGGGCGTCATCAGCGATATTGCCGACCAGACCAACCTGCTGGCCCTCAATGCCGCCATTGAGGCGGCACGGGCAGGGGAGGCCGGGCGCGGCTTTGCCGTGGTGGCCGATGAAGTCCGCAAGCTGGCCGAAAAGACCATGACCTCCACCGCGGATGTGGAAAAGGCCATCTCCGCCATCAACGTCAGCATGAATGAAAGCCTGCACGCCGTGGAAACGGCGGTCAGCCAGATCGAGACCTCCACCGAGCTGGCCTCGCAGGCCGAACAGTCGCTGGAAAACATCGTTCGCGATGCGGAAAATACCGCCAATGAAATACAGTCCATCGCCACGGCCAGCGAGGAACAGTCCGCCACCAGCGACGAGATCAACAATTCCATCAACAACGTCAACGAACTGACCAGACGTTCCTCGGCCGCTATGGGTGAATGCGCCCAGGCCGTCAGCGAACTTGCGCGCCAGTCGCAGGAACTCAACGCGCTGGTGGAAAACATGAAGGCGGGCTAAT
>CALVGJ010000120.1 GCA_944327045.1 uncultured Desulfovibrio sp.
TTTGGCGCCTGCTGACGCTGTTCTGAGCATGCTTTTGGGGGGGAAGGGGAACCCCTCCGCCAGCGCGGGAGGGGTTCCCCTTCCCCCCAAGCCCCCCATCCCTTCCCCAGCGCGCTTTTACCTGAAAAAATACGGGACACGCGGTAGACGCTCTGTCAAAGCTTATTTGAAATCAGCATGAAACGGCGTTAACGGATCCCGGACAACAAAATATTACAGGCATCGACAGCAGAGCGCGACCGAAAGGCGGCCCGCAGGGCCGTGCCTGTTAGACGACGGAGGAGCCTTACAGGCATCGACAGCAGAGCGAGGGGTTCCCCTTCCCCCCAGAAAATAAACAGCCGAACGCCCCATTTTCCGGCGTTCAGGAGGCGTTTATGCTTATCTATCTGACCGGGCCGCGCGCCTGCGGCAAGACGAGCCTTGGCCGGGCGCTGGCCGCAGCCCTCGGCCTGCCCTTTGTGGATACGGATCACCGCCTGCGGGAGCGCAGCGGCGAAGAGGTGGCCGCCATCGTGGCCCGCGAGGGCTGGGAAGGCTTTCGCCGCCGGGAAAGCGCCATCCTGCGCGAAGTGGCCGCCGAGCTGGAAAACGCCCCCGCAGCGGGGGAGACGGCCGCTCAGGGATCGGCTTGGCGCGGCGTGGTGGCCACGGGCGGCGGCATGGTGCTGGCCGAGGAGAACCGCCGTTTCATGCGCGAGACGGGACGCGTCTTCTTTCTGGATGTGCCGGTGGCGGAACTGGTACGGCGGCTCAACCGCAATCCGCTGGAAGCGCAGCGCCCCTCGCTGACGGGGAAGAGCCTGACCGAGGAAGTGGCCGACGTGCTCGCGCAACGTCTGCCGCTGTATGAAGAGGCCCACCATCGCCTTGATGCCGCCCGTCCGCTCCGCAACGTCTGCGCGCAGGCCATGACCCTGCTTTCCGGGAATGCCGACGCATGAGGGACGCTCCGTCCATCTCGGTGCTCGTTCCGGTCTGGAACGCCGCCGCTGACGGCGGTCGTCGCCTGCGGGCAGCCTTCGGCAGCCTTTTTGCCCAGAGCGATACCCCGCAGGCTCCCCTGCCCCCGCTGGAAATCCTCGCCGTGGATGACGGTTCCGACGACGCCACGCCCGCCGTCCTGCACGATCTGGCCCGTGAAGACGAGCGCCTGCGGATCGTTCGCATCCCGCACGGCGGCATTGCCCGGGCGCTAGCTGCCGGGCTGGAAGCGGCGCGCGGCGAGCTCATCGCCCGCATGGACGCCGACGATATCGCCCATCCGCAACGCCTTGCCCGGCAGACTGCCCACCTGCGGCGGCAGCCGGAACTGGACGTCAGCGCCTGCCGCGTGCGATTCGGCGGGGATGCGCGCACGGCGTATGGCTTTGCCCATTATGTCGCCTGGCAGAACAGCCTGCGCAGCCACGAAGAGATGGCCCGCAACCGCTTTCGGGACACGCCGATCTGCCACCCGTCCGCCATGTTCCGGCGCTCTGCCGTCGAACGCTTCGGCGGCTATGCCGACGGCGATTTTGCCGAAGACTGGGAATTGTGGCTGCGCTGGTTCCATGCCGGGGCCCGCATGGAAAAGCTGCCGGAAGAGCTGCTCGTCTGGAACGATCCCCCCGGCAGACTGACCCGCACCGATGCCCGCTATGCCGATGACGCCAACAATGCCCTGCGCGCCCGCTGGCTGTCCCTTCATCTCCGCCGCCGCAACCGTCTGCGGGTGTGGGTGCTGGGCGCGGGCCGGGTGGCGCGTCGCCGCCTTGCGCCGCTCTGGCGTGAAGGCATAGAGCCGGTGGCCTTCATCGACATCGACCCGCACAAGATCGGCCAGCGTGTGCCCCTGTCGCCTGAGGACGGACGACGCGTGCCCGTTCTTTCCCGTCAGGCGCTGCCGCCGCCGGGTGAGGGCCTGCTGCTCAATGCGCTGACGGCCCACGGCGCCGCCGAAGAGGCGGCAGGCTGGCTGGCGGCCGCGGGCTACACTCCTGACGACTGGCTGCTGGTCTGATCACCCTTTTTTTGCGTACAACAGCGCGAAAGAGCGGCGATTCTCGCCCTGCGGCCCGTCAAGTGGGGCAAAGGCTTTGACAGAACCCCCGTCATACCGTATTGTAGATGAGCCGATAATCCGTACCTTCAGGGGTATTCCCCGGCAATCATCCACGAGGAGAAGCCATATGCTGGATCTCAATATCACCCTGCTTTTCCAGTTGGCGAACTTTCTGATCGCCCTCTTCGTCCTGAATATCCTGCTCATTCGTCCCATACGACGCATCATCCGCCAGCGGAAGGACGTCATGGACGGCATGCGCGGCGAGGCTGAATCCTTTGAGGATGAAGCCGCCAAACGGCTGGACGACTACGAAGCGGCCCTTGTGCAGGCACGACGGGATGCCGCGCGCCTTTGCGATGAAGGCCGCAGCGCGGGCGCGGCGGAACAGCAGGTCATAGTGGGCGATGCCCAGAAAAAGGCCCAGGATATTCTGGCTCAGACCCGTCGGGAACTGGAAGCCGAAGCGCAGCAGACCCTTGCCGCCCTGCGCGATCAGGTGGCAACGCTCTCCGCCCTGACGGCGGAAAAGGTGCTGCGCGGCTAGAGCGTTTTGTCTTTGCAAAAGGCGGAACGCGAGGCGGCACAGCGCTGCCCGGCCCAACGTGAGCGGAAAAACCGCGGTTTTTCCGCGAAACGACAGGCCGTAGGGTTTGAAACGCAAAGCGTTACAAACTGAAAATGCTCCAGGTGTACGCAACCGGCAACGCCAAGGGGGGAATCACCTTGAAAATGTGGAAACATGCAGGCCGCAGGGTCGCGCGGCAGACGGTGCTCGTCACGGCGCTTACCCTGCTCATGACCGCAGCCGCTCTGGCGGCGGAGGAACATGCCGCGCCCCGCTGGGGAGATTTCGGCTGGCGCGTCCTCAACTTCGTCCTGTTTGCGGGCATCCTCTGGTATTTCGTGGGCGGTCTGGCCCGCAAGTACTTCAGCGGACGCCGCCGGCAGATTCAGGAAGGACTTGACGAGCTGGAGCTGCGCCGTGGCGAGGCCAAAAAACGTCTGGCCGAAGTGGAGAAGCGCATCGCCCATCTGGAAGCCGAACGCAAGGCCATCCTCGAGGAAAGCGCCGCCCAGGCCGAACGCCTGAAGGCCGGCATTCTGGACGAGGCGCGCCGTCAGGCCGACCAGATTCTTGAGCAGGCCCGCCGGACGGCGGAAAACGAAGGCCGCACCATTCTTGCGGAAGTTCGTGCCGCCGTGGCTGACGAAATCGTGGATGCCGCCCAGAAGGCCCTTGTGGAAAAGCTGGACGCGCAGGGCCATGAGGCCCTCATTGCCAAATCGCTCAACAAGGTGGTGCTGCAATGACAGATTCCATGATCGCGCGCCGGTACGCTGCCGCTCTCTTTGCGCTGGGTCGCGAACAGGGCGAGGCGGCGCTCAGCCGCTATAACACGGATTTGCAGGCCCTGTGCGAACAGGCGCAGGCGGTTCCGGCCCTCGCGGCGGTGCTGAAAAGTCCGATCATCGCCACGGCGGAAAAGAAGGCTGTCCTCTCCGCCGTGCTGAAAAAAATGAAAATCGACCAGACGGTCCGCAACTTCTGCCTGTTGCTGGCCGACAAGGAACGCCTGGCCTGCCTGGGCGATATTGTGCGCTGCTACGGCACGCTGCTGGACGAGGCGAGGGGAATTCTCCGCGGCAGGCTCACCACCGCCGTGGAACTTACCGAAG
>CALVGJ010000121.1 GCA_944327045.1 uncultured Desulfovibrio sp.
CGGTCCTTGCAGCCGCGACATATGTGAAGGTGTCGCTCGCAAGGACCGTGCCGGGAAATCCTGCTTGACTTGTTGGACTGCCTCAAAAAATCTGCGAAAAATTCTGGACACTACCAGCGTTGTCGAAGTCTGCTTGCGGCTCTGCTGGCACAATTGGCGTTCTGTCGCCATATCCGCAGGGTGGAGAACAATATAGCTGAGCGTACAGCCGGTTATGTAATTGTTCTTCAGCGCCGACTCTCGCCTTCGCCTCCGGAGCTTGCGGAACAGGTGCGGCAGGTAAGGAACATTCTTTTTGCAGCCCTTGCTGGAGACGAGACGTTATGCTGTCGCTATCGCGCATTCTGGATTGAATCAGCGTCTTACGCTATTTCATTCACCATTGAGGCCTATAATAAGCACCCTACTCTTTCTGCACATATGGATGGAGGGGAAGAGGAATGCCCTGAAAGATACCAAAATGGCGGGATTGCAGTTATTGAGCCCCTGGGCCGCATGTCTACGTCCCTCGCCTTTAGCCAGCTGAGGGAGCTTGCAGGCTGGCAGGAATATGAGCACACACCTGTATGGCGGCGTATGGGACTGCGGAATATGCGCTGCCGCTACCCCAACCCGGCGGATCGACTTGTTGCAAGCATCAAGATAGAAAAAAGACTACGGCGTATCGATCTCGATCTTATCTATGATGCGCCGAATCATGTCCACGGCTCCGTACTCGTGCTGCAGGCCATACACTCGCTTGATCCTTCCGTGGCAGCCTTGGCTCAAGCGGATTGCCTTTACATCAGCGAAGAGAGTTTCGCCTTTATCTTTCCGTGTATCTTCCCGCATGCCGGTGACGATTTTGAGTATTACAGTTTTCTGAATGTAATCGGCTATGGCACTTGGAAAAAAATCGTAAAATCCCTGCGGCGTATTGCCCAAATTACGCTACATGCCCCGTTTTCACCTGAGTGGAAAAAGCATTATAAGGACAGTTCCGCCCACATTCTGGAAAAGAATGCTGCTTACATTTCCGATGAGGAAGAGGAGCGACTGTATTTTTTACATCGATATCGGCTTTATGATTTTTACAAGTTCATTATTGAATGGCTGGAGGCGCACAATCTGGAGGAAACACAGGATGCCGCCATCAATATACGGGGACTGTAGAACAGAGTTGACCTGCGATCGATCAAGTCGGAAAATTTGTATGGCAGAGCCGCTTATCTGGGGTGAGTCAACTTGTTTCTTGCTCGATTCCAGACCTGAGCCAAAACGAGCACTACATCTTGAATGATCGCCTTGTCTGCCTGAACGTGAATGTTCACGAGTAAAGGTTGGCGAACGCTTCTAAAGTTTCTACACGGTATCTGCCAAGAGAAAATCTGGAACTGTGCCAGCACATGCCACTCAGTCAAGATTCCTTGCTCAGCATGCACAACGATTGCAGCCATTGCAGAGAAAGTTTGTGAACATGCTGCGGAACTGCTGCATGGGTCGCTGCCAAGTCGCTGTTTGTCCTCTCTTCCAGCGATTTCCGCAAGCTGCGGGTATGCCAGCACAGATAGGGAACAAGGCCCTCGGGAGCCTGCAGCACCTTGTAGGTTGCAGGCATGATGGGAACGTGGTCGCCGTAAAAGCAAAGTGAAGCTGCCAAGGTCTCCTGCTCCAAGCCGTCACGCAGCAGATGCAACATCTGATCAGCATGTCGCAGATGGCGCAGATAGGCATCCAGCTCTTCGCACCCCGGAGGTGGGGGACAGTGGTAGAAATTTTCTCCCGCGTCCGGAAGGCAGGTGTCCAGATGTAGGGGGCCATGATTTTCCATGGTAATGACAAAGCAGAAGGTCGGTACGTCCGTCTGGTGCAGCAGCTCAAGGATTCGCCGACCCACCTCCTTGTCGCTGACATAAGCGCCGGCGCGCTCGGCATTGCCGAAAGCGGAGATGTCCAGAAACTCCTCAAAGCCAAGCTGGCGCAGTACGCGATCCCGTGAGTAAAAGCTGGCCCAGTAAGGGTGGATGCAGACGGTCCGGTAGCCGAGTCTTTTCAGCATCTGGGGGAGCGCATCAACCATCCAGCCGCCCGCAATGGTCTGATAGGGATTGAACTGATGTACCCCCATATCCCGCGCCGCAATGCCTGTCAGAAAGGAAAATTCAGTACGGACTGTATTTGCGCCCCAGGCGGGAACTTGCAACGGGCCATGCAGAGCGGCTTCAGTGCACATTGTGTCAAAGCAGTTCAGCACTTCAGGACGAATGCCGTAAAAAAGCGACCGGGCATCAAAGAAGGATTCGCTCTGCACGGCAATCAGATGAGGCTTGCTAGCCTTTGTATTGCCTCGAAGCAGGCGAAAGGGAGAAACGGCGGTCGGCGCTGTGCGGGCGGTGGTGGCATAGGCCCAGAGAAAGGCCGTCAGCCCCAGAAACCGCATGTCTTCTTCCGGCACGAAGCGCAGGGGCAGGGATTGGGTGCGTGACTGCACCCATACGAGGGCAAGGGCGGCCAGCAGTATGCCCAATGCCCCACCAAGCTGCCCGTTCAGGAAAAAACGCGACGTGGGCGGTATTTCCGCCAGCAGGCAGAAAATAGCCGCGACAAAGCAGACTGCAGCCAGACAAAAATTTTTCACTCCCAGAAAGGGCAGAAAAAGCCGCGGAAACCGTAAGGCATCCAAGAAGTAATCATAGTCCTGAAAGAGAAACGGTTCCCGCAGACTTCTGATCTTGGCGTTGCTGACCAGCACAAGGGTCAGCAGTATGGCCGATGCGGCGGCCATAGCACACCAGACGCGCCCCAGCAGCAGAACCAAAATGGCATAGACAGCGCACCACAGTGCCGCGTGTATGCACCACGCGCCTATCGGGCGGCCCAGCAGGAGGGGCCGGGGACGCAAAAAACACTCCAGCCCTACGGACAGTCCCAGCCCCAGCACGCCGGTGCCCAGCACCTGAAACAGGGCGTTGTCAACGGCCATAGCCCAACCTCTGCGCAATGGGCATGGCCAAGCAGGCCGGCAGGAGAGAAAGGCCCCAGATGCCCAGATTAAGAGGAAACGGAAAGGAAATGCGGGCCGGGTCACGCGTCAGACGGCGTCGAATGTGCTTGGCGGCACGCTCAGGCTGCCAGAGAAACGGTTTGGGCCCCGGCATGGCCGCGCACATGGGGGAGGCCACGTAGCCCGGCAATACCACGCTGACGCGGATGTTTTCGGATCGCAACCAGCCGCGCAGAGATGTGCCGTACGCCTTGAGCCCTGCCTTGGTGGCACAGTAGGTCGGTGTCGTCGGCAAACCGTAATAGGCGGCAAGCGAACTGATGATGGCGATCTGCCCTCCCCCGTTTTGGCGGAGTGCGGGCAGAGCGCTGTCCACCAGCGCCATGACGGAAAGAAGATTGACCTCGACCAATGCCTTGACATCGGAAAACGGCTCGCCCTTCCCTTCCGGGCCAATGTCGGTATTGCGCCCGGCGTTGGCAATGATGAGATCCGGCGTCTCCTGCGCGCAGCAGTCCGCTATCCAGCGTCTCACGTCCTCTGTTTGCCGCAAATCGAGACAATGGGTTTCGACCTCGGCCCCCTTGGCCCGGCATCGTGCCGCCAGCTCGGCAAGTGTTTCTTCACGACGGCCATGCAGGATGAGCGTCATGCCTGGTGCGGCGTATTCCAGCGCAAGCGCGTGGCCCAGCGAGCCGGTAGCACCAGTTATGAGCACGCGTCCGGGCAGACTGTTCTTGTGACTGTCGCTCCAGGAAAAGAAAAGCGTAAGGGAAAAGCCCGATGTGGCAAGTCCACTGTAGAGCGAAACCCAGTACTCTTCCGTCCACAAACTGAGACAAAAAGAAGACAGGCCGTAGCAGAGAGAAAATATCTCAGCCCAGACAAGACGGGTGTTGATAGTGGGATGGCTGATTTTTCGACGGCCGTACCCCTTCGGCGTGCGGTGAAACTCTCCGTCCACCCCTGCAAAGACCTGCAGAGCGGCGCTGAAGTAGTAAAGTGAAACGGGAAAGTGCATGACCACATAACCGAATGCCTGAAAAACACGGCGACCGGCTGAAACGGCGGTGCTGCCGTCCGTAGTATTGTGCCATGCCCAGATGATGGCCGCGCCAAGAAAAAGGCTGCAACAGATATGGAAGAATGGTCCGGAACTGTCCACCAGCAGGCACATGGGCAGACAGAGCAGAAAAACACAATAAAATCCTGCCAGCAAGAGCGCCGAAAACATGAGAGAAAGCGCATAGCAACGGGAAAGCAGCGGCATGGGCGTGGCAAACATGTGCCGCACATGCCGTACCGCATTCTGGATGAGTCCGCGCGCCCAGCGCTGACGTTGCACGCGAAAGGCCGCCATGGATTCCGGAAATTCCGCAAGGGACGTCACGTCCCGCCGCCAGACATATTTCCAGTCTTCGAGTTGGGCCTTGTAGCCCATGTCCACGTCTTCCGTCATGGTTTCCGTGCTGATGCCGCCGATCCCCTCGATGCAGCTTCTGCGCCAAACGCAGGAGCTACCGGTAAGAGAAGCCATGAGCCCCTCGCGCGACAGACCGGAGGTAACCTCATCCTTGTGGCGGGTTTCCATGGCCTGAAAATGGGTCAGAAACGAGGCATCCCAATTGACGTAGTCAATGCCGGTTTGCAGGAAGCCTACCTTTTCATCATCAAAAGCCGGCATGACCTTGCGCAAAAAGTCAGGCGGCGGTAGACAATCCGCGTCAAATATGGCGATGAAATCCCCTTTGGCCAGCGTCAAACCGAAATTGAGATTCCCCGCCTTGTATCCAATGCGCTTTTCCCGCCGGGCATGGCGTATGGGGATGCCGCGCGCCTGATGTCGCGCAATGCGGGCTTCGGCCAGAGCCGAAGTTTCGTCAGTGGAGTCGTCCAGCAGCAGAATCTCCAGCCGATCCCGCGGATATTGCAGGGCGCAGGCAGCATCAATAATCTTATTGATCACCATTTTTTCATTATACACGGGAAGAAGCACACTCACCGTGGGCCACTGCCTTTCGTCCCTTTCAGGCACACTGTGCTCATCTGCGGATGCGACAGCCTCTTTCCTGCGCCCCCCACGCACGGAACGCGCTTCCAGCAGCGCATAGCTCAGAAACAGAACAGCCATGACGGCAATTGCCGCCTGTATAAAAAAAACGACCATATCCCCACCCTGAACACGTTAAAAAAGCCGGGCATCGGCAAGCTGCTCCAGCCGATGCTGCCATGTATGATGCTGTCGCACGTAGGCTGCCCCCGCTGCCGCCCGTTCCCTGTCCGTTTCCGACGGACCGAGCGCAAGACGAGACAGCAGCTCCCGTACCTGCACCGCATCACTTACGACATGGCAGAATTCCCGGAACTGCTGCTCGACGACTGGGCTTGTGTTGGTGATCAGAATACCTCCACACGCCAGAATTTCCAAGAGGCGACGTGAACACATGGTGGTGGAATTCGTAATGGAATTGACGTTGAAAGATACTGCGTATCGCTTGTAAATTTTTGCTGTTTCCGTATGCGGCACTCTGTTATGAAGATACAGATTGGGTGTTTTCGGAAAGCGAAATTCCAGAAAATGGGAGATACGATTGCTGTTTCTGTCAAAGATATGCAGCGGCATGCCCGCTTGACGACAGGCATCAAACAGCACATCAAGGAAACGCCGTCGCTCATTCAGTATGCGGCGGTAGTAGCTGCCGACGAAACAGGCTTCATTGCAGTCAAAAGCAAAGCCTGTAAAGTTATGGAACGCAGGCTGATAGGGCATGGCCAGCAGCTCGACATGGCTGGCTGCGGGCAAGACCTGCCTATACCTGGGCAGGCAGGTATCGTCTGTTGTAAAGACATAGGGGAAGAGACGGGCCACATCAAGGAAGGCCTCGAAAAAAGCGCCGTCGTCCTTGTTCCAGAACATGGCGGGAATGTGCAGATTCCGCGCGTAGTTCACCAGTTCGGCAATGACGCGTGTCCCGCGCATATTGAAATAGCGGGGCTGCCGCACCAGCAGGTAGCGCCACTCTCCCTGAGCGCCATGAAAGGCGGACTCCACAAAAAGAAGATCGGGACGCCAGTTGCGCAGAACCTCCTTGTAGTTGCCCGGCGTCAGACAGCGGATGCGGCATTCCGCAGCCAGGCAAACCGCAGTAAAGGAATCGGCGACAAGCGCCACTTTCAGCTGGCCGAATGGACCGCTATGTGGAATATCCTGCGGAATGTCCGGATATGTGTAGGCAAGGCGTCCCAACGCTCGAATCACTGTGCCAAGCATGTTTTTCCTCCTGAAAGGACGTCAGGGGCAAACAGCCGCCATTGACGGCTGGACAGGACTCGCTGCCTTCCCTCTCGGGCCATGGCGGCACAACGTTCAGGAGCAGCAAAGGCAGTTGACAGCACTCGAGCCAAATCTTCCGCATCTCCGGAGCGGAAAAACCACGCCGTGTCGCCAGCTTCGTCACGAAAGACGGGAAGATCCGGCACAATGACAGGTTTCTCCAGAGCCAAAGCTTCCACCAGTTTGATGGGCGTAATCATCTCGCAGACGGTAAACGGCTTACGCGGAATGCAGACCAGCGAACAGCGGGCCACATGCGCTTGAGCCTCTTCCGGTGACAATCTGCCGCAGAAATGGACAACCTCTTGCAGGCCGAGTTCCGTCGTCAGCCGTTCCAAGCCTTCACGGGCCTCGCCATGACCGGCAATTTCCAGTCGTACCGGTATAGCGGACTGCCGCAGCAGGCGTACTGCATGCAGCAGAGTATCCAGCCCCTCATAATTGATAAGCGAACCGGCGTAGCCGATAGTAAAGGGCTGCGCCGTTGCCTGCACGGGCTGAACTCGTTCCGCATCGACGCAATTGGGCAGCAGGTGCAGCCGTTCGGCGGAAATCCCCCAGTGCTCGGCGGCATAGCGGCCAAGCTGACTGGAAATAACAAAAACCCTGTCGGCATGAGCGGCCACAAAGCCCTCCAGCATAAGACCAAGCCGGAAATTGTGGGATTTCCGGAACTCAGGCTGACGGGCAATGCGGGTGATTTCCCACAGCCCACGCATTTCATACTGGAACGGAATCCCCAGCCTGCGCGCGGCAATAAGGGCAGGCAATGCGTTCACGTGATTGGAAGCCGCATGCATGACGGCAATCTGCTGCTCTTTGGCGTATCTCTCCAGCACCGAGGCAGCTTG
>CALVGJ010000122.1 GCA_944327045.1 uncultured Desulfovibrio sp.
TCATCCAGCCCGAAGGGCCCGCCGATGATGAAGCAGGGACGCCCGGCGGCCTGCCGGTCGAGGTCCTGCAGCAGGGATGCGAACCGCGGCGAAGTCAGGCTTGCGCCGCGTTCGTCCAGAATGAGGGGGATGTCCTGCGGCGTCAGCGCCTCCAGCAGGCGCTTTCCCTCCTGCTCGTTACGGCGCGCCACGGGCAGGGAGGCGTCCCCGTCGCGCACTTCCGTCACGTCCAGCGGCCGCCAGCGCCGGATACGCTGGCCGTAATGCTCGGCAGCCGCTTTCCAGAAGGCGGTCTTGATCTTCCCCACACACAAAATACGCAAGGGTTTGCCTGCCATGTCTCCCTCTTTTCCGTCTGATTCCGCCCCGCACACGGGGCCGCGCGTCAGTGCCGATCCGCAGGAAGCCGCGGCCGGTCTGCGGGCGGGCGGCGTCTGGGCCTTTCCCACGGAAACCTTTTACGGGCTCGGCTGCTCGCTGTTCGATGCGGACGCGGTGCGGCGGGTGTATCAGCTCAAGCGGCGTCCCGTCCAGCGTCCCCTGCCCGTACTGGCTGGCGATATGGCCCAGCTTGAAGCGCTCGTCCGGCTGGATGAAGCCCCGCGCGGCCTGCTGGAACAGTTCTGGCCCGGCCCGCTGACCGTGCTGCTCTCCCCCCTGCCGGAGACGACCTCCCGTCTGCCGGAGCAGGTACGCGGCCCGTCGGGCAAACTGGCCGTGCGGCTGACCCCTCATCCGCTCACCGCCCTACTCTCGCGGGAAGCGGGCGCGCCCCTGACCTGCAGCAGCGCCAATCTCAGCGGCCAGCCCGCCGCCCGCCTGGCGCGGGAACTGCCGCCGGAACTGCTGGCCCCGCTGGACGGCCCGCATGACGGCGTGCTGGTGGCCGGGCCGGAACCGCACGGAGGCCTGCCCTCCAGCATTGCGGAACCGCTGCCGGACGGCGGACTGCGCCTGTTGCGCGCCGGGGCCGTCAGCGCGCAGGCCCTGCGGGAGGCGGGCTTTGCCTGCCGGGAATAGCTCTTGCGGGCCGTCGCGGCCTGACGTACCATCCCCTGTCACGAGGTCAGCATGAAAAAGACGGTCACCTGCCCCCTGTGTCATCAGAAATATGAAATCTATGCCAATCCCGCGCCCACGGTGGACGTGATCATCCATGATCCGCAGCGCGGCGTGGTCATCATCGAACGCGGCCACGAGCCGCTGGGCTATGCCCTGCCGGGCGGCTTCATCGACGACGGCGAACAGGCCGAGGCCGCCGCCCGTCGGGAAATGAAGGAAGAAACCAGCCTCGATGTGGAGCTGACCGGCCTGCTGGGCGTCTATTCCGCGCCCTGGCGCGATCCCCGCCGCCATACCATGAGCACGGTCTTCGTCGGGTGCACCGCCCATCCCGAACAGCTTTGCGCCGGGGATGACGCGGCCCGCGCCGCCTGGTATCCGCTGGACGCCCTGCCCGCGCCGCTCTGTTTCGACCACGGCATCATCCTTGCCCATTTCCGGGAGGTGCTTGCCGGACGCCGTGCCCTTGCCCCCATCCAGCCCGATGCGCCCGGCGCGCCGGACAGCGGGGAAGGGGCATGAGCTACCGCAATCTGGCGGCCTGCGTGGCCGATCTGGAACGTGCGGGGCACCTTGTCCGCATCGACGCGGAAATCGATCCCCATCTGGAGCTGGCCGCCATCCAGCGCCGGGCCTTTGCCGCCGGAGCGCCCGCCATGCTCTTCACGCGAGTCAGGGGGTCGCGCTTTCCTCTGCTGGGCAACCTCTTCGGCACCCGCGAACGCCTGCATTTTCTTTTCCGGCACAGCCTGCGCGCCGTGGAAGGCGTGCTGGCCGCCAAGGCCGACCCCGCCGACGCCCTGCGGCATCCGCTGCGTTCGCTGGGACTGCTCCCCGCCCTGCGGCACATGCTGCCCCGCCTGCGTCGCGGCGGGCCGGTACCGGTCATGTCCCGCACCTGCCGGATAGCCGATCTGCCCCGGCTGGTCAGCTGGCCGCAGGACGGCGGCCCGTTCATCACCCTGCCGCTGGTCTATTCGGAAAACCCCGCCCAGCCCGGCCCCGACGCCTCCAATCTCGGCATGTACCGCGTCCAGCTCGGCGGCAACGACTACGCCGAGGACGAAGTGGGCCTGCATTATCAGCTTCATCGCGGCATCGGCGTCCATCATGCGGCCGCGCTGGAAACGGGCCGTCCCCTGCCGGTGCATGTCTTTGTGGGCGGCCCTCCCGCGCTGACCGTGGCGGCTGTCATGCCCCTGCCGGAGGGGCTTTCCGAACTGCGTTTCGCCGGGCTGCTGGGCGGCTGCCGCATGGACATGGCCCGAGTTCCCGGTCTGCCGCTGCCCGTGCTGGCCGAGGCGGATTTCTGCCTCAGCGGCTACATTCTTCCGCATTGCAAGCCCGAAGGGCCCTTCGGCGATCACGTCGGCTACTACAGCCTGCAACATGATTTCCCTGTGCTCCGGGTCACGGCCGTGCATCACCGGCCGGATGCCGTCTGGCCGTTTACGGTGGTGGGCCGCCCCCAGCAGGAAGATACCGTGTTCGGCGACTTCATTCACGAACTCACCGGCGCGCTGGTGCCGCAGGTTTTCGAGGGCATTCGCGAGGTGCATGCCGTGGACGCGGCCGGGGTGCATCCGCTCCTGCTGGCCGTGGGCAGCGAACGCTATACCCCTTATGAGGCGCAGCGCCGCCCGCGCGAACTGCTTACCGCGGCCCTGCATCTGCTGGGCACCACCCAGACCGCGCTGGCAAAATACGTTCTGCTGGCCGCGCACGAGGATGCGCCCGGCCTTTCGGCGCGGGACGTCATGGGCTTTTTGCGGCACATGCTGGAACGCACGCACTTTGACCGGGACCTGCATTTCCTCACCCGGACGACCACGGATACGCTGGACTACACGGGCCTCGGCCTCAACGAGGGGTCGCGCCTCATCTGGGCCGCGGCGGGCGATCCCGTGCGGCGGCTGGGCAACGGCCCGGAGGCGCTGGGCGATCTGCCCGCCCTGCCGGAGGGGTTCGGCGATGCGCGCTGTGCCGGGCCCGGCCTGCTCGTTCTGCGCGGCCCACGTCACGAGCTCGGCCGCAACGAGCCCGATCCGCGCATGGAAGCGCTGGCCGAGGCGCTGGCCCGCTGGCCGCAGCGCGAGGCCTTCCCGCTCGTCACCGTATGTGACGATGCGGCCTTTTGCGCGGCCTCGTCGTCCAACTGGCTGTGGACGACCTTTACCCGCTCCGACCCGGCAACGGACACATACGGCGTCCACGGGCGCACCCATGCCCGGCACTGGGGCTGCGAGGCCCCGCTTGTGCTGGACGCCCGCCGCAAGCCGTTCCATGCTCCGCCGCTGGAGGAGGACCCGCAGACCATCCGCCGGGTGGAATCGCTGGCCGGGCCGGGCGGCCCGCTGCACGGTCTGCTGGGCTGACGCGCAGCGCCCGGCAGTTCCCCTGTTCAACAAGGACGACCAAGGATATCCTCATGAAAATCGCCATGCTGCAATGTAATGTGGTTACCGGCGACGTGGCCGGCAATGTGGAGCGCATTGTGGCCGCCGCCTGCGATGCCGCCGCGCGCGGCGCGGACCTCTGCGTGACGCCGGAACTGGCCCTGTGCGGGGCCGGGCCGGGCAGCTTTCTGCGCGCCGACGACTTCGCGCAGGGCTGCCGGGCCGGGCTGGATCGTCTGGCCGAGGCCCTGCGGGACGGTCCGCCGCTGCTGGTGGGCGCGCCCGTGGCCAGTTCCTATGACGAAAAACTGCTCTCCAATGCCGGTGTGCTGGTGCACAAGGGGCAATGGCAGCCCGTTTCCCGCAAGGTTTATCAGAGCAGCGGGCAGGATGTGGAATCCCGCTATTTCGACCGGGGCGTGACCTGCGGCCTCATTTCCGTGGGCGGCTGGCGCGTGGGCGTCGTCCTTTGCGAGGACTCCTCCACCGAGGACGGCGCGTTCTGGAAAATTCAGTACGCCAGCGGGCACAGTCCGCTCATGGAGCTGATCCAGCGCGGCGTGGACGCCATCGTGCATCTGGCGGCGGCCCCCTTCAGCATCGGCTCCCAGGGCATGGCCGAACGGCTGCTCTCCCATGTGGCGGCCCGCCACCACATCCACCTCTTTTCCGTCAACCTGACCGGCGGTTACGACAACCGCATTTTCAGCGGGCAGAGTCTGGCCTTTGACCCCACGGGCCAGCTTCTTGCGCGCGGCAAGGCCTTTGCCGAAGACGTGCTGGTGGTGGATGCCGCCGCCCCCGAAAACAACGTCATCGAGCCGCTGGCCTCCTGCATCGAGGAAGCCGTCTGGCGGGCGCTGACCCTCGGCGTGCGCGACTTCGTCCGCAAATGCGGCGGCGAGCGCGTCATCGTGGGGCTGTCCGGCGGCATGGACTCCGCCCTCGTGTGCAGCGTGGCCGCCGAAGCCCTCGGCCCGGAAAACGTCTTCGGCGTGCTCATGCCCTCGCCCTACAGCAGCAAGGGCTCCGTGGACGACAGCCTGGCCCTGGCCGCCAATCTCGGCGTCAAGACCGTCACCCTGCCCATCGAACCGCTCATGGACTGCTACCGGCAAAGCCTCGCTCCGGGGCTGGAGTGCTTCCCCCCGTACGAAGGGGAGCTGACCTTTGAAAACATACAGGCCCGCATCCGCGGCAGCCTGCTGGCCGCCCTGGCCAATCGCGCGCGAGCGCTCATCCTCAATACCGGCAACAAGAGCGAAGGCGGCATGGGCTATTGCACCCTCTACGGGGACGCCGTGGGCGCGCTGGCCGTCATCGGCGACCTGACCAAAACCGAAGTCTATGCCGTGGGCCGCTGGTACAATGCCTCCCGCGGGGAGGAGATCATCCCCACGGCCATTTTCGACAAGGCCCCCTCGGCCGAGCTGCGCCCCGGGCAGAAGGACGAGGACAGCCTCCCCCCCTACGATCAGCTTGATCCCGTACTGGAAGGCCTGCTCGCCAGTTCCGCTCTCGGCGAAAAGGACGGCCACCCCAGCGGCGCCGACGAGCTCTCCCGTGAAGTCCGGCGGCGGCTCTTCAGTTCCGAATTCAAACGGCGGCAGTCCCCGCCCGCCCTCTTCGTCAGTCGCGTCCCCTTCGGGCCCGGCTGGTCCGTCCCCATGGCCGGACGCTACCGCATGCCCAAGGGCGGCTAGCAAGCAAGGCTGGACGTTTTTTTGCGGGGGAAAGGGGGGACTTTTTGCAAAAAGTCCCCCCTTTCCCCCGCGCCCCCTTTCCCCTTCAAAAACTCTTGCCAGGGACAATGGCAGGACGCCGCTCCACCCAAGGCATCCCTTGTCCGGCAGTCCCCCGGCGGCATGACAAACACACGGGCCGTTATTCGGTCGCCCGCCGGACAACAGCCGCCATCCACGCCGCAAGAGCATTTTGCCTTTGAAAAAGGCAAAATGCGAGGCGGCAGCACAGCGCCGCCCGGCCGAAAGTGAGCGGAAAAACCACATTTTTTCCGCGAGACGCCAGGCCGTATGGTTTGAAACGCAAAGCGTTTCAAACGGAAAATGCTCAAAAAAAGAAGACGACGCCTCGCCGGGAGACCATCGGTCAAGGAGACGCCTTGTCGGAAGCACACTCCCCGACATCCTCCCCGGCAAGATTTTTTGCGGGATGGATGGGGGGCACGGGGGGAAGGAAGGGGGCTT
>CALVGJ010000123.1 GCA_944327045.1 uncultured Desulfovibrio sp.
TGTTCTGTCAGCCCTGTCCGTGGCAAGATCGACGCACGGCGGCTTGCCAAGCCTGCCGCTTTCGCCTATAGCTACCGCAACGGAGCGTGGCGCAGTTTGGTAGCGCACCTGCTTTGGGAGCAGGGGGGCGCTGGTTCGAATCCAGTCGCTCCGACCAAATGAAATCAAGAGGTTATACCCTGTCCGGGGTATAACCTCTTTTGCGTTTTGCGACCAGATTGCGACCATGGAGCATTTTGCCTTTGTAAAAGACACAATGCAAGACGACGGCACAGCGCCGCCCGGCCCGAATTGAGCGGAAAAACCGCGTTTTGCCCGCGAAACGACAGGTCGTATGGTGTGAAACGCAAAGCGTTTCAAACTGAAAAAGCCCTAGTCTGCCGACAATGCCCTTTTCCTGCCTTTTGTCGGTGTGATCGCCATCCCGTCAGGCGCATCAGGGGGAAGGCGGGAAATATCCGCAGCCAATGGACGAGAAATAGTAAAAATGCCATACGTTGCTGTTTTTCGACACGCATCTGGAGTTACGTCACCGGTAGCGCACAATCGGAATGATGGTTTTTCAGACGGAGCTTTCTGGATGTGCTTCCATAAGCGTTCGTACAACTTTCGTCCGCAGGGCTCTCAGCAGGGACGTGCGTTGACAGCAGGCCGCATGGCGGCTTAAAATTAAAAAGTATGCTCCTCGGCAAATACCATATTGTCATTTTTCGTGAAGGGCGCAGCGGCAGCCGCAATGTACGGCTGCGGGGCTGGCTCGGCTTCGTTTCCTGCGTCATTATTCTGGCGCTGGTGGGCTGCAATGTGTGGCTGTGGCGGGAATGGCTGCAGAACCGGCACCTTGAGGAATCCCTTGCCAACACTGAACGGCGTCTGGAAGATCAGCGGCGACAGCTTTCCCTGCTCGGCGGCAAGCTGGGAGAGGTGAGCCAGGACCTGCAGCGGGTACGCAACTTCGACAGCAAGCTGCGCATCATGATGAACATGGAGCAGGACCCCGCCGAAGTGGGAGACGATCAGGCGGGCAGCTTTGCGCATTCCTACCTGCCCATGCACCGGCAGGAGCTGGCGGCCCGCAAGATGCAGGACTTTCTGGACTCCCTGTCCGACGCCGTCCGTCTGGAAGAGGTACGCCAGCAGGATTTGCTCCATGCCCTGCGCGACAATCGTGAAGCCATCTCCACCATGCCGACCATCTGGCCGGTGGTGGGCTTTGTGACCTCGGGCTTTGGGGCGCGCTCCGCACCCTTCGGCGGCGGCAGGCGTCAGTTCCACAAGGGGCTCGACATTTCCAACCGCATAGGCACGCCCATTGTGGCCACCGCACAGGGAACCGTCCTCAAGGCTGGCCATGACGGAGCCTACGGCCTCAGTGTGGAAATCAACCACGGCGGCGGTATCGTCACCAAATACGCCCATATGCAGCGCTTTGTGGTGCAGCCCGGACAGTACGTCAAGCGTGGCGAGGTCATCGGCTATATCGGCATGACCGGCCGCACCACCGGCCCGCATCTGCATTATGAGGTTATCCTCAACGGGGTGCCGGTCAATCCCATGCGCTATATCCTCGAATAGAGCATTTTATCTTTGAAAAAGATAAAATGAGAGACGGCGGCACAGCGCCGCCCGGCCCAAAGCGAGCGGAAAACGCGTTTTTTCCGCGAAACGACAGGCCGTATGGTTTAAGAAGCGAAGCGTTTCAAACTGAAAATGCCCTGGAGGGCCCCCGCGTTGCGTGCCCAGGCACAGTGCGCTATACAGGTTCCGGCTCGTACTCCCGCGGGCCGGAACCTTTTTTTCGGAGGTGCAGTATGGCTGCCAAGGCGGGGGATTTTTCCCTGATCCTCAAACTGCTGGCCGGCATCGTCATCGGCGCGCTCGTCGGGACGTACATCGGTAACAATGCCGACAGTTCGCTCAATCATGTCATGGACGTGGTCGTGTCGTTGCGGCATATTTTCGGGCAAATCATCTTCTTCCTCGTGCCGCTGGTCATCGTCGGCTTTATTACGCCCGCCATCGTGCGTCTGGGGCAGAATGCCAGCAAGATTCTCTTTACCGCCGTGGCGCTGGCCTATGCCTCGTCGCTGGGGGCGGCGATCTTTTCCACTATTTCCGGATACGCCATCATCCCCCATCTTTCCGTGGCCAAGGAGACGGAAACCCTGCGCAAGCTGCCGGAAATGGTCTTCCGTCTGGACATCCCGCCGCTGTTCAGCGTCATGAGCGCGCTGGTGCTGGCGCTGCTGTTCGGCGTGGCCATCGCCTGGACGAAATCCGATACCCTGAGCCGTCTCTTCAGTGAGCTGGAACGTGTCATGAGCGCGCTGGTGGTGCGCATCATGATCCCCATCCTGCCCTTCTTCGTGGGGCTCTCCTTCCTCGGTCTGGCCTATGAAGGCTCCCTGAGCCTTCATCTGCCGGTCTTCGTCTCCATGGTGCTCATCGTCATTGTGGGCCATTTCATCTGGCTGGCCCTGCTCTACGGCATCGGGGGCATCCTCTCCGGCCGTAATCCCTTCGAGGTCTGCCGCCACTATACGCCCGCCTATCTCACCGCTGTGGGCACCATGTCCAGCGCGGCCACCTTGCCCGTGGCGCTGGAATGCGCCCGCAAGTCCCGCGTGCTGAGCCGCAACATGGTGGAATTCATGGTGCCGCTGGGCGCGACCGTTCACCTTTGCGGGTCCGTGCTTACGGAGACCTTTTTCTGCATGACCCTGCACCTCATGCTTTACGGCAGCCTGCCCAGCGTGGGCGTAATGCTGCTGTTCTGCGTGCTGCTGGGCATCTTTGCCGTGGGGGCGCCCGGTGTGCCCGGCGGCACGGTGGTGGCCTCGCTGGGCATTGTGACCGGCGTGCTGGGCTTTGATCAGAACGGCGTGGCCCTGCTCATCGCCATTTTCGCCCTGCAGGACAGCTTCGGCACTGCCTGCAACGTCACCGGCGACGGTGCGCTGACCCTCATGCTGGAAGGTCTGTTCAATCGTAACGGCGAACTTGGCCCGCTGCAAAACGGCACATCGGAGCAGGCATGAGTCTGACCCCCGAAGACCGTAAGGCCATCATCGGCCTGTTGCACAAGGAAGTGGTGCCCGCGCTGGGCTGCACGGAGCCCATTGCTGTGGCGCTCTGCGCGGCCCGCGCCGCCGAGGCCCTCGGTTGCCGTCCCCAGTCGCTGGATGTGGCGGTGAGCGCCAACCTGCTCAAGAACGGCATGGGCGTCATGGTGCCCGGCACCGGGGAGATGGGCCTTGCCGTGGCCGCCGCTGCCGGTGCGCTGGGCGGTAAAAGCTCCCTTGGGCTGGAATGTCTGCGCGATCTGGATGCCGCTACCGCCGAGGCTGCCCGCGATATGGCCGCCGGTGAGGCTGTCGTCCTCCATCTGCCGGACAACGAGGACCTGCTCTACTGCCTCGTGACCGCCTCGGCCGATGGTCGCACAGCCGCCGCCGAACTGCGCGACAGCCATGACAATATTACCCGCGTCTGGCAGGACGGCGTGCTCGTCAGCGATACGACAGCAACGCCCGCCCGGCAGCATGAGGACGGGGCGGATGTCTGGCCCCTGAGCATGGCCCGTATCGATGAGTTTGCCCGTACCGCGCCGCTCGAGGAGATCAGCTTCATCCTGGATGCCGCCCGCATGAACCGTCAGGTGGCCGAGGAAGGCCTGCGCAAGCAGTACGGTCTCGGCGTCGGCAAGATGGTGGATGCCCAGATACGACGGCATGTGCTGGCCGACGATCTGCCCACCTTTGCCGTCAAACTCACCGCCGCCGCTGCCGATGCCCGCATGGCTGGCGTCATGATGCCGGTCATGAGCAATTCCGGCAGCGGCAATCAGGGCATCACCTGCACCATGCCGGTGGTGGCCTGCGCCATCCGGCAGGGCTGCGATGACGAACATCTGACGCGGGCCCTCATCATCAGTCATCTGACCTCCATCCATATCAAGCACCACCTCGGCCGCCTTTCCGCCCACTGCGGGGCTATGGTGGCCGCCACGGCCGCCGCCTGCGGCCTGGCCCTGCTCATGGGCGGCGGTCTGCCGGACATGGAACGCACCATCCGCAACATGGTGGGCAACGTGGCCGGCATGATCTGCGACGGCGCCAAGAGCAGTTGCGCCCTCAAGGTCGCCACCGCTGTGGGCGCCGGTATCCAGGCCGTGCTGCTGGCCCTTGACGGTACCGTCGTGCCCGGTAACGAGGGCATCGTAGACGACGACATAGAATCCTGTATCGCCAACCTCGGCCGCCTCGGCTCCACCGGCATGAAGGAAGCCGACAAGGTCATCCTCGATATCATGCTGCACAAGGCATAATATTCGTTGCGCCTTGTTTTTTCTTTTCGGGGAGGGGAACCTTTTGTGAACAAAAGGTTCCCCTCCCCGAACCCCACCCTTCCCAAAAACTTTACTTGTCCAGATACAGGGCGTCGTGGCATCGGAAGACGTCACCAGACCGCAATCCAGCCAAACTTTGTACAAACAAGGCCGGACAATTTTCGCTGTCCGGCCTGCTTTTTTTCGTGCCTTCGGGGGACGTGACAGGTGCGCGTCACCTTGCCGGGCTATGTTGTCCGG
>CALVGJ010000124.1 GCA_944327045.1 uncultured Desulfovibrio sp.
ATATAAGACAACTAAGCTATAGACGTTCCGCTTGCTTTTGGAGGCGGGTTTGCCTCGTGTCCCCGACTCTTCCCCGGTAAAAGCGCGCTGGGGAAGGGATGGGGGGCTTGGGGGGAAGGGAAACCCGCTCCCGCGCCGGCAGCGACCCGACGGGCGGCCCGCAGGGCCGTGCCCGTTAGGCGACGCAGACGCCTTACGGGCATCGACAGCAGAGCGAGGGGTTTCCCTTCCCCCCAATAGGCAGCGAATAGTGCTAACAGCCCCTAGAAGCTTGCCCACAAAAGCATGGGGCCACTGCGCCGCAATGGTTGTCGGGAACATTGTAGCGTTTGGGAGGAGACTGGAGCGCGAAGGACTCTTCCCTGCCAAGAAAACACGCAAGAAAACTCAAGGCCGCTGGAACAGCGCCATATATTCCTGATTGCCCTTGGGGCCGCGGATGGCGGCGGGGATGACGCCGAGGCAGTCGAGCTTCAGCGTTTCCCGGCAGAAGGTGAGAATCTTGTCCACGGCGCGCTGACGGGCGGCCTCATCGCGCACCACCCCCTTGACCGTCTCGCCGGGGCCGAGCTCGAACTGCGGCTTGATAAGGACGGCCATGCGGCCGCCGGGCCGCAGCCACTGCATGCAGGGGGGGAGCACAAGGGTCAGGGAAATGAAGGAGACGTCCCCCACCACCAGATCGACCGGCTCGGGCAGCAGTTCCGGCGGGGCGGAGCGCAGGTTGACGCCTTCCAGATTGACGACGCGCGAATCCGCGCACAATTTTTCGTGCAACTGGTTTTTACCCACGTCCACGGCATAGACGCGGGCGGCCCCGTGTTGCAGCAGGCAGTCCGTAAAGCCGCCGGTGCTGGCTCCGGCATCCAGACACACGAGGCCGGTCACGTCCAGCTTGAAATTTTCCAGAATGGTCAGCAGCTTGTAGGCTCCGCGGCTGACGTAGCGTTCCTTTTCCAGCAGGACGAAGACCGTATTTTCGGGGTAGGGATGCCCCGGTTTGTCCACCTTGAGCGGCGGCGCGCCGGGCGGGAGCCCTTGCGGTGAGAGCGCGACCTTGCCGGCCATGATAAGACGGCGGGCCTGTTCGCGGCTTTCGGCAAGGCCCTGCTGATGCACGAGGGCATCAGCGCGTTGACGGGCGATTTTGGCACACATGCGCACAGTGTAGCCGCTTGCCCGGCGGGACGCAATGCCGACTGCCCGGCTTTTTTTTCGAGAACCGGGCCGCAAGGCTTGCCAAAGTTGCAAAAGCAGGCTATTGATTTTGGCCCTGCCACGCACAAGCCGTGACGCGGTACGAATTTTCAACGGCTCGCGCCGTTGCCATACACGAGGTTGATCATGAAGAAAGACATTCATCCCACGGTGTACAAGGCCACCATCACCTGCGCCTGCGGCAATACCGAAGAAGTGCTCTCCACCAAGGGCGAGCAGGTGCATGTGGAAGTCTGCTCCGCCTGCCATCCCTTCTTTACCGGCAAGCAGCGCTTCCTCGACACGGCGGGCCGCATCGACCGCTTCCGCAAGAAGTACGCCAAGTTCGAACAGAAGTAGACAGCGCCGCAGTATGCGGCACGCCTGTCCCGCCGTTCCGGCGCGAAAATGTTCCTCTGGCAAGGCCGTTGACGGAAAATTCTGTCATGGCCTTGCTGGAGCTGTATCTTTTTCTCTTCCGGCAGAACCGTCTTTTACGGATCGTCCTGCCGGGACGAAAGAGGAGCCCGGAATGGCGCCAGTCGCCTCCCTGCCGTGTCCGCTGTCGCGGAAAGGCCGTATCATGCACAAGGTAGCTTCTCTGATCCTGCGCCCCCTGCGTCATTTGTCCGGGCTGCTGTGGCAGTCCGCCTGTCCCATTGTCGGCGGTCAGGCCGTCATGGAAGGCATCATGATGCGCCACGGCGATGGCTATGCGCTGGCGACCCGGCATCCGTCAGGGGATATCGTGGTGGAACGTTATCCCTGGTTCTCCCTGACGCGCCGCCCGCTGCTCAAAAAGCCGTTTTTGCGCGGCTTTCCAGTGCTGCTGGAAACGCTCGTCAACGGCATCATTGCGCTCAACCGCTCTGCCGTCATGCAGACTGACGAGGACGAGCCCCCGATCTCGAGTCCACAGCTTGCGCTGACCATGCTGCTGGCCTTGCTCATGGCGGTACTGCTCTTTGTGGTGGCGCCGCATGGGCTCTCCCTGCTCATGCAGGCAATCGGCATCGGCGGCGGTGTGGAGGGCTTGACCTTTCACCTTTGGGACGGCTTCTACAAGTGCTGCATCTTTATGGGCTATATCTGGCTTATTTCCTTTGTGCCGGATATTCGCCGGGTGTATCAGTATCACGGGGCCGAGCACAAGACCATCCACGCCTTTGAAAACGGCGGCATTGTGGATGTCGTGGCCGCCGCGGGCATGAGCCGCCTGCACCCGCGCTGCGGCACGACGTTTCTGCTTTTTGTCATCTGCATTTCCATCATCCTGCACGCCGTGCTCGTCCCCGCGCTGCTGCATGTGTACACGCCGCAAAGCGTCGTGACCAAACATGTGCTGACCATTGCCTTCAAGCTGCTGCTGGTCATCCCCATCAGTGCGCTGGCGTATGAGCTTATCCGCTATGCGGCGCGCCTTTCCGAAGGCCTCTGGGCAAGCGTGCTGCGCACGCCGGGGCTTGTCCTGCAGCGCCTGACCACAGCCGAGCCGGACAAGACGCAGATAGAGGTGGCGCTGGCCGCCCTGCGTGAAGCCCTCGGCGAAGAGACTGCCGGGCGGGAAATCCGCACGGCGGACTATATTGTACGATCCGTTGAGCGCCCCTAGCGGCGTCGTGTCCCTACCGGAGGAAGCATGTTCGGCAAACTGGAAGCCCTGGAAAACAAATATGTCGAGCTGGAAAAGCAGCTCGCCGATCCTGCCGTCTACAACGATCAGGAGATGTACCGTAAAACCGCCAAGGCCCATGCCGACCTGCGCGATGTGGTGGAGCTCTTCCGGCGGCATCGCCGGCTCGTGCAGGAGATCGCCGACAACAAGGCGCTCCTCCACGACAGCGATCCGGACATCAAGGCTATGGCTCAGGAAGAGATAGCCGCGGCCGAAGAGGAATTGCCCAGGCTGGAGCAGCAGCTCAAAGTCCTGCTGCTGCCCAAGGACCCGCTGGACGAAAAGAATACCATTCTGGAAATCCGGGCCGGGACCGGCGGCGAGGAGGCCTCGCTCTTTGCGGCCGACCTCTTCCGCATGTACACGCGCTATGCGGAAGTCAAGGGCTGGAAAGTGGAAGTGATGAGCGAATCCCCGTCCGATTCCGGCGGCTACAAGGAAATCATCTGCCTTATCTCCGGCGACCGCGTGTACAGTCACCTGAAATTCGAGGCCGGTACGCACCGCGTGCAGCGCGTGCCCGCCACGGAAACACAGGGCCGCATCCACACCTCCGCCGCCACGGTGGCCGTCATGCCCGAAGCCGAGGAGGTGGACGTGGAAATCCGCCCCGAAGACCTGCGCATCGACATTTACCGGGCCTCCGGCGCGGGCGGGCAGCACGTCAACAAGACCGAGTCCGCTGTGCGCATCACCCACATCCCCACGGGGACAGTGGTCACCTGTCAGGATGAACGCTCCCAGCACAAGAACAAGGCGCGCGCCATGAAGGTGCTTGCCTCGCGCATTCTGGCTGCCGAGCGCGAACGCCAGTCCAACGAACAGTCCGCCGACCGCAAGGCGCAGGTGGGATCGGGCGACCGTTCCGAGCGAATCCGCACCTACAACTTCCCGCAGGGCCGTTGCACGGATCATCGCATCAACCTGACGCTGTATTCTCTTGATCGCATCATGGAAGGCGAGCTGGACCCGCTTTTCGAGGCGCTCGCCACGGCGGCGCAGGCCGAGGCCCTCAAGGCTCATGCCGAAGCCTGATGCCGACAACCGCCTGAATGTACTCACAAGGAAAGCCGCCTGCAGGGCGGCTTTCCTTGTGAGAGCGTTTTTGTCATTGAAAAGGACAAACGCGAGGCGGTGACTTCCCTCAGAGGGAAACCAGCGTCATGGTCAGCGGTATGCTGAGGATGGAAAGGACGGTCGTCATGGTCACCATCAGCGCCCCGTACTGCGGGTCCGTATTGTAGTAGGCGCTCATCAGCGCGGTCTGCAGGATGCTGGGCAAACCGGCCTGAATGATGAAGACCTTGCGCATGAGGTCCGGCACGTCGGGCAGGAACAGCAGCATGACAGCCAGCACAAGCGGGGCCAGCACCAGCTTGCCCACGACGCCGAGGATCAGGTCCTTGTCGATATGCAGATGCCGCAGGTCCATCTGGTGCAGCGTCGTTCCGATGAAAATCAGGGCCAGCGGCGTGGTCATGTTGCCGAGATACTGGGCGAAGGACTCCACAAAGCCGGGCAGCCGGATGGAAAACAACACCAGCGCCGCCCCGCACAGCATGCCGATCATGGGCGGAGAGAAGATATGCCGCGCATTGGTCAGCAGACTGGCCCTGGCGCGCAGCTCCACCTTGTCATGGCTGATGGCATAGTTGCCCACAGTCCAGAAAAAAACCGTGTTGGCAAAAAAATACAGCAGCACGAAGGGCAGCGCCTCGTCGCCGAACAGGGCCAGATTCACCGGCAGTCCGATGTACATGGTGTTGGAAGCCGACATGCCGGTGCAGAACAATCCCCGCCGGGCCTCCTTCACGCGAAACAGGCGCGCCAGCGCATACGCCAGCGCAAAGGTCAGCAACATGGACAGGAGCGGGATCAGGGAGCCATAAATCATGTGCAGGAGCTGATCCCGCTGGAATGAATGGCTGACCGTATAAAAAAGATAGGGAGGCAGGGCCACGCAGGTGATGAGACGCGGCATGGTGATGATGGCATGTGCGTCAAACCAGCCCTTGGCAGCCAGCACATAGCCCACAAGGCTGATAAGCAGCAATCCCAGAACGCCCTGAAGCGCCAGCCAGAAAACCATAAACCGCTCCCTCGTTTGTGCGCGGCGGAAAGCATGCGGAATGCAGCCCACCTGACGACCGGAGGTCTATGCTCCATGCATACCCCTTCCGGCATATTCCCACAGCTTGTTTACCCTTTCAAGGCCGGTGGGGAAAGTTCCCCCGCGCCCAACGGACACGGTCTGCGATCGCCTGGGGCGCTGCTCGCGTCGAAAGGGAGGCTTGCCCCCTGCAGACAGGCCATGAAT
>CALVGJ010000125.1 GCA_944327045.1 uncultured Desulfovibrio sp.
GGCCAACGGTTTCATGCAGAATCCGCTGGGCTATGTGATTCAGAACGGCCGCGCCGAACTGGCGGATTTCTTTGCCGTGCTGTGCAACCCCTATGCCTGGGGCATGTACGCCCATACGCTCATGGCCTCGTGGATGCTCGCGGGCTTCTTTGTGCTGGGCGTGTCGGCCTGGCATCTGCTGCGCAAGAGCCATACGGATTTCTTCCGCATGTCCTTCCGCATGGCCGCGCCCATCACGCTGGTGCTGGCCGTGGCCCTGGCCGCCACCGGCGACCTGCAGGGCAAGACCGTGGCCCAGCTCCAGCCGGCAAAGCTGGCGGCCATGGAATCCCACTGGGAAACCACGACCAACGCGCCCTTCTACATGCTGGTGCTGCCTGATGTGGAAAATGAGCGCAACAGTGTGGAAGCCATCGGCATTCCCGGCCTGATGAGCTGGATCGCCTACGGCGACGCCAATGCCGAAGTGAAGGGCCTCAAGGACTTCCCCAAGGAGGACCGTCCGCCCGTGGCGCCGGTGTTCTGGGGCTTCCGGGCCATGGTGGGCCTCGGCGTGCTCTTCCTCATCCTGGCCGCGTCGGCCACCTTGCAGCGCAAGCGTGACATGCCGTGTTCCGGACTCATGAAGGCGCTGGTCTGGAATATCCCGCTGCCCTATTTCAGCATTGCCTTCGGCTGGCTGGTGGCCGAAATGGGCCGTCAGCCCTGGATCGTCTATAATCTCATGCGCACCAGTGATGCCGTGTCGCCCGTGCCCGCGGGCAACGTGCTCTTTTCGCTCATCGGCTTCATCGTCGTGTACACCCTGCTGGGCGTGCTCGACATCTGGCTGCTGCGCAAGTACGCCTGCAAGGGCCCTGAGGAGGTCTAGTCATGCTGGAAACACTGCAAATCGTCTGGTTCATCCTCTGGGCGCTGCTCTGGGCCGTCTATTTCGTGCTGGACGGCTTCGATCTCGGCCTCGGGTCCCTCCTGCCCTGCCTCGGCAAGACCGAGGAGGATCGCCGCATCATGTACAACGCCGCCGGGCCCTTCTGTGACGGCAACGAAGTGTGGCTCATTTCCGCGGGCGGGGTGACTTTCGCGGCCTTTCCCACGGTCTATGCGGTGATGTTCAGCGCCCTGTACGCGCCGCTGCTGCTCCTGCTCTTTGCGCTCATCTTCCGTGCCGTATCCTTTGAATTCCGCGGCAAGGTGGAAAGTGCGGCCTGGCGCGGCTTCTGGGACCTCATTCACTTTCTGTCCAATCTTGTGCCGTCCATCCTGCTGGGCGTGGCCTTTGCCAACCTCTTCATGGGCATCCCCGTGGATGCGGAAGGCGTCTACCACGGCAGTCTCCTCGCGCTGCTCAACCCCTACGGGCTGGCGGGCGGCGTCTTCTTCCTCGTGATGTTCATGCTGCACGGTTCCCTGTGGCTGTCCATCAAGAGTGAAGGCAATCTCCAGCTGCGGGCGCTGGCCACGGCCAGCCTGCTCTGGCCCATCATGCTGCTGCTTCTGGTGCTCTTCCTCGCGCTGACGGCGGCCTATACCCGCCTCTTCGACAACTTCCTTGCCCAGCCCGCGCTCTTCCTGCTGCCGGTGCTGGCGCTGGCCGGTCTGGTGGGCTCGCGGGTCATGCTGCGTGCCGGTCGCCTCTGGCTGGCCTGGGCCTGCAGCGGCGTGTTCATTGTGGGCGTAACCTTCTTCGGCGTGGCGGGCATGTTCCCCGGCATGATCATCTCCTCGATGGATCCGGCGGCGACGCTTACGGCCTATAATGCCTCGTCCACGGAACTGACGCTCAGCATCATGCTGGGGGTGGCGCTGGTGATGGTGCCCATTGTGCTGATCTATCAGGCCTGGGCCTACCACATTTTCCGCAAGCCGGTTACCGGTGAGGACCTGAAGGACGAACACGCCTACTGATCCCCTTCACAAACAGGCGCAACGCAACGGCGGCTTCCGAAAAACTCGGGAGCCGCCGTTTTTCCGTTCATTTTCGGCCGGACGGCGCTGTGCCGCCGCCTCGCGTTTTACCTTTGAAAAACGCCGTGTTCAGGCGTGGTGCGCCGTGCGGGAAAACAACTGGATGACCAGCACGCCGGCGATGATCAAGCCCATGCCGACCAGCGCGGGGATATCCATTTTCTGCCCGAACCAGAGATAGCCCATGAGCGTCACAAGGATGATGCCCAGTGCGCACCAGATGGCATAGGCAATGCCTACCGGCAGATAGCGGAGCACCTGCGCAAGGCAGGTAAAGGAAACGCAGTAGCCCGCGATGCTGCCCAGCGTCGGCCAGAGGCGGCTGAGCTGCTGGGAGGCATTGAGGCAGGATGTGGCGAAGGTTTCGGCGGTAATGGCCACGGCCAGCAGGCCGTAGGCAATGAGGGGGGCTCCCATGACGGCTCCTTTGGGGCAGAGGGAAAAGCTCCGCAGGCAACACGACGGGAAAACGGTACGGTGTCGGCACAAGGTCGGGGAACGTGTGCCCGCGGGGCGCCGCCGGCGGAGGAACATGGTGAGGGCAGGAGAGGCAGCGGGGCTGCCTGTCCGTGCCGTTTCTCCGCACGGTAAGCGCGAATGCCGGGAGCGACAAGGTCAGCCTCGCGGCAGGCCGGAAAGAGCCGTTTCGCCCGTGCGGAGAGGGGCCGCGGGTCTCTTTCCCGCAGCCCCTCTTTCATGACAGTGCCCTGCTAGTTCTGATCGTAGTATTCAGCCAGCATGGGGCCGAAGAATTCCGCGCCGTCGCCCAGTTCCTCCTCGATACGGAGCAGCTGGTTGTACTTGGCCATGCGTTCGGAGCGGCAGAGCGAGCCGGTCTTGATCTGCCCGGCATTGACGCCCACGGCGAGGTCGGCGATGAAGCTGTCCTCGGTTTCGCCGGAGCGGTGGGAGATGACCGTGGTGTAGGCGGCTTCCTTGGCCATTTCGATGGTGTCCAGCGTTTCGGTGACCGTGCCGATCTGGTTGAGCTTGATGAGGATGGAGTTGGCCACGCCTTCGGCAATGCCCTCGGCCAGAATGGCCGGATTGGTCACAAAGACGTCGTCGCCCACCAGCTGGATGCGGTCGCCGAGGCTGTTGGTCAGCATGCTCCAGCCGTCCCAGTCGCCTTCGGCCATGCCGTCCTCGATGGAGATGAGCGGATATTTGCGGGTGAACTCTTCCAGCCACTGGGCCATTTCGGCGTTGTTGAGGCTCAGGTTTTCGCCCTTGAGGACGTACTTGCCGTCCTTGTAGAATTCGGACGCGGCCGCGTCGATGGCCAGGGCGACCTCGCTGCCGGGATTGTAGCCCGCTTCCTCGATGGCCTTGATGAGGTAGGCAAAGGCTTCGTCATGGTTCTTGAAGTTGGGGGCAAAGCCGCCTTCATCGCCCACGCCGGTGGAGTGCCCGTCCTTTTCCAGAATTTTCTTGAGCACATGGAAGATTTCCGCGCCCATGCGCAAGGCGTCCCGGAAGCTCTGGGCGCGCAGGGGCATGATCATGAATTCCTGAATGTCCAGATTGTTGGAGGCATGCGCGCCGCCGTTGATGACGTTCATCATGGGCGCGGGCAGCACCTTGGCGTTGACGCCGCCCAGATATTTGTAGAGGGGCAGGCCGAGGTATTCGGCAGCCACACGGGCGCAGGCCATGGACACGCCGAGCATGGCGTTGGCTCCGAGGCGGCTCTTGTTGTCCGTGCCGTCCAGATCGATGAGGGTATTGTCGATCTGCACCTGATGCAGCACGTCAAGGCCGAGCAGGGCGTCGGCAATTTCGCCGTTGACGTTTTCCACAGCCTTGGTGACGCCCTTGCCGCCGAAGCACTCCTTGTCGCCGTCGCGCATTTCGAGGGCTTCGCGGCTGCCGGTGGAAGCGCCGGAAGGCACGGCCGCCCGGGCGCTGTGGCCGGATTCGAGAGAGACTTCAACTTCCACAGTGGGGTTGCCGCGCGAATCGAGAATTTCGCGACCGTAGACAGAGGCGATGCTGCTCATGGCTGCTCCTAGTGTTGGGCTCTCCCGGAGGAGGGCGGGTATGGCAAAAGGCCGTCGCGCGCCCATGCGCTGCGTGCGGCAAAAAACTGGCGCTCCCTGGAGCATGTTTCGTTTGAAACGCGAAGCGTTTCAAACCATACGGCCTGTCGTTTCGCGAAAAAAACGCGCTTTTTCCGCTCACTTCGGGCCGGGCGGCGCTGTGCCGCCGTCTCGCGCCTTGCCTTTTTCAACGGCAAAACAGTCTAGGCGGGACGGCATTCATAAAACAGACGGCGCAGCCCTTCCAGCAACAGGGAGGGCAGCACCTCGTCAAATACCGGACTCAGGCGGGCGATGGACTGGGCAAAACCGCCCGTGGCCAGGATGCGCGTCGTGCCCGGAAGCTGGGGCCGCAGGCGGGCCACAAGACCTTCCACCATGCCCACGAAACCGAAGACCAGGCCGTGCTGGATGCTGGTGACCGTATCCCGGCCCACGGCGGGCACCAGGGCGTCCACCTCGAGGTCCACTCGCGTGAGCTGGGCGGCATGGCGCGCCAGTGCCGCCAGCGCCGTTCTGGGGCCGGGAAAGATGAGCCCCCCTTCGTAGGCATTGCGGGCAATGCAGTCAAAGGTCACGGCGGTGCCGAAATCCACGACCATGAGCGACTCCGGCTCAGGGTAGAGGCGACGGGCGGCATACGCGCCCACCAGCCTGTCCGCGCCGACCTGCTCGGGCCGGGCATAGCGGTTTTCCAGCGGCAGGGGCACGTCGGCAGGGACGAAAAAGACGGGCCGCCGGACAAAGCGGGTCAGCGCCTCGCGCAAAATGGGCGTAACGTCCGGCACCACGGAAGAGACCATGCAGGCGCGCACGCTCTCCATGTCCAGGCCGGCATGGGCGCAGAGGGTCAGCAGTCCCAGCCCCAGGCTGTCGGCGGTCTGTTCGGCATCGGTGCGCAGGGAATAGGTGGTCAGCACACGTTCGGAATCGGCCAGGCCGATCTTGGTGGATGTATTGCCGATGTCGAAAAGCAGAAGTTCCGCCCGCATAGCCGCTCCTTGCCGGGCTTTCGGGGATGCGCTGCCGCCGGGGCCCATCCTCGTGTCGTTGGTCGCGGCAGTATGCCAGACTGCCCGCCGACACGCAAGCGTCGCCCTTGCCTGCCGGGGGCGAGACATGTAACATGTCCGCCGCAGTACGGAATTCCGTCACAAGGAGAGACCATGCCGCCCATGCTGTTTTTTCTGCACATGCCGCGTACGGGCGGCACGACGCTCAATACCGTGCTCAAGGCCAACTTTGCGCCCGAAGAAATCCTGAGCATCTACCATCGGGAGGACTACGAACGCTGCCGGGAGCTTGAGCCCGCGCAGCTTGACGGCATCCGGCTCGTCATCGGCCACCTTATGCCGCAGTCCGTGGAGCCGCCGCGTTTTTATGATCGGGAGGTGCGCATTTTCACCCTGCTGCGCGAGCCGGTGGCGCGCATCATTTCCGAGTACCGTTTCCAGAAGAGCTGGCCGTCCAACCATCTGTATGCCCGCCTCAACGACGGGCAAATCAGCTTTCGCGACTATCTCACCAGCCGGGAAAAGGGGCTGCGCTACCGTGGGCGCAATTTCATGACGCATACCCTGGCCCACTGCTTTCGCGAGGACATGCCGGGGGATGAGCTCCTGGATATGGCCCGGCACAATCTGGAGCATCTGTTCTTCTTCGGGGTGCAGGATCATTTTGACGCTTCCCTGCTCATGCTGGCCGACCGCATCGGCCTTGAGGAGATTTTCTACGAGAAGCAGAACATGCTCAATCCGTCGGGCTTTGCCCCCGTCAGCGAGGAGGACAGGGAGCTTGCCGCCCAGTGCAATGCGCTGGACAGCGCCCTGTACGCGTGGGCGCTGCGACGCTTCGAGGAACGCATGGCCGCCGCCGGGCCGGCCTTTGCCGCGCGCCTGAAAACCTTTCAGGCCGTTAATGCCCGTTTTCACAAGGTTTGCCGCCTCATCAACCGTAAACTGGAACTGGAGGAGCGCGGCGCCATCATCAACCCCAAACGCTGATTCCCCGCGGATCGGCCGGGCACACAAGGAGCCTTCATGAACACGCAGGAATTGCTGGACATCATGCAGCGTCACAACATTCAGGGTGAAACCGACAAGGACGGGGACATCCATTTCACCCATGAAGACATATCCATGACCCTGCTGCATGATGACGACGATCCGGACTATATTTCGCTCGGCGCGGGCTTCGAGGATATCGACGAGGAACTGCACGACGCCTGCTATGCGCTGGCCGCCGCCATTTCTCAGGCCTACAAGGTCGGCAAGGTCATCGTGTTCGATGATGAGGAGGGCTTTGCCCTGCGTTTTTCGGTGGAAGCCCTGGTGTCGCCGGAGACCTTCGAGCGCGATCTGCCCCGTTATCTGGAGATCGTGACGGAAATGATCGCCGACTTTTTTGACGCCGCGTCGGGCGAACAGGAAGACTGATACGGTTTCGGCCCCGGCCGGAGAGGGGGGCCGCCACGGGCCGTGACTTCGCGACGGCCTCAGCCCCCGTACCATGCGGGACGGGCGTCGGGCACATCGGCCCGGCAGCCCTGCCAGAGACCGCGGGCGGCCATGGCCCGCCGGATGTCGGTGATGACGCCCCGCTTTTCGGCGACCCAGGCCGGGGCCAGCAGTTCGCCCGGGGCCGGGTCGGCCTGCAGGCGGTGAAGGACGATATGCGAGGGAATGCGGGGCAGGGCGGCGCAGACCATGTCCACATATTCGTCCCGGGACAGCGGGCGATAGTTTCCGGCGGCATACTGGGCGGCCAGGGCCGTGCCGCGCGGCAGATAGACATTGTGCAGCTTGAGGCCCGCTATGGGCAGGGCCAGCGCCCAGTCCAGCGAGGCGAGGAAGTCTCGCTCGTCCTCTCCCGGCAGACCGGCCATGAGATGCAGGCAGACCTGGAGTCCGGCAGCGGCCGCACCGGTGACGGCTTCAGCCACGCAGGCGGCGTCATGACCGCGGTTGAGGCGGGCCAGCGTGGCGTCCGAGGCGCTCTGCAGACCGATTTCCAGCCATATTTCCGGCAGGCCGCAACCGGCCAGCAGGGCCAGCTTTTCCGCATCCAGACAGTCGGCCCGCGTGCCCACGGCGATGCCCATGCAGCCCGGCAGCCGCCTTACCTCGTCCAGCAGGCGGCGCAGACGATCCGCCGGGCCGTAGGTATTGGAATAGGCCTGCAGATAGGCCATGAACAGCCGGTCGCTGTCCGTGGCGGTATATTTGGCCAGCCAGCGCGTCCACTGTTCGGCCAGGGGCAGCGCGCCGAGGCCGGAGCCGGACCCCTCCGCATTGCAGAACGTGCAGCCCGCGCGGGAGAGTGTTCCGTCCCGGTTGGGGCAGGACGCGCGGGCGTCCAGTGGAATTTTTTGCACCCGGCTGCCGTAGCGGCGGCGGAACCATGTTGCCAAAGTATGCCAGAGAAGCATGCATTTCGCCTTGTTGGCGGTTGTCGCAGATATGCGGAAGGCAGGGAAAATTTTTGTACCGACCTTTCCAATGCTTGACTTGCGACCGGATTTAGTCGAACAAAAGCGGCTGAACCTCCGCGTATGGCGCGGGCGACTGCTGTTTTTTCATCTTGTCCCACACGGCCTGTTGCCGTTTTTCAGGCAGCCGAAACCATACGCATACCTGCAAAGCGAGGCAAGCATCATCCATGTCCAAGATTCTGGATTTCACTCTGGGAATTTTTTCCAATGACCTGGCCATTGACCTCGGCACGGCCAATACCTGTGTCTATGTGAAGGGGCAGGGCATCGTGCTGCGCGAGCCTTCGGTGGTGGCTGTCAAAAACGATTCGCGCGGCAACAAGGTCGTGCTGGCCGTAGGGCAGGACGCCAAGCGCATGCTGGGGCGCACGCCCGGCAATATCGAGGCCATCCGTCCCATGAAGGATGGCGTCATTGCGGATTTTGAGGTGACGGAAGCCATGCTCCGCCACTTCATTGCCAAGGTGCACAATTCCCGCCGTCTGGTGCGGCCGCGCATCATGATCTGCGTGCCGACCGGCATCACCCAGGTGGAAAAGCGCGCGGTCAAGGAGTCCGCCCAGTCCGCCGGGGCGCGGGAAGTCTACCTTATCGAGGAGCCCATGGCTGCGGCCATCGGCGCGGATTTGCCCATTCAGGAGCCGACGTCCAACATGGTGGTGGACATCGGCGGCGGCACCACGGAAGTGGCGGTCATTTCGCTGGCGGGCATCGTCTATTCCCGTTCCGTGCGCGTGGGCGGGGACAAGATGGACGAAGCCATCATGACCCACGTCAAGCGCAAGTACAACATGCTCATCGGCGAATCCTCGGCCGAGGAAATCAAGATCAAGATCGCCTCCGCCTATCCGCTGGACCCCGAGCAGCAGCTTGAGGTCAAGGGGCGCGATCTGGTGACGGGCATTCCCCAGAACATCATCATCACGTCCGAGGAAGTGCGCAAGGCCATTTCCGAGCAGGTGGACAGCATCGTGCAGGCGGTGCGCATCGCGCTGGAACAGACGCCGCCGGAGCTGGCCGCCGACATTGTGGACCGCGGCATTGTGCTGACCGGTGGCGGCGCGCTGCTCAAGGGGCTTGACCAGCTCCTGCGCGAGGAAACGTCCCTGCCCATTACCGTGGTGGATGATCCGCTCTCCACCGTGGTGGTGGGAACCGGCAAGGCCCTGGACAACCTGAGCGTGCTCAAGGAAGTGTGCATCGATTAACCGGCATGCAGACAGGGCGGCTGCCCGCACGCCTCCTCCCGGGACCGGCTGACGGTAGAGCCCCGCACGGAGTGACGGCGTGCCCGGCAAGCCCTTTCCCCGCAGATGCCAGAGCCCTCCGCGCGACCGTAACGGAAACGCCGGAGGGCCTTGTGTCTTCGGAAAGGGACTCATCCGGCAGGAGAAAGCCCGTCCGCCGCTCGCCCCAAGACGGAACAGCCTGTGACCTTTCGCCGACTCCTTCTTATTGCGGGAACGCTGTTGATCCTGTTTCTGGGCATGTTCACCTGGAATCAGCGCACGCGCGCCCTGGACGATTTTGCCGGAATGCTGGGGCTGGAAGTCACGGGGACGGTGCTTTCCTTTGTGCACGGCGTGGAGCGCGGCATCAGCGATACCTGGGATCACTATTTCGATCTGGTGGGCGTGCGTGAGGAAAATCAGCGGCTCAAGGCCCGTCTGGAAGAGCTGGAAGCCCGCATGATGGCCTCCGGTGAAGACCTGGCCGAGCTGCGGCGCCTGCGCAAGCTGCTGGAGCTGCCCGTGGACGAAGCCTGGAAACCCGTGGGCGCGCGGGTGCTGGCCGGGCGCATGGGCCCCAACGGCCTGCTGGACAGCGTCACCATCAACAGGGGCTACAGCACGGGCGGACGGCCGGGCACGCCGGTGGTGACCCAGCTTGGTCTGGTGGGCCGGGTGCTGCGCGCCAGTCCGCATTCGGCAACGGTACTCCTGCTGACCGACCCCGGCAGCCGTATCGCCGTATTTTCGCAGGAGGGCCGCGTGTCCGGCATTCTTTCCGGGCAGGGGGTGCACCAGCATCTTGAGGTGCGTTTCGCCCAGCTCGGCATGCCGGTAAGTCCCGGCGAGGTGCTGGTCACCTCCGGGCTGGACGGCAAGTATCCCAAGGGCATTCCCGTGGCCCGCGTCATCAGCGCCGAGCCTTCCAACTACAATCAGTTTTTGACCATCAAGGCGCAGCCGCTGGTGGACCTGCGCAACCTTGAAGAGGTGCTCCTGCTGGAATCCACGGGCATTGTCCGGCCCAGCCTGCCCAGCGGGCCGCCACCGGAATTTGTGGGGCCGCCGTTGCCCGCCACAGCCCAGCCGCTGCCATGAACATGTTCCGTCATGTCGTCTGGTGGATAGCCTTTCTGGTGGTCGGCATCGCCCTGCAAGCGGTCGTGCCGGGGCTGGACGCCTTTGCCGTCGGGCTTATCCTGCTGCTGGAAGACCGGGATTACCGGAATCTGGCCTGGCTTCTGCCGACGTTCATCATCCTGCAGGAAGGTATGGGCACCGGGCTGTTCGGCAGCAGCGTGGCCTGGTATACGGCCCTTGTGCTGCTGTACAAACTGGGACGCTGGCTGTTCGAGGTAAACAATTTTTTCTTTGTCCTGCTGCTGTCCACATGGTTCGGCGCCGCCTATTTCGGCATAGCCTGGCTGATGGCGCCCCTGCAGGATGTGCCCAGCTTTGATGCGCAGGAAACCTTGGACAAGAGTCTCATTCAGGCGCTCTATGTGCCCGTGGCCTGGTGGCTGCTGGCCGGTTTGCGCCGCTGGGTATTGCCGCGTGAAGAATAACCATCCCGCCGACTCATCCCGCAATCCTTCGCTGCAGCAGCCGGAAAAGAAACGGCGTTCCCGCTGGTTCGGGCCGCAGCAGGTGGATAACGAAGGATACCAGCCGCCCCGCACCGGGGCTCTGCTGCTTCAGGGCCTGGTGGCCATCTTTTTTTTCGTCTTTGTTTCCCGTTTCTGGTATCTCCAGATGCACAAGGGAGAGGAGTTCTCGCGTCAGGCGCAGGCCAACCGTCTGCGCGAGGAGCGCATCTTTGCCCCTCGCGGGCGCATTCTGGACGACAGCGGCAAGGTGCTGGCCGACAACCGCACGGCCTGCGGGCTGGCGCTTATCCGCGAAGACTGCCACGACATCCCGGCCACGCTGGCCCAGATCAGTCAGTGGACGGGCATTCCGCTGGAACAGGTCTGGGAAAAGTATCAGGTTGACCGTTTCAAGGTGAAGTCCTTCGAGCCGCTGCTCATGGTCACGGACATGGATTTCGAGCTGGTGGCCCGCATCGAGGCCGAGCTCATCGACTGGCCGGGGCTGGAAATTTCCGTGCACAGCAAGCGCAGCTATCCGGAAAAGGACCTCTTTGCCCATGTGCTCGGCTATGTGGCCGAAGCCAACGAAAAGGAAATGGAAAAGGACCCCGCGCTGGCCATGGGCGATCTGGTGGGCAAGCAGGGCCTGGAATACAAGCTGGAGCAGCGCCTGCGCGGCCGCAAGGGCCTGTACGGCGTGGAGGTGGACGCCCACGGCCGCATGCTGGGCAAGACCCTGCGCGAGGAGCCCCGCAGCGGGGAGGAAATCAGCCTCTCGCTGGATCGCGACCTGCAGGAAACCGCGTGGAACGCCCTGTCCGGCGAAGCGGGCTGCGTGGTCGTTATGGAGCCGGATACGGGCAAGTTGCGGGCTCTGGTCACCTCGCCGGCCTACGACAACAATCTTTTTGCCGCGGGCATTTCCAAACGCGACTGGGACGCCTTGCGCACCAGCAACCGCTTTCCCCTGCAAAACCGCGTTATTCAGAGCGTCTATCCGCCGGGGTCGGTTTGGAAGCTGCTCATGGGCGTCTTTTTTCTGGAAAGCGGCATCAGCCGCTACGAAACCGTTTTCTGTCCCGGTCAGGTCAAGCTGGGCAACCAGATTTTCCGTTGCTGGCGTCGCGGCGGGCACGGCAGCATGAACCTCGAATCCGCCCTGATCAATTCCTGCGACGTCTATTTCTACATCATGGCCGAGCGGCTGGGCATCGACAAGCTGGAAGCCTTTGCCAAGGCCAGCGGTTTCGGCTCGCCCACAGGCATTGACCTGCCGCACGAGCGTTCCGGCCTTGTGCCCTCCCGCGAGTGGAAGCGCCGTCGCTTCAAGGCCCCCTGGGTACGCGGCGAGACCTATAACGTCTCCATCGGGCAGGGCTATACGCTGGTGACGCCGGTGCAAATGGCCGTCTATGTGTCGGCCCTGCTCAACGGCGGCTATCTGCTCAAGCCGCAACTGCTCAACGACGCGCCGCGCGAGGTGCGCGGACGTGTTCCCGGCAGGCTGGAAACCTTGCGCTTCATTGTGGAGTCCATGCGCAAGACGGCGGGCGGCGGCACGGCCCGGGTGGTGGGCCGCAAGGACGCCGACATGGGCGGCAAGACCGGGACGGCGCAGGTGGTCAAGCTCAAGATGAGCGGTGACCGTCGTCTGCGTACCGCGGAAATGGAATACGCCCAGCGCGACCATGCCTGGATCGCCACCTGGGGCTACAAGAACGGCAAGGCCTATGTGGTCATCGTCATGGTGGAGCACGGCGGCGGCGGTTCCAGTGTGGCCGGGCCTGTGGCCAAGAAGGTGTATGCGCATCTTTTCGGCCCGGATACGGGCGCGCCGCAGGTCATTGCCGCCAGCCCCGACGAGGATGGCGTGCCGCCGAATCCCGTACTTGCGCCGCCGGATTTGCCGGGCCTGCTGAAACTGGTGTCGGCCGGCCGCCAGCAGGGCGGACGAGCCCGGCGGGAAACACGCGCCTCCGGGGCCACGCTTGCGCCGCGTCCGGCCGCGCCGCCGAGTCCCCTCACCGGGCGGCCCTAGGAGAGTTTATGGACAAGCGTCTCCTCA
>CALVGJ010000126.1 GCA_944327045.1 uncultured Desulfovibrio sp.
GGTTGGGATCAAGAAGATGCTGCATGCCCTGATGACGGATGAGGGTATTGAGGAATTCCCCCAGCTGGATGTCGATCTCGGCGCGTGCGGATCGGGTGAGCTTGACTTCCGAGTACTGACGCATGGCTGTAGCCATGGCTTTCAGGGAGCGGGGCAGCTCTTCGCGGCGCAGATAGCCCTTGGCACGGGCGATATTTTCGCGCAGTTCCTTTGGGGGTGTATTCAGCATGGCATTCCATCACCTTTCCAATGTTCCGCCACTTCCGCGTGGCGGATGCGCAGCAGTTCGTCCACGGCGCGGGGAATCAGAAAATCCACATTCTGCCGTCTGAGCCAGCGTTCCCGAATCCGGGACGCGCTTACCGCCAGCCACGGCAGGGGCAGGTAGTGAGCCAGTCCACCGCCGGGCAGAGCCATGCACCGGCTATCCGGCAACACGGGCGCAACGTCGCAGGCACCCGGCCAGAGGCGGTGTGCCGCCTGCACAAACGGCTCTTCCGTCTGTTCGCCGCGCGCCACAACAATAAACTGGCAGAGCTGCGGCAATTCTTGACCCCGGTGCCAGGTATGCAGGAGCGCAAAATCCGGGGTCCCGATAACAAAATACAACTCCCGTCCCGGCAGATTCTCCCGGTAACGGGAAAGGGTATCCCAGGTATAGGAATACCCCTGGCGCTCTCCTTCCTCTTCGCTGACGCTGATACCGGGCAGACCGCGCACCGCGGCGCGCGTCATTTCCGCGCGCAAAGCAAAGGGCAGAAGACTGTCCGCCCGCTTGTGCGGCGGATTGCCGCACGGCACAAGGACAAGTGTATCCACCAGCGTACCGAGGGCTTCGCGCACCTCGATGGCAAGGCGCAGATGCCCTATATGCGGCGGATTGAAGCTGCCGCCCAGCAGCGCACGTCCCGGCGGACGCTGTTCCGGGCTTTCGAGCATGCTATGCGCGTACCTGCCCCTGCCCCAGCACCATGAATTTGGTTGTCGTCAGCTCCTGCACGCCCATGGGGCCGTAGGCATGCAGTTTGGACGTGGAAATGCCGATTTCCGCGCCCAGGCCCAGCTGGCCGCCGTCATTGAATCGTGTCGAAGCATTGACGCCGACCATGGAGGCATCCGCCTCCCGCACAAAGCGCATGGCGTGGGCGTGGTCATTGGTACAAATTACTTCCGTATGCTGCGAACCATACCGGGCAATGTGATCCAGCGCCGCATCCAGCGAATCGACCACCCGCACCGCCAGCACCAGCGCATGAAATTCCTGCCCCAGGTCTTCCTCCCGCTGGGGAACCGCCGTGGGGCCGAGCAGGGGGAGGGACTGCGGGCAGGCCCGGAATTCCACGCCCGCGCCGCCCAGCCGACGGGCGACGCGCGGCAGAAAGCGTTCCGCCACATCCCTGTGAACCAGCAGACACTCCAGCGCATTGCAGACGCCCGGTCGCTGCACCTTGCCGTTAAAGACGATATTCTCCGCATCGTCAAGAGATGCCGAGGCATCGACAAAAATATGGCACACCCCCTTGAAGTGCTTGAGCACAGGCATGGTGGCGGCCTCGCAGACGACACGAACCAGATTTTCTCCGCCGCGCGGAATCATGACATCAATATACTGATCAAGCTTGCAAAGGGCCGTGACGGCGGCATGATCCGTACTCGTGACCAGCTGGGCGGCGTCCGGCGGCAATCCGGCTGCCGTCAAAGATTCCTGCAAAATTTGCGCCAGTGCCGTGTTGGAATGCAGTGCCTCGCTCCCCCCCCGCAAGATGACGGCATTTCCCGCCTTGAGGCAAAGAATGGCCGCATCAATGGTAACATTGGGGCGGGCTTCGTAAATCATGGCGACGACACCGAGCGGCACGCGCATCTTGCCGACCAGCAGGCCGTTGGGTCGCTGCCACTGGCTGTCCAGCGCGCCCACAGGATCCGGCAGAGCGGCCACATGGCGGCAGGCATGGGCCATGTCCGCAAGAATGGCGGGCGTCAGCGTCAGCCTGTCCAGGCGCGGCGCATCAAGGCCCTTGGCGCGAGCAGCTTCCACATCCCGGGCGTTGGCCGCCAGAAGCATGTCGGCACGCTCTTCCAGCAGGCGGGCAAGCCCCTCAAGCGCCGCCACCTTGACGGACGGAGCCGCGCTGCCCACCACACGCGAGGCCGCGCGGGCCCGTTCGCCCAGACGGGCCATTTCTTCCGCAAGCGTCATTCGGCATCTCCCCTTATATTCGGTAACGGGTGAATTTTCTAAGTATACGCACAGCGCGGGCCAAGAGCAAGCCATTGCGTATACGCAAATTATTTTGACAGGTCAGGGCTTGTGCCCTATCCTCATTGCCTTGGCGTCCGCTCCGCGGGAGCGCGACAGCCCCGTATTTTGCGCCAAAGGAGCCCGTTGATGCAACCTACCCCTTCCACGCCCGGTTCGACGCCTTCTTCCCCGACCCTGCTTACCGACCTGCGCGCCGAAGTCGGCGCCGAAAGCGCGCCGCTCTTGCAGTTTATTCTGCGGCATGCCGCGCTCATCGCCTGCGGCGTCGGTCTGTTCGTGCTTGTTCTCGTCGGCGCCGGCATCTGGAACTGGCGCAATGAGACCGCCCGGGAAGATGCGCAGGCCGAGCTTGCGCGGATTTCTCTCTCCCTCAAGGGGGAAGAGCGCACAAAAGCCCTGGGGGAGCTGGCCGCCAGAGCCCCTGAAGACGTCCGCTTTGCCGTGCTGGCGGCGCAGGCCCAGAGCGCCGCGGAATCGCAGGACTGGACGCAGGCGGCCCGCATTTACGGCGAGGCGGCCCGGCTTGACAGTGAAGGCAGCCTGGGACAGGCCGCCCTGTTTGCCCAGTGCGGCGCTCTCATGAATGCCGGTACGCCCGAAAGCGCTTCCGAGGCGCTGGCCGTGCTGCAGGCCCTGACAGGCCGAGTGGAGGCCGCGCGGCAGGGTGCTCTTCTGCGCATGCAGGCCGAAGCCGCGCTGGCTGCCGGACGCACGGATGTGGCCGTTGCCGTCTTCAGCAAGCTGGCCGAAGACGGGGATCAGGACGATCAGGCCTATTACCGCTTCCGGGTCGAACAGCTCCGCGGCACGAGCGCCGGGACCGCCTCTGACGCTCCGAAAGCCCCGGCGGAGTAACCGCAAGCCCATTCCGATATTATCCAAGGAGAGGCCATGAGCAAAAATCCCTTGCTGGACGGAGGCCGCGGAGAGCGGCATCTGCTGCTTGGCAATGAGGCCATTGT
>CALVGJ010000127.1 GCA_944327045.1 uncultured Desulfovibrio sp.
CCGTGTGTTCGGTTGCGGGTAGTCGCTCTCGCGACTACCGGAGCAATCCACATTTTCCATGTGGGATTGCTCTATTCAAAGGCAAAACGTTCTATGCGCGATCCTCGTCAGGCCGGGAAAGGCGCACCTCATCCAGCCCGTCCCGCTCCTCAAGCAGCCCGTCTATGCGCTCCTCGCGGCGGGTGGCCACGCTGCGTCCCACATAGGTGGCCTGTATGGGCAGTTCGCGATGGCCCCTGTCCACCAGCACAAGCAGCTCCACGGTACGCGGACGCCCGTAGTCCTGAAGGGCTTCCAGCGCGGCCCGGATGGTACGCCCGGTAAAGAGCACGTCGTCCACCAGCAGGATGTCCGCCGCGTCCACGGGGGCGGGAATGCGGGACTGCCCCAGATGCGGCTTGCCTTCCAGACTCGTCCAGTCGTCGCGGTACAGGTTGATGTCCAGCGTGCCCAGCGGGAGCGGATGCCCCGTGCGGAGGGAAAGCAGATCGGCCAGACGGCGCGCCAGGTCCACGCCGCGGCGCTGGATGCCCACGAGCTGGAGGGTTTCGCAGCGGCCGTGCCGCTCGAAAATCTGGCTGGCCAGCCGGTCAAGGGTGCGGGAAATCTCTTCCCTGTTCAGGATGACGTGGGCACTCATGCGATCTCCTTGAGGTCGTTTGGGGGCTGAGGCCGGTTCCGGCCCTGCGGGCATGGCGCGGCCGCCGCTGCCTTCCCCCGGATATCTATCCTTTTTTTCAGGACTTGAAAAGACGTCGGCACGGCCGCATTGACAAGGGCCGGGAGTGGACTTACTTCTCAACAACCTCAAAAAACAGCATTGGAGGAGCCATGCTCACGTTGACCGAACAGGCCGTCAAGGAACTGGAAGCCTTTTTTGCCGACCGTGACCGCGAACCCGTCCGCATCTATCTTGCGCCGGGCGGGTGCTCCGGCCCCCGGCTCGCGCTGGCGCTGGATGCGCCCGGCGAGGAGGATCAGTCCATGGAAGCCGAAGGCTTCACCTTCTGCATCCGCAAGGAACTGCTGGATCAGGTGGAGGCCGTCACCATCGACGCCTCGCCGCTGGGCTTCGAGCTGACCCCCAAGAATCCCCTGCCGTCCACGGGCGGCAGCGCCTGCGGCGGATGCTGCGGCGGCTGCGGCTCACACTAACCCAATCGGAGTATATATGCTGACTGTATCCGAAGACGCCCGCAAAGAGCTTGAAGCCTACTTTGACGGGAAGGAAAGGAAGACCATCCGGGTCTTTCTGGCCCCGGGAGGCTGAAGCGGCCCGCGCCTTGCGCTGGCTCTGGATGAGCCTCTCGATTCTGATGACGTTATCGAGGAAGCCGGTTTCCGCTTCTGCATCGACAAGGAACTGCTTGCTCAGGTCAAGGGTGTGAGCATCGGCGTAAGCTACATGGGCTTTACCCTTGATCCCGAAGTGCCGCTGGCTTCTTCCGGCGATTCGGGAAGCTGCGGTTCCTGCACTTCCTGCGGGACGCACTGATGACCGATGTCTCGTCCGGGGGCGGAAAGGGCATCCGCCGGACGGGACGCGGACGGGATTGCGGCCGCGGAAAGGCGAGGATATCCCCGCCTTTCCCGACGGCTTCCGCTTTCGTCACAGCAAGAGGAGTTCACGCCGGGCATGCCCTTTGCCCGTCAGGGCGGAACTCGTGAAGGCACGGGGCGGCGGAGACGGCATTGACCGTCCCCGCCGCCGTCGTCATGCCCGGGGAGCCGCGTGCCCCGCTTCCCGGCAGAGTCACAGGATACAAACACGGGCCTCGGCCCGGACTTTTCCCTTTCATGACCGCGGAAAAACTCCTTCCCTTTCTTGATGTCCCGGCAGGGGATTGGCGGCTCGAGCGCAGCGGGCTGGCCACGCGCTGCCGTCTGGCCGCCGAGGCGCTGGCGACCGGCCGCAGCTCCTGCCTGCTGGTGCGCGACCGCGACGAGCTGCATGCCGCCCGCGCGCTGTTCTCCCTCTTTGTCCCCGAACTTTCGGTGGGAGATGCCCCGCTGGAGCGTCCGGCATGGCAGTCGCCCTGTCTCGTGCTGCCCGATACGGCGGGCATACGACAGGGGAGGGACGTCTGGGCCGCGGGCATGGCCGCCTTTCGCGCGCTGGCGGGCGAAGGGCCGCATTGCGTGATTGCCGGGCCGGAAAGCCTGCTGCTGCGGCATCTGCCGCGGGATTTTTTCGCACAGGCCGGGCTCGATCTCGCCCGCGGTCAGGACTTCCCGCCGGAGCTTCTGCTGGAGCAGGCCGTGGAGTGGGGCTATGAGCGCGTGCCGCTGGTCAACCGCCCCGGCGACATGGCCCGGCGCGGTGATATTTTCGACATCTTTCCGCCCGGCTATGCCCGTCCGCTGCGACTGGAATTTTTCGGAGACGTCATCGAGGAAATCCGCCTCTTTGACCCGGAAAGTCAGCGCTCCCTCCGGCAATTGGAGGAGTGCGGCCTCCTGCCGGTGCTGCCGCATACCTGCGCTCCGGCGGATATGCAGCGCTGGCGCGAGCGTCTGGACGGATTGTTCGCGCAGGGCCGCCTGAGCGAAAATCAGCATTACAGCCTCAAGAAGGCGCTGCACGGCGGCGGGGCAGGGCTTTTCCCCGGACTGCTGCATGAAAACGCCAGCCTGCTGGAAGACTGGCTCCCGGCGGATACGCTCTGGCTGCTGCCCGGCAGGGCGGATGCGGAAGATGCCCTGCGGGAGGCCGCCCAGCGGCTGCATCGGCGGCTGGAGGAGGAAAGCGGCGATCCGGCGCAGCCGGCGTCCCTCTGCCTGCGCCCGGATACGCAGGCGGCCCCGTGGCAGGGCAGGATCGCCATCTTTGCCGAGCCGCTGGTCATGGGCGTGGAAGAGCAGGGCACGGCCCTGCCGGAACGGCGTCTGCACGGCTTCACCGACCTTTTCCCCCAGCCCGGGGCGACGGACAGGCCGTGGCAGCAGCTTGCCGCGGGCCTGCGGCAGTGGCAGGGCGAACGAAATCAGATCATCCTGAGCTTTGCCTCCGAGCGCAGCCGCAACAAGTTTCTGAAGCTGGCCGAACAGGACGGCATCGTGCCGGCCCTGCGCTACGCCCCGGACAGGCACGGCCTCTTTGCCCTTGTGTCGGGCTTTCGCGGCGGCGTGGACCTTGTCTGGGACGACAGCCTCCTGCTGGGCGAGGACATTCTCTATCCCCGCGCGGAAAAGACCCCGCGTGTGGCCTCCCGCGCCTTCAAGGGCATGGACAGCTTCGACGACCTCAAGCCCGGCGCCCTGCTGGTGCACCGGGATTACGGCATAGGTCGTTTTGCCGGACTGGAGCACCTCGACCGCAACGGCACGGGCAACGACTTCCTGCTGCTGGAATATTCCGGCAAGGACAGGCTCTATGTGCCGGTGGACCGCCTGGGGCTGGTGCAGCGCTTCAAGGGCGGCGACGGCGCGGAACCGGCGCTGGACAGGCTGGGCGGCTCCGCCTGGGCCGGAGGGCGGGAAAAGGCCCGCAAGGCCATTGAAAAGATCGCCGCCGACCTGGTGGAAATGTACGCCTACCGCAAGGTGGCCAAGGGCTTCCGCTACGACTCGCCGGGCGAGCTTTACCGCGAGTTCGAGGCGACCTTCGGTTTCGAG
>CALVGJ010000128.1 GCA_944327045.1 uncultured Desulfovibrio sp.
CTTTCGGCCACAAAGCCGCCGGGCTCCAGCTTGTCGTCGGCGTGGACGATCCACTGCTGGAGTTCGGGCACGCGCTCGCGGGCCGCGGCAAACATGTCGGTAACGGCTTCCTCGTCCTCGGGGTGGACGCGCACGGTGATGGTCATCCTGTCCTCAAGCTGACGCACGGCGGTCAGCATGAGCGAACGCAGCACCTCCGCGTGCTGGGTGGTGAGCACATAGCCCGTGCCCGCGCTGACGGCGGCCTTTGTCAGCTCCACCAGCGACTCCCGCCACTGGCGGCAGATGTCGCGCGTCTGCATCTGCACGGCCTGCATCATCCAGCCCACGTACTGGGCCAGCTCGAAGCGTATCTGCTGAAGGTCGCCGGACACCTGATCCATACCGGCCTTGTAGCCGTCGTCACGGGCGGAGGAACGGATGCGCTCGGCCTCGGCCAGCTCGCGACTGGTGGTGCGGCGCTCCACCTCCATGGCCTCGTAGCCGTCACGGGTGGACTGGCGGATGCTCTCGGCCTCGGAAATGATGCGCTGGTAGTGGGCCTGAGCATCGCGCTTGGCTTCTTCCAGCACGCGCTGACGCTCGGCATAGGCCTCGCCGAGAATTTGACGGGCACGCTCCACGGCGCGCGCCTTGACGCGCTCCATGTAGTCTTCCTGGCTCTGCTGCCGCTCCTGTTCCCTGCGGATGGGCTCCTGCATGGCTTCCAGTTGCGCCATCGAAGCCTCGCGATCGCCCATGAAGATGGTGCCCCATTTCTTACGCAGATCCATAGACATGTTCCGTTCTCCGCCCTGCCGTCTTCAGCCAGAGCATTTTCAGCTTGGGACGCGAAGCGTTTCCACGCGTGCGGCCTGTCGTTTTGCGGAAGGGGCACATTCGCCTTTCCGCTTGCGCCCGGGCCGGGCGGCGTTGACGCGCCTCGCGTCCTGCCGGTGAAAAGGGCAAGGCGCACTAGACAAAGATGTCTCCGCCGCCGCGGCTGACCACGAGCTTGTTTTCGGCTTCCAGCCGCCGCACGATCTTGACGATGTTCTGCTGGGCGGCTTCCACGTCCGAGAGCTTGGTCGGCCCCATGTATTCCAGTTCTTCGCGGATCATGTTGCCCGCGCGTTCGGACATGTTGCGGAAGAACTTGTCCTTGAGTTCTTCGCTGGCGCCGCGCAGGGCAAGGGTAAGGTCTTCGTTGGAAATTTCCTTGAGCATTTCGCGCACGCCGCGGTCGTCGATATTCTTGCAGTCCTCGAACACGAACATGAGGTTGCGGATATCTTCGGCCATCTGGGCGGAATCCTCCTCGATTTCGGAGAGGACTTCCTCTTCGGTGGCGCGGTCCACGGCGTTGAGGATTTCGGCCACGGACTGCACGCCGCCGACCTTCTTGCCTTCCTTGCCGCCCATGGCGATGAGCTGGCTGGTGACCACCTTGTCCACTTCCATGAGCATGTCCTCGGGCACGGATTCGAGGCGGGCCAGACGCATGAGCACTTCGGCGCGCACGCCCGCGGGCAGGCTTGTCAAAAGATTGGCGGCCTGATCGGGGTTGAGGTGGCCCATGATGAGGGCCAGGGTCTGCGGGTGTTCGTTACGCAGAATCTGCGAGAGCAGGCGCGGGCTGACCTGTTCCAGCTCGCGGAAGGGAGCCGGGCCGGTATCCAGATTCAGGGCGTCCATGATGTACTTGGCGGTTTCGGGGTCAAGATTCTTGAGCAGCAGACGCTTCAGGATGTCGCTGCCGCCGGAAATCATGTCCACGCCTTCCACGAGCGACTCGTGGAACTCGCGCAGCACTTCCTCGACCATTTCCTTGGGCACGGAAGGCAGCTCCACGATGGCCTTGGAAATGTTGGCGATTTCCTGCCGCTCCATCCGCTTGAAAACATCCGCCGTGAATTTGTCGCCCATGGCGAGCAGCAATACGGCTATGCGCTGTTGACCTGTCAGAACCATCCCGGACGTCTCCTTGGAACAAATTCAGCCTGAATCTGATAATGTACTTATACGCTGCTGTCTACCCCGCCGAAGCGCCGACGGGGAGGGGCAGCCTCCCCCGACGCCATGACTGACGGGGCTTTCCGTCAAATTTTGCTGTCTAGCGATTTTTTGTCTTGTCGGCGTCCATCCAGCGTTTGATGATTCGGATGGCCTGATCCATGTGCTGCTCCGTCATGCGGAACAGCCGTAACCGCAATTCCTCCACGCGCCGGTTGGTTTCCTTCTGGGCGTGGCGGTAGGCCCGCAATTCCGCCAGTGAGGGCACATGGCCCTCACCGGCGGCGGGCTGCTCATTAGGCTGCCTTGGCTTCATTCTTCATCCACCCGCGCACAAGGGTCACCACCTGTTCCATATGCTGGTCGGACAGGGAGAAGATGTGCGCCTTGAGAGCTTCAATATCCTTGAACACCAGTTCATCATCTTCGCTACCGGCTTCCAGGGCCTTTTCCTCGCCCTTGGCGGCCTCTTCCAGCGCCTCATAGAGGGCAAGCTGTTCCTCGGCGGCGGGCAGGCCTTCCAGACCTTCCACCATTTCGCCGGCTTCCACCTTGGGCCGGATGAGGGCCAGCACCACGGGCCGCACCACCAGCATCAGGAAGAGGAAGGCCAGCAGGGCATTAAGCAGCGGCTTGCCCAGGCGCTCGGCGTATTCGGACAGGATGTCGCCGAAGTTGGGCTCCGCCGGAGGTTCGGAGCCGGAGAAGGGAATGGAGCTCACTTCCAGGGAGTCGCCGCGGGCGCTGTCCAGACCGACGGCGTTGGACACGAGCTGCCGCACCTGCGCCAGTTCATCCGCCGTGCGCGGGATGAAGGACCACGCGCCATCCACCTTCTGATAGGTACCGTCGATGATGACCGCCACGGTCAGGCGGCGCAGGTCGCCCACGTTGGACACGATCTGCTGTTCTTCCTTGTTGATTTCGTAGTTCGTGGTGCGGGTTTCGCGGCTGCCGTTCTGGTTGGACACCGAACCGGTGATGCCGTCCCCGCGGAAGTTGGTGTCCGGCGCGCCGGCTTCCAGATTGGCCTGACCCTGCTGGGCTTCCTCGCTGCGCTGCTCGCTGCGGACGGCCGTCTTTTCCGGATCATAGAGTTCGCGGCGGATGGTCTTCTGGCTGAAGTCCATGTCGGCGTTGACCTTGGCGATGACGCGACCGGGGCCGAAGAGCGGCTGCAGCATTTCCTCGATGCGGCGCTCAAGGTTGCGCTGCACCTGCAGGCGGTGTTCCATCTGCGTGCTGGACGCGCCCGCGAGGCTGTCTTCCTCCGGCTGATAGAGCACCTTGCCGCCGTTGTCCGTAATGGACACATGCTGCTTGTCCAGCCCTTCCACGGACATGATCATCATGTTCAGGATGGCCGTAATTTCCTTCTGGTCGGGCTTGGCGTTGGGGTTGTTCAGCTTGAGCACCACCGAGGCCGAGGGTTCTTCCCGCTCTTCCACAAAGAGGCTGCGCTTGGGAATGACCAGATGCACGCGCGCGCTCTCCACACTGGGGAACTCGCTGATGGTGCGGGCCAGTTCGCCCTGCAGGGCCCGGGTGTAGTTGATCTTCTGCACAAAGTCCGTCTGGCCGACCTTTACCTTGTCGAAAATCTCGAAGCCGATGCCCTGACCCACCAGGCCGCCTTCACCGGCGATCTTGATGCGCTGGTCGTAGACCACTTCCTGCGGCACCATGATGGTGGTGCCGTTGTCGGCGAGTTTGTACTGAATCTTGTCCGTCTGGAGCATCTTGACGACGCGGTTGGCGTCCTCGCCGCTCAGGTTGGAATACAGGACGCGGTATTCGGGACGCGTGGCGTAGATGGACAGGCCAATGACGGCCGCCAGCAGCACCACGGCGCCACCGGCGGAAAGCACGCGCTGAGCGGTGCTCATGCTGGACCACGAGTCTCTGAAACGATTCACGGCATTGTTAAGGGGGGCTGGCATCGGCATAACGAACTTCCTCACTCCTGCGTTAGGCGGTCGCGGACCGCGGACGGCCCCTTCATTGCAATTGTCGTGCCTGAATTTTTAAGGTGTTAAAATAGCATGACTTTTTTTCTAGACTTTCTTTAACGTGTTGTCAGTGTTCATTTTTTGACGCTTGCGGTTGCCCCGTGACGGGTGTCAGTTCCCCGGCGGTGGAAAGGTGAGGGATTTCTTTTTTCCTTTTTTCTTCTTTCGCTGGCTGGCGGCTGTTGCCCGGCATCCGGGCTTGGTCGCCTCATCCTTTTTCTTTTCTTCTTCCGCTGGATTGCGGATGCGGCCCGGCGGGGGGACGGGGGGACGGGGGTGTTTCCTTTTTTTCTTCTTGCGCTGGCTGGCGGATGCTGCCCGGCATCCGGGTTTGGTCGCCTCCCGGCGGGGGGCAGGGGGCAGG
>CALVGJ010000129.1 GCA_944327045.1 uncultured Desulfovibrio sp.
CATCCACCAGGGTGGCGTCGGGACTGACCATGACCCTGCGGGGAATGCCATTGACCACAAGCGTTTTCGTTTCCATACGCGACTCCATGCGAAACGGCTTGATGATGACCGGCCGGAAGACCCGGCCCCTGTTTGCGGCAGCGAACCTTGCGGCCTCTGCCTCCATGCCCGCGCCGGGGGCAGTCGTGCCCCGATGGGCTCCCCGGCGTGCGGCAGCGCATCCGACCGCTCCTTTCCCGCGACGGAAAGGGCACGCCCCGGCAAGATGGAGCACGCGGATCGGAAGAACGCTTTTTATAAGATACGAGCCACACTAGCCCATTTTCCCCCAAAGGAAAAGGGGTTTTCCGCCCGCCCCTGAGAAACGCGGAAAAAGCCGCCGGAAAGCATCTTCCCCCTTGTGATTCAACGAAAAAGGGGATACCTTTCCCGCAGTTATCCCTATGCAGGCCCTTTCCCCCGAAGGCGCTGTGAACTGCATGTTTTTTTCCAGGCATCCCGTCCCCCCTGTGATGTTGGAGTAGTCTCATGCTGGCCACCGCATTTGACGGTCTTGACGACCTTGTATACATCGCGGATCTGGAAACTTATGATCTGCTCTATGCCAACCGGGCCTGCCGCCAGAACTTCCATATTCAGGACAGCCCCGGCAAGTGCTATGAAGTGTTGCAGGGCCTGAGCCAGCCCTGCGATTTCTGCACCAATCAGAAACTGCGTGAGCACGGCCGCTGGGCCTGGAGCTGCTTCAATCCCCTGCTGCAGCGCCATTTCGATCTCTACGATTCCGTCATCGACTTCCGGGGCCGCAAGGCCCGGCTGGAGATCGCCTACGACATCACCGATCATGTGGCGGAAAAGCGCCTTATCCTGCACGGCGACATCGAGCAGCTCATCGCCCATTGCGCCCGCCTGCTCAATGATGATGCCGGCAACCTGCACACCCTCCTCAACATGACGCTGGAGGAGATCGGTCGTTTTCTCGAGGCCGACCGCTGCTACATTTTCGAGATTCACGGCGGCACAGCCAGCAATACGCACGAGTGGTGCCGCAAGGGGGTATCGTCTCAGCAGAAGAACCTCCAGCATGTGCCGCAGGCCGCCTATGCCCGCTGGATCGGCCCGCTGCACAGCGGCAGCAGCGTCTTCCTGCCCGATGTGGAGGACATTGCCCGCCTCAGCCCGGTGGAATACGCCTACCTCAAGCCGCAGGGCGTCAAATCGCTTCTTGTGGAACCGCTGAACGTCTCCGGCGAGCTGTTCGGCTTTCTGGGGGTGGATAATCCGGCGCCGCACCGCGTGCAGGAAACGCGCATCACGCTGGCCTCCATCAGCAAGTTCATGGGCTCCACCATCGAGCGTTTCCGCCTCATCAACACGCTGGCGCACCATTCCCATCACGATGCCCTGACCGGGCTGGGCAACCGTCACCTGTTCAGGAAGGAACTGGAGGCGCTCTCCGGGCCGGGCGCCGCCATCCTGCTGCTCGAGGTGAACGGCCTCAAGAAGATCAACGAGACCTACGGCATGCAGTACGGCGACGAACTGCTCGCCCGTATCGGGGACATGCTGGGCAAGCTGGCGGAGACAGGGCGCGCCTTCCGGCTCAACGGCGGGGAGTTCGCCGTCCTCTGGACAAGCATCGATCGAGCGGCCTTTGCCGATACGCAACAGCGCCTGGAGTCCTTCTTTTCCGGCATCCTGGGCTTTTCCGCCGCGGTGGGCGGCTACTGGATGGATACGGGAGATCGTCCCGGACAGGCCCATACCCGTGCCGAAAAGCAGATGTACCACCGGAAGCGGGACTACTACCGTCTTCAGGGCGGCAGCCGCTACCGGGCGGAGATGGACGACATGCTGCGCCTTGCCCAGCCGGGCACTCTGGAGCAGATGCTTGACGACGGCAAGGTCATCACCTACTGGCAACCCAAGTACAGCCTGAAGGACGGGCGCATCTGCGGGGCCGAGGCGCTCGTGCGCCTGCGGCACGGCGACGAGGTGCTCTCGCCGGGGCAATTCATGCCCCTGCTGGAATCCCTGCACCGCACCTACCTGCTGGACTATTTCGTCTTTGAGGAGGCCTGCCGCTTCCTGCGCCGCAGACTGGACGAAGCACGATCCGTGGTGCCCGTTTCCAGCAACTTTTCCCGCAACACCTTCGTGATGCCCGACTTCCTCGACAGACTGGAGGCCATCCGCCGCCGGTACGATATCCCGCTCACGCTGTTGCAGGTGGAGATCACGGAAACCGTGGACGCCGCCGACCAGGCCGCCTTTCAGGACATGGCCCGCAAGCTGCACGCTCACGGCTTCTGTCTGGTCATCGACGACTTCGGCGTGGCGCACGCCAATCTGGCCACGCTGGCGGAAGTGGACTTTTCCGTGCTCAAGCTGGACAAGCGGCTCATCCACTCGCTGGAGAGCAATCCCCGTCTGTTCAAGATTCTGGAAATGCTCATCCTGACCAGTCATTCCCTGCGTATCAATACTGTGGCCGAGGGCGTCGAACGCCCCGAACAGCTGACCATTCTCTCCGGCATGGGCTGCCACGAAGTACAGGGATTCCTCTTTTCCCGTCCCCTGCCGTTGGAGGAGTTCCGGCAAAAACTGGATGCCGCGGCCCCTCCCCGCTGAGGCCGCATCCGGGCAGCCGCGACGGCACAGGGTCTTGCGGTTGCTGATCTTGAAATGTTTTAAAAAACAGAGTAGACTTGGAATGGGAGCGTTTCCCGAGCGCCTTGAGCACGACACTCGCTTCCCGCTCCAGACATCTTGTCCCCCGATGCGGAGTCTATGCAATGCTGGCCAACTTTTTCGACGGGCTCACGGATCTGGTATACGTCGCCGATCTGGAGACCCATGATCTGCTCTATGCCAATGCGGCATGCCGTCAGCGTTTCAGGATAGCTGATCTTGCGGGGAAAAAGTGCCACAAGGTCTTCCACGACAGCGACACCCCCTGCGAAGCCTGCAGCCTTCAGCCCTCCCGTCGCCGCGATCAGGTCTATCTGCCCCATCTCAACGCGCATTTCAAAATCTACGAGGCCTTTGCGCCCTGGAAGGGACGCAAGGCCCGCCTGCTCATTGCCCGCGAAACCACCCCGCAGGTGCGTGCGCGGCAGCTTTTGCGACGGGAACGCGGGGTGGAAAGCCTCATTGCTCACTGCTCCCGCCTGCTGGCGGAAGACTCCGGCAGTCCGTATACCCTTGTTCTGCAGGTGCTGGAAGAAATCGGCCTGTATCTGGAGGCGGATCGCTGCTCCGTCTTTGAAATTCGTGACCAGCAGGCCAGCAACACGCATGAATGGATGCGCGAGGACATCAGCCGGCTCCGGGACAGTCAGCTCGACCTTCCCGAATCCGCCTATGCGGACTGGCTTCCCCGGCTGCGCCGGGGGGAAATTCTCCAGCTTGACGGCGTACGGTTCGGCGCCGGACAGGCCTCGGGCGACAGCGTGCGCCTGCAGGACATTTCCTCCTTTCTTATTGCGCCGCTTATGGTTTCCGGCCGCCTTACCGGCTTTCTTGAGGTGGAAAACCCGACCCGCAGCCGGGTGGAAGAAGCCCGGACGACGCTTGCCGCCATCAGCACGTTCATGGCCGCCACCATTGAACGCTTTCACCTGCTCAACACGCTGGAACACCATTCCCGGCACGACCCCCTGACCGGCCTCGGCAACCGGCACGCCTTTCAGCATGACGTGCAGCACATCAGCTCGCCCGGCGGGGCCGTGGTGATCCTGGAGGTGAACGGCCTCAAGAAAATCAATGAAATACACGGTATCCAGCATGGAGACGACATGCTGATCCGTCTGGCCGGTCTGCTGGGCGATATGGAGGCGGGTGCGCACCCCTATCGCCTGAACGGCGGCGAATTCGCCCTGCTCTGGAATTACGTGGGCAAGGACGTCTTTTACGAGACCGTGCGGCGGATGCAGGTCATCCTGTCGGGGGCGCTCGACTTCTCCGCGGCGGTGGGCGGCTACCGGCTCACCGACGGCGAAGCGCCGCTCACGGCCTACACCCGTGCCGAGGCGGAGATGTTCGCCAACAAGAAGGCATTCTACCGCCACAGGGAGAGCGGCCGTTACCGGCCGGAAGGCGACCACATCCTGGAGCTGGCCCGTCCCGGCGTGCTGGAACGCATGCTGGCCGAGGGCAACTTCCTGACCTACTGGCAGCCCAAGTTCAAGGTGGCGGACAGGAGGCTCTGCGGTGTCGAGGTGCTCATCCGCCTGCGGAAGGACGGCCGCCTCGTCCCGCCGGATCAGTTCATTCCGCTGCTGGAATCCCTGCACCGCTGCCATCTGCTGGATTTCTTCGCCTTTGAGGAGGCCTGCCGCCATCTGCGCGCCTGGCTGGACGAGGGACGCGCCGTCGTGCCCGTGGCCACCAACTTTTCGCGCCACACCTTTGTCATGCCGGATTTTCTGGAACAGCTGGAGCGCATCCGCGACCGCTACGCCATCCCTCTGGAGCTTTTGCAGGTGGAAATCACCGAAAGCGCCGACTCGCGGGAGCATGAGCGCGTTCAGGCAATGAGCCGACGCCTTGCCGACTGCGGCTATCATCTGGCCATTGACGATTTCGGGGTGGCGCACGCCAATCTGGCCACACTGGCCGAGGTGGACTTTTCCGTGCTCAAGCTGGACAAGCGGCTCATCTCCTCGCTGGAAGACAATCCCCGCCTGCCCAAGCTGCTGCACATGCTCATCATGGCCAGTCACAACCTGTCCATCACCACCGTGGCCGAAGGGGTGGAACGTGACCGCCAGCTGGACATCCTGGCGGGCCTGGGCTGTCAGGAAGTACAGGGCTATCTGCTGGCGCACCCGCAGCCCGTGGAGGAATTCCAGCAGCGCCTCCCCCTGTCCGCCACGCCGGACGCACCCGCCGGAACGGACAGTCCCTGCTCCGCTTCAGCCTGATGCCCCGCATGCCGCGGCATGCCGTCCACGGGGAAAGCCCCCCGCCAAAGGCGAAAAGCCCCGCGGCTACTCCTCGTCTGCGGGCATGGCTTCCATGGCTTCCATGACCGTCTTGCGGGGATGCGTCGCACAGTAGACGTCCATATGCGTGGCAAGCCGGGCCATCCACTCCTCAGTGAAGACCGTATTATTCGTCGCGGCGCTCATGTAGCCGTCAACCCACATCAGAATCAGCGGAAGCTGTTCCTCGTTGGCCAGAACGTCCTTGCAGCGGATGCGCGCAATGTCGATTTCCCCGGCGCGGACGGAAAGGGGCACGGCACACAGGACGGCAAGGATAGCGGCGGCAATACTTCTTTTCATGGCAATCTTTCCGTGGAACATGCCGCCATGCGCGGCGGCGTTGAGAAAATCGGGACAGACACGACAGCCTGCGCCGACGTTCCCTTGCCGGACGCGCCGCCGAAACAGGGCAGCCTTGCGGCAGGCAGGGAATGCGCCCTGACCCTAGGGGAAGCAGGGGGCGCTGTCAACGGCGGCCCTGCCGCTCCCCTTGCCATTGCGTCCGGCCTGACGCATACTGCCCTCCATTCTTTTTCGGGAGGCTGCATGCTCGATCTTTCCGCCATCTGGCAGGCCACGCGCCGTGCCACGCCGCTGGTGCACTTCATCACCAATTATGTGACCGTCAACGACTGCGCCAATATCACCATCGCCGCGGGCGGTTCCCCCATCATGGCCGATGACCCCGCCGAAAGCGAGGACATCACCGGACTGTGCGCGGCGCTCGTGCTCAACATGGGCACCCCGTGCGCCCGCACGCATGAAGCCATGCTCGCCGCGGGCAAAGCGGCCAACCGGCTCGGACGGCCCGTGGTCTTCGATCCCGTGGGCGCCGGTGCTTCCGCCTTCCGCAACCGGCTGGCCCTCGACATCCTCCGGCACGTCAGGCCCACGGTCATCAAGGGCAATATTTCCGAAATCCGCTTCCTGGCCGAAGGGGTCGGCTCGGCGCGCGGCGTGGATGCCTGCCCCGCCGAACTGGTCAGCGAGGAACGGCTTGCCGAGGCCCTCGCCCTTGCCCGCCGCCTGCAGGCGGCCACCGGGGCGGTCGTCGTCATCAGCGGCCCCATCGACCTCGTGACGGACGGCCCCACGGCCTGGGGCGTGGATAACGGTCACCCGCTCATGTCCCGCCTGTCCGGCACCGGCTGTATGTCCGCCGGCGTCATTGCCTGCCACTGCGGCGCCCATCCCGACGCGCCGCTGGAGGCCGCCCTCTGCGGCATGTGCTGCATGGGCGTCAGCGGCGAGCTGGCCCACGAACAGCTCGGCGACAACGCAGGCACGGGCAGCTACCGCATCGCCCTGCATGACGCCATGAGCCGCCTTGATGCGACGCTGCTGCAACAACGCTGCCGCGTGCGGCAATTGGCGTAGAAACACGCGACCCCGTCAGGGAGGCCCTCATGAATCACAAAGTCGTCGTCATCACCACCGGCGGCACCATCGCCATGCTGCATGACGCCGCCACCGGCGGCGCGACCCCGGCCCTCAACGGCAGCGAACTCGTGGACGGCGTGCGCGGTCTGGGACAGGTCTGCCCGCTGGAAGTCTGCGAATTCTCCAATCTGCCCAGTCCGGCCATGACCCCGGAACGCATGTACGATCTGGCCGTGCTGGTGCGCCGTCGCCTTGCCGAGGCGGACGTGGCCGGCGTGGTCATCACCCACGGCACGGACACGCTGGAGGAGACGGCCTACTTTCTCGACCTTGCCGTGGACAGTCCCAAACCGGTCTGCCTCACGGCCGCCATGCACGCCGAAGACGAGCTGGGCCCGGACGGCCCCCGCAACCTCATGAGCGCCGTGCGCGTGGCCGCGTCCCCGCAGGCACGCGACATGGGCGCGCTGGTGGTCATGAACGACCAGCTCCACGCCGCGCGCGAGGCCGCCAAGACCCACGCGGCCAATGTGGCCACCTTCCAGTCCCCCTGGTGGGGCCCCATCGGCACTGTGGACGACGACCGCCTCATCTTCCGGCGCGCCCCCCTGCACCGGCAGACCCTCTGGCCCACCGGGCTGCACCGGCGCGCCGACCTCATCAAGATCGTCACCGGTGATGACGGCAGCCTCATCGACTTTGCCGTCTCGCGCGGAGCCGAAGGGCTGGTCATCGAAAGCTTCGGACGCGGCAACGTGCCCCCCACCGTCATGCCCTCCCTGCAACGAGCGCTGGAACGCGGCGTCATCATCGTCAATGCCACCCGTACCGGGGGGCGCGTGCTGGATGTCTACGCCTACGACGGCGGCATGGTGCAACAGCGCCGCCTCGGCGTCATCATGGGCGGCGAACTGAGCGCCGCCAAGGCCCGCCTCAAGCTGCTGCTGGCCCTGAACCTCGTGCCCGACGGCGAGACGCCGCAGAGGGAACGCATCGCCCGCTGGTTCGACACGGATTAGGGCCTGTTGACCCTATTTGCTGTTTGTCTGGGGGGCAGGGGAACCCCTCGCTCTGCTGTCGATGCCTGTAAGGCCTTACGGCCTAACAGGCACGGCCCTGCGGGCCGCCCGTTGGATCGCCGCCAGCGCGGGAGGGGTTCCCCTGCCCCCCAAGCCCCCCATCCCTTCCCCAGCGCGCTTTTACCGTAAAAAGAGTCGTAAAAACGAGGCATGAACGCCTATTCTGCTTATTTATGAAATTATTTGTAAAAATTGTGTTGACAGGCTCGAGAGCGTTTTAGCCTTGAAAAAGGGAAAACGCGAGGCGGCAGCACAGCGCCGCCCTGCCGGACAAGCAGCCTTCCCTGTGCGCCCACGCACTGCCGCCCTTCCGCTTTCCGGCTAGAACGCTTCCTGTCCGCATTCGCACTGACGGACGCCGCACAGCTGCCCGCAAACCGAAAGCATTTCGGAACGGCAACACGCAAGGAGGACGGGGATGCTGCATCTGCTGCGCAAAATGCGAGGCGGCGGCCCCACGCCGCCACGAGTCCCGGGACGGGAGATTCTGCATTCCTGGCTGGGAAGCTGTCTGGCCATTGCGCTTATTGCCCTGCTGGAGCGCTACGCCACGGGCAACACGGGGTTTCCGCTGCTCATCGGTTCGTTCGGAGCCTCGGCGGTGCTGGCCTTCGGCGCGCCGCAAAGTCCGCTGGCCCAGCCCCGCAATCTGGTGGGCGGGCATCTTGTCTCGGCGTTGACCGGCGTGAGCTGCGGCCTGCTGGTTCCCGAACCGATCTGGCTGGCTGCCGCTCTGGCCGTCTCCACGGCCATAGCCCTCATGCACCTGAGCAAGACCCTGCATCCGCCCGGCGGGGCTACGGCGCTCATTGCCGTCACCGGCGGCGAGGGCATCCGCCAGCTCGGCTACCTGTATGCCCTTGTCCCCTGCCTGACCGGAGCCTGCCTCATGCTGGGCATTGCCCTTGTGGTGAACAACCTTTCCGCCGCGCGCCGCTATCCCCTTTACTGGTGGTAGAAAACAAATGGTATCCCGTGACCTCGCAAGCGTGCCGCCCGGCAGCCTGAAGCCGCGCCTCGCGCGGTCAGGCGCTACGCCGCCCCCCAGACGATGGCGGCCGTCCACAGTACTCCCAGCAGCAGGCAGCCGCCTCCCCGGACAGGGTTTGCCCGGAGGGGTTGCGGTTCCTCCCCGCCGTGCTCCCGCCACAGCGGCCGCAGAAGGAGAAAGAAGGCGCAGGCGCATACCAGAACCGACGCAAGCCGGTGAAACCAGATGCCCGCCGCCGTTGTCGTGTCGGGCAGCGCCAGTTCCGGCAGCATATCCCGCACGGACTGCGTGCCCGGCAGCAGGCGGCAGATTTCCCTGCCGTCAGGGCCGCGCCAGGCAATGACGTCCGTTCCCCGGACAGCGCCCGCCAGACTGGCCCGCATGGGCGGAATCCGGCTGTAGATAATGCGCACGTCGCCGTTTTGCGGCGTGCCGCCCGTGCCGATGTAGATAACGCCGCCCTGTGCATGCACCACGTTGGAAATCATGAGCGGGCCGCGCCCGGCGCTGCGGTGCGACTGCGCCGCCTGCCGGTTGAGATCGTCCCGCACGCTGTCGGGCACAGTGATGACGAACGGCTCTTCGGCAGGCAGGGAGGCCGCAAGGCCGGACGGCAGACCATAGACGCCGAGGCGGACGTCCCCGGCATAGCGGCTTTCGTTGGGAAGACGCACAAGAGTCATGTTGGCGCATTGACGGCGCGCCAGCTCCGAATGAAAGGCGGAGGAATCCACAGGCTCGGAAACCCAGCGCTGATGATAGGCGAAATCGTCCGCCTTCCGTTCGCCCGCAGGGGTAGACGCCGCTGACGGACGGACGATCTCCACCCACTGAAAGTATTCCACTTCCCGCCGGATGCCGATCGCCTGCACCGAGGAGCCCGTCAGGGAATCCGTCAGCGTTTCCGACGTTTCCAGCCGACCGCTCAGATGGACGAGCCTGTCGGGCGAAACGGCTCCGGAGGTTCCGTCCGCCTCGATTTCCAGCACGGACGGCCCGTTCCGTCCGTTCGTTTCCCCTTCGGGGCGGCGGGCTTCCTCCCGCCACAAAAGCCCGGAACAGAGCAACAGCAGGACAAGCCCGAAGGCCGCCCCGCTGAGCGTTTTCATCCGCTGTTCCCTGCTTTCCCTTGCCGTTTCGGCCATATTTCCGCTCCTTGTTCATAAACGGGCCGTGCCCGCTTTTTCCCCGCCGTCCGATCTTTACGCGGCCCGCCCGTACGGCGGCCACGGAAAAGGCGGACTACCGGCCCGTGCTCCGATCCGCATACGCGGTAAGGAAATCCGCCACGCGCCGTTCGCTGTACCAGACCTCTCCCCGGCTGACAAAGCCCGCGTGGCCGCCCCGGGGGGTCACTTCCAGAAAAAGATGCGCGTTGTCCCGCGCCGCCGCCCACGGATAACAGGACGGCGCACAAAAGGGATCATCAGCCGCCAGCAGCAGATACAGGGGAACGTCGATGCGCGGCAGTACGGGCAGGGCGCTGCATTCCCGCCAGTAGGTCGCGGCGTCGGCAAAGCCGTGCAGGGGCGCGGTAAACCGTTCATCGAACTCGTTGAACGTGCGGAAATCGTCCATGCCGTCCAGCGAGGGAAAATCGGGAAAGCGGGCCGCCTTTTCGCGCATCTTGGCCCGCAGTGTCCGCAGGAAATAGTGCATGTAAAGACGGCAGCCCGGCCCGGCCATGACCTGCGCGGCCGCGGGCAGATCGCAGGGTACGGAGACCGCCGCCGCGGCGCGCACCCGCGGCGAACGGCGCGCCTCGCCCAGATACCGGCAAATCTGGTTGCCGCCCATGCTGAACCCGGCCAGCAGCACCGGCAGGCCGAAGGTTTCGGCGTAAGAGACCACGCAGGCCAGATCGTCCGTTTCGCCCATGTGATACAGACGCCGCGTCCGGTTGGGTTCGCCGGAACAGGAACGCATGTTCCAGGCCAGCACCCGGAAACCGCGCCGCACCAGCTCGGCCGCCAGTCCCCGCACATAACGGCGACGGCTGTGCCCTTCCAGCCCGTGCGAGATCACCGCCACGCCCCGCGCGTCTTCCGCCCGCGTGCCGCCCTCCCGCAACGGCGGATGCTCGTCCACATCCAGAAAATCGCCGTCCGGCGTCTCCAGCCGCAGACGCCGCACATCCTGCCCGGCTTCGGGATAGCGCACGCGGCGGCACTTGGCGGCCCAGATGGTATTGACGTGCGCCTGTCGCGCCCAGAGGGGCGGCACATAGCCGGAAGGAAGTATTGGCATCACAAGCCCCCTTGTGTATGGTTACGGCGTGCCGCTCCCTGTCCCGGCCCCGGCGGATCGCATGCGGCGCATGCCGTCGCCGCACGCCCCTTTCCCACAGCGGGACGACGCAAAACGCCCCGACGCGCCGCCCTTTCTTCCGGACGGCATGTCCGGCAAACGAACACGCCCGGAACAGGTGGCCGTATGTCTTTCAACCCTAGTCCGGCAGCCGAAAGGCTGTCAAATGCCGTGACTCCCGCTCCCCTGCGGACGGACGTCCTTGTGGTGGGCGCCGGTCCGGCCGGGCTCATGTGCGCGCGGGAGGCGGCCGGACGCGGCCTGCGCGTCCTTGTGCTGGAACAGGCCGCCCGGCCCGGGCGCAAGCTGCTGATAAGCGGCGGCGGCAGGGCCAATTTCACCAACCGCCGCGTGCTGCCCCTGCATTACCGCTGCGGCGATCCCGCCTTCTGCGGCCCGGCCCTGAAAGCCTTTGCTCCGGCGGTCATGGAGCGCCTCGTGGCGGCCTGGGGCCTGCCCGTGGAGGAACGCGGGCACGGTCAGCTCTTTCTGACGGTTCCGGCGCGCAATCTCCTGCACTGCCTCATGGAGGACATCCGGGCCCGTGGCGGCGACATCCTCACCCGCTGCGCGGTGCACGCCCTGCGCCGCACGGCGGACGGCCTTTGCGCGGAGACGGACAACGGCCCCTGTCTGGCCCGCGCCGTGGTGCTGGCCGCCGGTTCCCCGGCCTGGCCGCAGGCGGGCGGCTCTTCGGCGGGCTTCCGGCTGGCGCGGGCCTGCGGCCATACGCTTGTCCCGCCCTTTCCGGCCCTTGCCCCCTTTCTGCTGCCTCCCGATGCCCTGCCCGTCCCGGAGACGCCCCCGTCCCGATCTGAAACGCCGCGGACGACGCCCCGCCGTCTGCCCCCGGCCGCCCGGCGGGGCCTGCCGCCCGCCGCACGCTCCGTCTCCGACAGCCCGGCCGCATCTCCGGCCGAAGACGCGCCGCGGTCGCTGGCGGGCATCAGCCTGCCTGTCCGCATTTCCCTGCCGGAGGCGGGCCTCCCTCCGGGGCTGACGCGCGATCCCGTCTGGCAGGACGATCTGCTCTTCACCCACGAGGGCCTCAGCGGCCCCGCGGCCCTCAAGGCCTCGCTCTTCTGGGAACCGGGCATGACCGTGCAGGTGGACTTTCTGCCGGAAACGTCCTTCCGTGCGCTGCTGGACGATCCGCAGGGCGGACGCCGCACTCCGCTCTCCCTGTTGCGGAAGATGCTGCCGCAACGGCTTGCCGAAACCCTGCTGCCGCCGGAGCTTGCCCGCCGCCGTGCGGCCGAGCTGTCCCGCAAGGCGCGGGAGGAACTCTGCGCCGCCGTACACGCCCGGCGCTTCCAGCCCTCCGGTGTGGCGGACTTCCGCAAGGCCGAAGTCTGCGGCGGCGGCATCGACGTGCGCGAGGTGGAGCCCCGCCGCATGGAAAGTCGTCTGCTGCCGGGCCTGTTCCTCATCGGTGAAATGCTGGACGTCACGGGCCTGCTGGGCGGCTACAACCTGCATTGGGCCTGGGCCAGCGGCGTCGCCGCCGGACGCGCCGTCCTCTCCTGAACGCGCGAGCGGGACGGCATCCCCGAAGAAGCGCGGCAAGGCGGCCTTGTTCCCTTGGCGTCCGTGCGGCCTGCGCCTACCATGCGGCATCATTCTCAGCAAGGATACCCTATGAATTCCTGTCATCTGATCACCGGCGGGGCCGGTTTCATCGGTTCCTGCCACGTCCTGCGGACGCGCGCCTCCGGCACGCCCGTCGTCACGCTGGACAAGCTGACCTATTCGGGCAACCTCGCCAATCTGGCCCCCCTGAACGGCGACGCCGATCATATTTTTGTTCAGGGCGACATCGGTAACAGCGAGCTTGTGGCCCACCTGCTGCGCACGCACCGGCCCGCCGCGGTCATCAACTTCGCGGCGGAAAGCCATGTGGATCGCTCCATCCTCGACCCCGAAGCCTTTGTGCGTACCAACGTGCTGGGCACCACCGCCCTGCTGCGCTGCGTGCTGGCCTACTGGCGGTCGCTCACGGCGGAGGAGCAGCAACGCTTCCGCTTCCTGCACGTCTCCACGGATGAAGTGTTCGGCAGCCTCGGCCCGGAAGACCCCGCCTTCACCGAGCACACGCCCTACGCGCCCAACAGTCCGTATGCGGCCTCCAAGGCGGCCAGCGACCATCTGGCGCGGGCCTTTCACGAGACCTACGGCCTGCCCGTCCTGCTGACCAACTGTTCCAACAATTACGGGCCGCGCCAGTTCCCCGAGAAACTCATTCCCCTGCTCATCCGCAACGCCCTGAACCGCGCCCCCCTGCCCATCTACGGCACGGGACAGAACGTGCGGGACTGGCTGCACGTGGAGGATCATTGCGCGGCCATCGCCCGTGTGCTGGAAGGCGGCACGCCGGGCCGCTCCTACAATATCGGGGGACGGGCCGAACGCAACAACCTTGACGTGGCCCGCGCCGTCTGCGCCATTCTGGACGAGGAACGCCCCCACGCCGACGGCCCCTATGCCGATCTCATCACCTTTGTGACGGATCGCCCGGGCCACGACTGGCGCTATGCCATGAACTGCGACCGCATCGAGCGGGAGCTGAGCTGGCAGCCGCGGCACAGTTTCGACTCCGGCCTGCGCGATACCGTGCGCTGGTACCTCAACAATGCCGACTGGCTGGAGGCCGTGCAGAGCGGCGCCTATCGTCAGTGGCTGGAAACCAATTATGCGGGGCGCTGACATGCAACGCAAGGGCATCATTCTGGCGGGCGGCTCCGGCACGCGTCTGCATCCCATTACGCTGGGCGTCAGCAAGCAGCTCATGCCCGTGTACGACAAACCCATGATCTATTATCCGCTCAGCGTGCTCATGCTGGCGGGCATGCGGGAGATCGCCATCATTTCCACGCCGCAGCATCTGCCGCTCTTTCAGGCCATGCTGGGCGACGGCAGCCAGTGGGGCTGCGCCTTCACCTACATTGTCCAGCCCCATCCCGACGGTCTGGCCCAGGCCTTTCTGCTGGCCGAGGATTTTCTGGCGGGCGCGCCAGCCTGCCTTATTCTGGGCGACAACATCTTTTTCGGACACGGCCTGGACAAGCTGCTGGAAACAGCCATGCATCAGGGCGAGGGAGCCACGGTCTTTGCCTATCACGTCAGCGATCCGGCCCGTTACGGGGTGGTGGAGTTCGACGAGCAGGGCAACGCCCTGAGCATTGAGGAGAAACCGGAGGAACCGCGCTCCAATTATGCCGTGACCGGTCTGTATTTCTATGACGAGCGCATCGTGGACGTGGCCCGTACCATCCGGCCCTCGGCGCGCGGCGAACTGGAAATAACGGACGTCAACAATCATTATCTGCACGAGGGGAGCCTGCGCGTGGCCCGCATGGGACGCGGCATCGCCTGGCTGGACACGGGCACGCACGACTCCCTGCTGGCGGCGGCCAACTTTGTGCAGGCCGTCCAGAGCCGTCAGGGGCTCAAGGTGGCCTGCCCCGAGGAAATTGCCTGGCGCAAGGGCTTCATCGACGCCGACCACCTCCGGGACCTGGCCCGGCCGCTCTGCAAATCCGGCTACGGGCAATATCTGCTGGAACTGGTGGACGCCGTGCGCGGCTGGTAGCGGGAGGAAACGCCGTGGTGCACACTTCAGGAGCAACCCTGCGCCCCGCCGTCTTTCTGGACAGGGACGGCACCCTCAACGTGGATTTCGGCTACGTTTCCCGCCCGGAAGACATACGCTGGCTGCCCGGCGTGGCCGCGGCGCTGGCCCGCCTGCGCTGGGCGGGCTATCTGCTGATCGTGGTCACCAACCAGTCCGGCATTGCCCGCGGCTTTTACGATGTGCCGACCATGCAGGCCCTGCATGACTGGATGAATGCCGCATTGCGTACCCAGGGGGCGCATATCGACGCCTTTTATCATTGTCCGCATCATCCCGACGTCACCGGCGTCTGTACCTGCCGCAAGCCCGCTCCCGGCATGCTGCTGCGGGCGGCGGACGACTGGTTCATCGACCTTGAAAAATCCTGGATGATCGGCGACAAGATGAGCGACGTGGTCGCCGGACGGGCGGCGGGCTGCACGCCCATCCTGCTCACGAACGACATTCCCCTGCCCGACGAGGAACCGCCCCTGCTGCGGGCGGCCAGTCTGGGCGAGGCGGCCGACCTTGTGCTCTCCGGACGGCAGTCCGTCGCCTCGGACATCTAGGTGTAGAGTGTCAACACGTTGTTCACCCTCTGCTCAGACATGAAGCTGGAGGTTTTCTGCCAAGAGCCGAATGGGGGCGCACAAAATTGTAATGATGCGTCCATTTCGACAAGTAGGCTGCCC
>CALVGJ010000130.1 GCA_944327045.1 uncultured Desulfovibrio sp.
CGGGAACGCCTTTTTTCGCTTCGCTGCAAAAAGGCTGGGCCTCTCGCGCCGGCGGCGATCCAACGGGCGGCCCGCAGGGCCGTGCCTGTTAGGCCGTAAGGCCTTACAGGCATCGACAGCAGAGCGAAGGGTTTCCCTTCCCCCCAATAGACAGCGAATAGTGTTAACAGGCCCTAGAACGCAGCGCCCTGCGCCACGGGAAATGTTCACAGAGGACGCAACATTATGAACGCACGGGACGACATACGCGCCGCCCTGCCACGCTGGCGGCAGGAACTGCATGCGCACGCCGAGGAAGGCTGGACGGAATTCTGGACCACGGCCCGCGTTGCCGCCATCCTGCACGACAGAGGACTTGCGCCGCGTGTCGGTGCGGAAGTGATCAACCGGACAGCCCGCATGGGGCTGCCCAGCGCGCAGCGTCTGGCGGCGGCCCGCCGCCGTGCCCGTAGCGAGGGCGCGGATGAAGCCCTGTTGCACCGTATGGGCGACTGTACCGGCGTGGTGGTGGATGTCGGCCCGCGGGAAACCCCGGTGGCCCTTGCCCTGCGCTTCGATCTGGACGCGCTCCCCTTGACGGAAAGCCATGCCCCCGAGCATGCCCCGGCCGCGGGCGGCTATGCCTCGCGCCATGCCGGGCAATGCCATGCCTGCGGGCATGATGCGCATACGGCGCTTGGTCTGGGCCTCGCCTCCCTGTTGCAGACGGGGCCGGAACTGCGACAGCGTGTCCGCCTGCTGTTCCAGCCTGCGGAAGAAGGGGTGCGCGGCGCGGCCGCCATGCTGGAACAGATGCGCGGCATCCCGCGTTTTCTGGCCGTGCACATCGGCCTGGGGCTCCCCACGGGCACGCTGGCCACCGGCGCTGCGGGCCTCATGGCCAGCACCAAGTTCGATGCCGTTTTCGGCGGACGCGCCGCCCATGCCGCCAAAGCGCCGCAACAGGGCCGCGACGCCCTCAAGGGCGCGGCGACGGCCCTGCTCGGTCTGCATGAGCTTCCCCGTTACGGCGATGGGGAAAGCCGCATTCACGTCGGAGAGCTGCGCGGCGGCGGCGCGCGCAATGTGGTGGCGGACAGGGCCGTGCTGCGCGGCGAAACCCGCGCCGTTACCTGCGAAATGTCTGACGATCTCTTTGCCCGCGCCCGTGATGTGCTGGAAGGCGCGGCCGCCATGTACGGGCTTGACTGCCGCATTTCGGTGGTGGGGCAGGCTCCGGCCGCCGCCAGCGATGCCGCCTTTGCCGCCCGGTTGGCCACACTGGCCCGCTCTCTGCGTACGGAACAGGACAGACCGCTCTTTGCGCAGGTTCAGGAACGCATCGACATGGGGGCCAGCGACGATGCCGCCGTCTTCATGCGCGCGGTTCAGGCCGAGGGCGGCATGGCCGCCTATGCCATCCTCGGCAGCAGCCTGAAGGCGGGCCATCATGCCCCGAACTTCGATCTTGATGAAGCCTGCCTCTGGCCGGGCCTGCTCTGGCTGGAAGCGGTCTGCCGCACGCTTACTTCCGACGAAGGCGACACGACGGTCTGAGGATTGCACGTCCGACGGAGCAGGCAGCGGCGGAAGTCCGCACGGCTGCCCGCTCGTCACCTCTCATGCGTCAATAAAGCTTGTCGAGCATGTCCTCATTCATGCTGAAACAGTGCTCCTCCGCCGGAAAGCTGCCGTCCTGCACAGCCTGCACATAGGCGGCAAAGGCCGCGCGCATGTCCGCGCCGCATTCGGCGAAATGACGGACGAAACGCGGGGACATGCCGTCCACCATGCCCAGCATGTCCTGCCAGACCAGCACCTGCCCGTCACAGTCCGGCCCGGCCCCGATGCCGATGGTGGGGATGGTCACGGCCGCGCTGATGCGGCGGGCCAGCGGGGCGGGCACGCATTCCAGCACCAGGGCAAAGGCTCCCGCCACCTCCAGCGCGCGGGCATCGTCCAGCAGTTTCTGCGCCGCTTCGGGCGCCTTGCCCTGCACCTTGAAGCCGCCAAGCGCGTGCACGGACTGCGGCGTCAGACCGATATGTCCCATGACCGGAATGGAGGCCCGCACAATGGCCCGGACATGTTCCGTAAATTCCGCGCCGCCCTCCAGCTTGACGGCCTGCGCCCGGCCTTCCTTGACCAGACGGCCGGCATTGGCGCAGGCCTGCTCCGGCGAGAGCTGATAACTCATGAACGGCATATCGCAGACCAGCAGGGGACGCTCGCTGCCGCGGGCCACGGCGGCGCAATGCCGGATCATGTCCTCCATGGTGACGGAAAGGGTATCGGCATGGCCAAGCATCACCATGCCCAGCGAATCCCCGACCAGCAGGGCATCCACTCCGCTCTGCTCCATGAGCCGGGCGGTGGTGTAGTCGTAGGCCGTCAGCATGGACAATTTGCGCTGCCCCTTGGCGGCGCGAAAGGTCACGGCGGTCTCCTTCATCTCACTCTCCTTTTTGCGAGGCGGAAAAACGCCCCTTGTCCCAGAAGGCATACAGCTTGCGGACATCGGAGGCGCACAGCAGCGGCACGGCCTCCTGAATGCGCTCCAGAGGCCAGTCCCACCACTGCATCTCCTCAAGCAGCGCACAGCATTCGTCATCAAAACGCCTGCGTACGGCGCGTGCGGGCATGCCCGCCACGATCGCATAGGCGGGCACGGAGCGGGTGACCACCGCACGAGCGGCGATGACCGCACCGTTGCCTACCTGTACGCCGGGCATGATCATGGCCTCCGAACCGATCCAGACATCGTTTCCGATGACGGTATCCCCTGCCCGGCAAAAACCGTCCACCGCCGCCGCAAAGGCGTGCTCGTCCCGCATGTAGTAGAAGGGAAAGGTCGCTATCCAGTCGGTACGATGCCCCTGATTGCCGGCCATGATGAAGCTTGCCCCGCTGCCGATGGAACAGAAACTGCCGATGATGAGCCTGTCCACGTCGTCACGGTCAGCGGCAAGATAGCGTGCACAGTCGTCGAACGCATGTCCGTGATAATAGCCGGAATAATAGCTGTACCGTCCCACCCGGATATTGGGATTACGCACCTGTCCGGCCAGCATCCTGCCTTCAAAGGGGGAGTCGAAGAGGGGCACGCCGCCTATCTCCCGGCCCGCTGGGCAAAGCCCATGAGGGCATGCACGAGCTTGGCGGCGGTAAAGTCCGCGTGGTGCAACCCCGCAATGGGAGCCAGCTCCACCACATCCAGGCCCACGACGGTGCGCCCGCGCAGGCAGGCTTCCAGAATCCGCATGGCCTGATGCCAGAACAGGCCGCCGGGCGACGGCGTCCCTGTGGCGGGCATGAGGGAGGCGTCGAAGCCGTCCACGTCAAAGGAAATATAGATTCGCCGCGGAAAATCGTCGGGCAGCGGATTGTCCGGCAGCCCCTCGCGGGCAAGCGAGTCCGCATCATGGCAGACGACGCCGTACTGCCGCCGGACGGCAAGCTCTTCACGGCTCATGTCCCGCACGGCAAACTGCGCCAGCGGCAAGCCGAGGTCCGCCACGGCCCGGTGCATGACGCAGGCATGCGAATAGATGGAACCCTCATAGCTGGGCCGCAGATCGGCATGGGCGTCAAACTGCACGACGCCGAAGGGTTCACCGGCGGCCGCCAGCGCCCGCAGGGCCCCCAGCGTCACCGTATGCTCGCCGCCCAGCAGCACCGGGCAGGCCCGGCAGGCGAGGGCCTCCCGCACGGCGACCTCTATGCGCTCCAGTACCGTTTCCACAGAACCGGAGCAGGGAATGGCCGGAGCGGTATACAGCCCCGCCTCGCCCGGGGCGCTGCGGCCGTCCCAGGCTTCGAGCTGCTGGGAAGCCTCCAGAATGGCCTGCGGGCCGCGGGCCGTGCCGCCGCCGTAGGAAACGCTCTGCTCCAGCGGCGCGGGGATGATGTGAAAGGCGGCAGCATCCGGCGCGACCGGCGCATATTCGGACGCAAGAAAGGCTGGCTGGGACATGGGGACTATCCTCCGAAAAAAATCCGGCAACAGGCAGGGCACGGCCTCTGCGGGCGCGGAACGCCGCAGCCGTACGGGCAGCCTTGCCGTATGCCGCACAGGCAGTACCACAGGCCGCGTGAAAAGGCAAAAAGACCGCCAAACGACGCCTGCCGCCGCCAGCGGAAGCGGGATCAGTCCTGCCGCGCTTTGCCGCCGTCCGTCCCGGCGTCCCTGCGACGCCAGCGCACAAGGGGAGATTCCTCATGCAGAGCAAACAGGGGAACAATGGCCCCGATGACCAGCGCCCCCATGACGCAGCAGGTCGTCAGCGCATTGTAGGCGATTTCCACCAGCAGGGCTTCGCGGGCGGCCGGTTCCGCGGCGGAAAGAAACTGCATGGTGGCCAGAATGGTTCTGTAGGCGTACATGCCGGGAATCATGGGCAGCAGGGCCGGGAAGGCGTAAAACTCCGCCGGAGTATGCCTGCGCCGCGCGCACAGCATGCTGCAAAGGGACACCAGCGTGGCCGCGCAGAGCGAGGACGAGGCAATCCCCATTCCCAGATGCAGCAGCACAAAGCGGGTGGCGTGCCCCAGCCCCGCCAGCAGCCCCGCCACCAGACACACCGGGCGCGACGCATTGGAAATGAGGGCAAAACCGATGCAGGCCACCACGGCAAACAATCCGTCCGCCACCACCTGACCGGCCAACAGCAGCAGATGGCTCATATGCCAGCCCCTCCTGCCAGCAGCATGGTCAGCGACAGGCCGAGCGCAATGGCGGCAATGAGCATGCCCGCCTGCACGGCCCGTGCAATCCCCATGAGCACATGGCCGTCGAGGATGTCCTGTACGGCATTGATGAGCGGAATGCCGGGGATGAGAAAAAGCACGCTGACCCCAAGCGCGGTCTGCGGCGTTGTCCCCAGTTGCCAGACGACCCCGCAGGAGGCGACCAGCGAGGCGCAGAAGGCGGCAAACAGATAGACGATCTTGAGATTCATGCCCATTCGGCTCAGCGCCTGCCGCACGCTGAAGCCGATCAGGGTCGCCACGAATACCAGCAGCATGGCCACGGCATCCCCGTCGAACAAACGGCAAAAGGCGGCATTGGCGCAGGCCACAAGCAGGCAGAGCCGCAGCGGCGGTACGGAAGGCAGCGCCAGAATATGCTCCATCTCCTGCCAGGCTTCCTCCAGAGGGAGACGCTCGTTGACCATGCGCCAGCCCAGCGCATTGAGTGCCTGCACCCGCGTGAAGTTCGGCCCCCCAGCCGGCAGGGAACGGACAGCGGTGCAACTTTCGCCGCTAGCGCCGTCGCTGACCGTCAGCATGATGTGGCGCGAAAACATGGCCAGCTCCACCGCCATGCCGCAGGCCATGCCGATGCGGCGGGCATTGCGCTCCACGCGCAAGGTCTGCGCACCGCCTGCCAGCATGACGACGCAGAATGTCTGCAAGAATTCGCTCACCCGCCGCACATCCGGCGGCGTCTGCCGTTCCGTTGTCACGCTGCCTCCGCTTCCCTGTGCAAGGCTGCCCCACCGAAAAGGAAAACGGCCTGCTGGGGCGGCAGGCCGGTTGGAGAACTGTCAGTTTAAGAAAGGAAGGTACTTTTAGTATAGCAAATGTCGTACCAAATAAAATTTGACAGGATAAATTTAGTAATATTCGAAATTTATTGACTTTTTTATTTTCGCCCCGGACAATTTTGGTACAATTTTTTAAACTTTTCTCGTCGACAGCCCGCTTTCATGCAAAACTCTAGAAAAATTTTTGAACCATACCCCTCCTATCGCCTCTGCCTATGCCTGACAGAGACCCGCGACGCGCATTTCCCGTCGGGAAATTGGCAGACGCTCCATGAGCACAAGGCTTTCCGCCCGTCCGCCGGAGTCCTCGCGGTTGGCGTCCCGGCAATATGCCACGCGCCAGCGGCGCGGCGGCAGAGCGGCGGCCCGGCGCAGCACGGCCTGCTCTTCCTCCGGGCCGCCCGCATTGCCCGTATAGCAATGCACACTGAGGCAGCCCTGCGGCATGAGGCGTTCCAGCAGAAAATCCAGCGCCGCCAGGGTGGATTCCGCCCGAGTCAGACAGGATTTGTCCCCTCCCGGCAGCCAGCCCAGATTGAATACGCCTGCCAGCAGGGGACGCTGCCGCTCTTCCGGGGGCAATTCCGCCCAAATCTGCGGCAACTCCTGATGGCCTCGACAAAAAATTTGCACCCGGCAGTCCGGGCGCTCCTGCCGGGCCGCCGCAAGACGTTCCGTCGCCGCATGGACGGCCCGCGGCTGGATGTCCGTCCCCAGCAGCAGCGCCTCCGGCGGCGCACAGGACAACAGAAAGGCGGCATCATGCCCATTGCCGAGGGTGGCGTCCACCAGCACCGGAGGCAGCGCGAAGCTTTCCGAGCCGGACTGGCGGAAGGCCGAGCAGGCGCGCGCCAGCGCGGCATGCGCCAGATCGTCCAGCAGGCTGGGCCGCGAGGGAAGCAAGGGGGAGGATGGCATCAGAAAGGCCCTCTTGATGATATCGACTCCGTACGGGCGGAACCGCAGAAAAAAGCCTCGCCCCCGAAGGGGCGAGGCATGACAATCCGGAGGCGGAGAGGGCTAGACCTTGGCGGCCGTGCGCAGATCGGCCACGGCGTCGGTCTTTTCCCAGCTGAATTCGGGCAGTTCGCGCCCGAAGTGGCCGTAGCAGGCCGTCTTGGAGTAGATGGGCCGCTTGAGGTCAAGGCGCTTGGTGATGAAGTAGGGACGCATATCGAACACTTCGCGCACGGCCCTGGTCAGCACTTCATCCGGCACGTCGCCGCTGCCCTGCGAGGAGACAAGCACGCTCACCGGGTCGGCCACGCCGATGCAGTAGGCAATCTGCACTTCGCAGACCGGAGCCAGACCGGCGGCCACCACGTTCTTGGCGATGTAACGGGCCATGTAGGCGCCGGAACGGTCCACCTTGGAGGCGTCCTTGCCGGAGAAGGCGCCGCCGCCGTGATGGCCGCTGCCGCCGTAGGTATCCTGAATGATCTTGCGGCCGGTCAGGCCGCAGTCGCCCATGGGACCGCCCACCACGAAACGGCCGGTGGTGTTGATGAAGATTTCGCAGTCCTTCTCGTTGAAGTAGCCGGAGGGCTCGAGCACGGGGCGGATGACGTGCTTTTTCACGGCTTCGATGATGTCGTCCTGCGAGGCGCTGGCCGCGTGCTGGGTGGAGACCACCACATTGTTGATGCGCACGGGCTTGCCGTCCTGATATTCAAAGGAGACCTGCGTCTTGCCGTCAGGACGGAAGAAGGGCACGGTGCCGTCCTTGCGCACGCGGGTGAGCTGCTGCGAGAGCTGATGCGCCCAGAAGATGGGGGCAGGCATGAGGGTGGGCGTTTCGGAGCAGGCAAAGCCGAACATCATGC
>CALVGJ010000131.1 GCA_944327045.1 uncultured Desulfovibrio sp.
GAAAACGCCTTCTACACGCTCGCCAGCATGGCCGTGAGTCGCGAGCCGGACAGCATACGGCAATGGCTGCCGCAGCTTCCCGGCTACGAAAAGCATCTGGACTGGCTGCGGGAAATCATGCCCCAGCGGGCCGACTGGGCCTACAAGGAAACGCGCGCCCTCGTGGAACACATGCTGCGTGACCGGGTCCCGGCCGAGCACCTGCCCGGCTCCATCTACGGCGCGGTGGGCCTGTGCCAGTTCATGCCCTCCAACATCACCACGTACGGCGCGGACGGTGATGGTGATGGACGGGTTGATTTGTTTACCATTCCCGACGCAGTTGCAAGTCTTTCCTGTTACCTGTACAAGCATGGCTGGAGAGCGGGCATAGACCGCAAGCGTCAGCATGCCCTGCTCATGCGGTATAACAAGTCCACCGTCTACGCCAACACTATTCTGGCTCTGGGAGACCTGGTAGCCAGGCAGCTTTAGCAAGCCGTGCCCCCCGGCTTGACGGGCTGGGGAGCACGACATGCCCATATCCCCGTTGCACAACCTTTCGGCCAACCGGGTAGCCCATACGCTCTCGGCCCATTTTCAGGCGCTGTCGGATTCGACACGTCGTCTTTCTTCCGGCCTGCGCATCGAGGAATCCGCGGATGACCCCGCGGGACTTGCCGTGCGGGAGCTCATGCGCGCGGACATCAGCGCGCTGCATCAGGGCGTACGCAACGCCAATGACGCCATTTCCATGATTCAGACCATGGACGGCGCGCTGGGCGTCATCGAAGAAAAGCTCATCCGCATGAAGGAGCTGGCCGAGCAGGCCGCCACCGGCACGTACGACTCCGTGCAGCGGCTCATGATCGACAGCGAATTTCAGGCAATGGGTTCGGAAATTACGCGCATTGCCCTGGCCACGGACTTCAACGGCATCAAGCTCCTGGCCGGCACCGGCGGCATGGCGGGATTCCAGCAGCAGACCGTGGGAGAATGGAACTTCAACGACCTTTCCGACAGCAGCGGCAACGGCAACAATCTTACCCAGAACGGTACCATCTTTACGGGTGGCGGCAATCTGACCACGGTGGATTCCATGCTGGGCAATGCCTCGGTCAATCTGAACCTCAACGGCGGGGCAGGCTTCAGCCTTTCCCTGACCTTCAATCCCGCGCTGACGGCGGGTGCGGGCGCTCATGCGGAGCTTTTCCAGTTCGGCAACCTCTCCGCGCGTGTCACCACCACGGGCGAGCTGGAAGTCAGCCTCGGCGGTCAGAGCGTCCAGGGGCCGGTCAGCGGCGTGGCCGACGGCGGCAACAACTCGCTTGAGGTACGGATCGAGGCGGACAATGCCCTGCACGTCATCCTCAACGGCAACGATGTGGGCCATATTGCCAACGCCAATGTGGGCGGCAACGGCACTCTTGTCATCGGTAGCTGGTCCACCATGGGCGTCGGCGTCGTTTTCGGCCCCGTGAGCGTCAAGGACAACCCCAACGGCGCACAGGCCGGCGGTCAGGCCACCATTCCCGGCGATCCTGCGCCGGGCAAGGTGCTCATCCACTTCGGCACGGGCAACGACTCCGCCGAGGATTATTACGTCATCGACAAGTCCAACGCCACGCTGGCGGGGCTGGGGCTGGCGAATACCGACATCACCACCCAGAATAATGCCCAGACAAGCCTGACGCGCATCGGCGGAGCTCTGGAACGGCACGCCGAAATCCGTACCTATCTGGGCGGTCTGCAAAACCGGCTGGAAAATACCGTCACCAACCTGACGGTTCAGAGCGAAAATACCGCCGTTTCCGAATCCCGCATTTCCGACGTGGATGTGGCGCAGGAAATGCAGACATTTGTCCGCAATCAGGTTCTGTCCCAGGCGGCGGTTTCCATGCTGGCGCAGGCCAATTCCCTGCCGAGCATGGTGATCAGCCGTCTTATCGGCTGATCCCTTCGCGCCGCGGACAGGACAAGCGTATGCTTGCGGGAAAATATGAAAAAATTTTTCCCTCTCTCCCCTCAAGTTCTCCTGATGACTGTCGATAAGACTGATTACCGCATCAGAACGGTTCGTCTGTCAGCGGGAGAAGCCTAGCTCCCGCCATAATGACATGAACCGCGGATGTTCCGGTCACTTCCCGTCGAGGCCGTCCCGCATTTTGCGGGGCGGCCTTGGTAGTTGAAGGGGCATGCCGCTCCGCCTCCCACAGGATGCCTGTTCCCTTTCTTGCCAAGGCGGCACGGCAATGGCATACTCCGTCTCATGTCAGTGCTCATGCCACCCAGTGACAGCGGCCCCCTTTTCGCCCATCCGTATTCGCATCTGCCGGAACCGACGCTTGCGCCCGCCACGGCGCTGCCTCCCGCGCCCGATGAGGCGAGCTGCGTGGCCCTGTGGGATAAATACGCCATGCCGCCCCATATCCGACGTCATTGCCGGGTGGTGGCGCATATTGCCTGCACGCTGGCCGAGCGGGCGCTTGCCCGCGGCTTTGCCGTGGACGTGGCGCAGGTGAAGGCGGCCGGTCTTTTGCATGATCTGGCCAAGGCCTACAGCATCGGGTACGGCGCCGGGCATGCCCACCTCGGCGCAAGCTGGGTGGTGGCGGAAACACGCCATTTTGCCGTGGCGCAGGGCGTCATGCTGCATGTCCACTGGCCGTGGCGCATTCCCGTGGACGACGGCGCGCGCCTGTGCACGCTGCCTTTTTTCATCCTGTATGCCGACAAGCGCACCCGGCATGACCAGTGCGTCACGCTGGACGAACGCTTTGCCGATCTGCAGGAACGCTACGGGCGTACCGAAGCCGCCCGGGCGGGCATAGAGGCCTCCCGTCAGCAGGGACTTGGTATAGAACGCGCTTTTGAGGCGCATCTGGGGTGCTCATTACATGAAGATTCTTTTGATTGCGGGCGGCTGGTCCTCTGAGCGGGAAATATCGCTGATAGGTGCACGCGGCATGCAGGCAGCGCTGGAAAAGCGCGGACACAGCGTCACGTTTTTCGACCTGCTGGAGCAGTTCGACCATCTGCTGGAAAGCGCCCAGGCGCATGATTTTGCCCTCATCAACCTGCACGGTGCACCGGGTGAGGACGGCCTTGTGCAGGCCATGCTGGAGCGGGTGCACTGCCCCTATCAGGGGTCCGGCCCGGCCGGTTCCTTTCTGGCGCTCAACAAGGCGGCCGCCAAGCAGATTTTCCGGCAGGCGGGACTGCCTACGGCCGACTGGGCCCTGCTGACGCGACGTCCCGCCGCCGACTGGGAACCGCCCTTCGGCTGGCCGGTCTTTGCCAAGAGCAATACCGGCGGCTCCTCCCTGCATCTGGGCCGGGCGGCCAATCAGGCCGAACTTGCCCCCGTTCTTGACGAAATCTTCAATGCCGGAGAGTGCGCCATCATCGAGCCGCAGCTCGTCGGTCGGGAAATGACCTGCGGAGTCCTTGGCGAAGAGGCGCTGGCACCCATCCTCATTGAGCCCGTGGCCGGGAAATTCTTTGACTTCACGAGCAAGTACGCCAAGGGCGGCGCACGCGAACTCTGCCCCGCGCCCCTGCCCGACGAAGTGACCGCCGAAGTGCAGCGCATCGCGCTGGCCGCGCACAAGGCCCTGGGTCTTGCCGGCTACAGCCGGGCGGACTTCATCCTCGGCGCGGACAACAGCCTCCACCTGCTGGAGGTCAACACCCTGCCGGGCATGACGCCCACCAGTCTTGTACCGCAGGAAGCGGCCGTTGCCGGGCTCGATTTCGGCGAGCTGCTGGAACGCCTCATCGAACTGGGGCTGGAGCGCCACGCCGGAACAGCCCGCGTCCGCTGACACTCTCCTCTGCTTGTTGTGAGGGAAGTCCCTCCGATCCCGGCTGCCGATGCCTGTAAGGCTCCTGCGCCGCCTGACGGGCACGGCATCCGGTCGCCTTTCGGTCTCTGCCGGAGCGGGAAAGGACAAGGGAGACGGCGCACACATGGCGAGCATGTTTCATTTGCCTGGAAGATATCGTAACATCACCTTGACAGCCCCTTGTCCAGCCAACGGAGAGCAGGCATGAGTCCTCGTGTGACGGCCCATGTGGCTGCCGTGCTGACCATCCTTGTGTGGGGAGCCACCTTTGTGTCCACCAAGGTGCTTCTGCGCGGCTTTTCGCCGGTGGAGATTCTTTTTCTGCGCTTTGCCCTCGGGGCCGCCGCGCTGGCGCTGGCCTGCCCCCGTCCGCTGCACAGCCGCAGCCTGCGTGAGGAAGGCCTTTTTGCGCTGGCGGGGCTTTGTGGCGTAACCCTGTATTTTCTTTGCGAAAACGTGGCGCTGACACACACGCTCGCCGCCAATGCCGCCGTCATCGTGGCCACGGCTCCCTTTCTTACGGCGCTGCTGGCCCGTCTCCTGCTGGGGGAAAGCCTGCATCCCCGATTTTTCATCGGTTTTGCCTGTGCACTGGGCGGCATCATCTGCATCAGCATCAACAGCGGCGCCGTGCTGCGTCTCAACCCGCTGGGGGATTTGCTGGCCTTTCTGGCCGCGCTGACCTGGGCATTCTATTCCATCTTCACGCGCAAGGTCAGCCAATGCGGCTACAATATGATACAGGCCACGCGCCGCATTTTCTGCTGGGGACTGATCTTTATGCTGCCCGTGCTGCCGCTGGCCGATGTACGCTGGGAGGTTACGCGCTTCTCCGACCCCGTGCTGCTGGGGAATCTGCTCTTTCTGGGTCTGGGAGCCTCGGCGCTCTGCTTCGCCACCTGGAATTATTCCATCAAGATTCTGGGAGCCGTCAAAACCAGCGTCTACATCTATCTGGTGCCGGTAGTGGCCGTCATTACCGCCATGCTCGTGCTCCACGAACCCCTTACCTGGCTGGCCGCGCTGGGCATGGGGCTGGTATTGCTGGGGCTGGGCATTTCCGAAAGCCGCCTTTCCCTGCGGCGGTTCGGACGCGCAAACCGGAACTGAAACCGACAGCCAATGCCTCGTATGAGCATTTTCAGGATGAAACGCTTTGCGTTTCACACCCTACAGCCTGTCGTTTCGCGGAAAAATACGGTTTTTCGCTCACGGTGAACCGGACGACGCTGTGCCGCCGCCTCGCGTTCCGCCTTTTTCAAGACGAAAACGCTCATGCCCCGGGGAAAAAGATTTCCTTCCGCTTCGCCAAAAAGAAACCCGCCCTGCGCACGTTGTGCGGCAGGACAGGTTTCGGAGGTGGGAAAATCGTCCATGACGACATGCGGCACACGTTTTCCGATCCCTCGAAAAACCGCCGTCCGCCTGTCCGTCGGATGGTAAGGCTTTTTCAGTGTGAACCGCTTCGCGTTTCTCAGCCTACGGTCCGTCGTTTCGCAGAAAAACCACGCTTTTTCCGTGGAGTGAGGGCAGCGTCAGCAGGGAAATTGGACACAATTTCCCTGCGAATCCGCTCTATTGCGGCGCTCCGGTCTGCGGCGGGGCCGCGATACGCCCGGCGCGCGCCTCGTCCAGCCAGACGGCCCAGGCAACCCCCATTTCCATGAGCTTTTCCCGGCTGAGGCGCTTGCTGTCATAGTGCAGCAGGGCCGATCCGCTCAGCGTGTTGACCTCAACCTGCTGCACGCCGGGAATGGCGGCTATTCCCTGTCGGGCCAGTTCAGCCACCTGCCGGTCTTGCAGGGCGGGATGCCGCAGCCGGACACGACCATCCATGAAACTCCGCACATATTTGACAAAACGCAGGCTATCCACCATTCGACTTTGCTCCGTTGCTTCCTTGCCTGTCGTGCCGCCGAAAACCGAACCGTACCTGACGTACCTCGGCCCCGGCAAAACCGGCCCCAATTCCTCTGGCGCTCACGCTTCAGCCGCCGCCAATTCCAGCGTGCGCCCGTCCTCATCCTCAAGCGTCCAATCCGGCTCGTCGGCGGAAGGCAGATGCGGCCGCATGGCGTTGAGCGTAATGCCCAGCGTCGTGAGATTATGCAGCAGGGCGGACACGCCGGGCGTCAGCAGCATGAAGAGTCCTCCCAGCAGGAAAAGACTGTTCAGACTCATGGCCGCCGCAAAATTGATTCTGATGCGCGACAACGCGCCGCAGCCCAGACGTCGTGCCGTCAGCAACCCATCAAGGCTGGGCCGGGTCAGCAGCACATTGGCTACCTCCCGGGCGAGGTCCGCGCCGTCACACATGGCCACTCCCACATGAGAGGCGGACAGGGCGGGCGCATCATTGATGCCGTCCCCCACCATGAGCACCTTGCAGCCTTCGGCATTGAGTTCACGGATGACGTCGGATTTTTCCGTGGGGAGCACCTGGGCCCGAAATTCCTCGATGCCGAGCCGGGCGGCCACGGCCCGCGCTGTCCGCTCATCGTCCCCGGTAAGCATGAGAATGCGGCGGATTCCGGCTTCCCGCAGACCGCGCAGCACCTCAGCGGCTTCGGGCCGCAAGGGGTCCTCGATGGCGATGATGCCGGCCAGTCTGCCGTCGATGGCCAGATAGAGCAGCGAACGCCCCAACCGCGTTTGCGCTTCCAGCACCTCCCGCATGGGTTCGACGCTCACCCCTTCGTCATGCTCGATATAATGACGACTGCCCACACGCACCTTTTGCCCGTACAGGGTGGAGGCAACGCCGTGCGCCACCACATACTCCACATGGGCATGCTCTTCCTCGTGCTGCAAACCCTCTTCCTGCGCCTTGCGCACCACGGCCCGCGCCACGGGATGGGGGAAATGCTCCTCCAGACAGGCGGCCAGCCGTAGTACCTCGTCCCGCTGCTGCCCTTCGGCGGCAAAGACCTCCGCCACATGCGGCGTGGCGTTGGTGAGCGTGCCCGTCTTGTCGAACACCACGGTATCCGCTTCGGACAGCGCCTCAAGGAAGCGCCCACCCTTGATGACCACCCCGTGCCGGGCCCCTTCGCGCATGGCCGCCAGCACGGCCAGCGGCGTCGCCAGCCGCAGGGCGCAGGAATAATCCACCAGCAGCACGGATGCCGCCTGCAGGGGATTGCGGGTAATGAGCCAGACCAGCGCCGCCAGCCCGAAGGTGAAGGGCACGGCCATATCGGCCATGCGCTCGTACTTGCCCTGAATGCCCGCCTTGAGCGCTTCGGATTCCTCGATGAAATGGACGACCTGCTGCAGCCGCGTCCCGTCGCCCACATGCACCGCGCGAATGACCAGCCTGCCCTGCTCCACCACCGTGCCGGAATAGACGGACGCACCCACACCGCGCGGCACGCCCAGCGGCTCACCGGTCATGGACGCCTGATTGACCACGGCCTCGCCTTCCTCCACCACGCCGTCCACAGGGATGCAGCCGCCGTCCCGCACGACCACGCGGTCGCCGGGCACGACCTGGGCAAGGGGCACGCAAATTTCCGTACCGTCACGCTCCAGCCAGACCTGATCCACATTGAGAGCCAGACTTTCCGTCAGACTGTCCAGCGAGCGGCGACGTGTCCAGTATTCCAGCGCTTCGCCCAGCCCCAGCAGCAGCGTCAGCATGGTGACGGTGCGAAAATCCCGCCGTATCAGCGAAACGGTGATGGCCGCCGCGTCCAGCACATCCACGTTGAGCTTTCCCTGCAAGAGGGCATCAAGCCCCTTTTTCAGAAAAGGCAATGCGCCCATGATGGAGGATAGCATACGCGCGGCCATGGGCAGAAAGGGCCGCACAAAGAGGAAACGCAGCAGCGGCCCGAAGCCGCCCAGCGGCGGCGCGTCGCTTTCGTCCACAAGGCGCAGCTCGTCACCGACCTTGTGTACGCCGGACAACGAGATCGCCGGACCGGCGCCACGCTCGGAGGTTTCCGGCCCATCCTCCGGACCGGAGCGCTCAAGCAGACAACGCAGGGCGGCCGTCCGGGCCGTCGCATCCGTATAGAACAGCAGAAGGCTGCCCACGCGGGGATTGACGGCATCCACCGTCACGCCGGGAAGCGTCGCCAGTTCCTCGCGCAGCGCTTCGGCAAGGGCCGCGTCGAAGGTACGGGAGGCGCGCACGCGCATACGTCCGCCGGATGACAACATAACTTCATGAACCAGATAAAAACGCATGCGCACTCCCCCAAACATTCTCATTCTGCCGCCCACTGCCGTATCATCCCGACCGAAGCTCCCGGCCGCACGTCTTCGTCCGCGCCCGGAAGTCCGCTTTCCGCATGGGACGGTCCTGGAGCATTTTCCGGGTGAAACGCTTTGCGTTTCACCCCACACGGCCTGGCGTTTCGCGGAAAAAGCGCGGTTTTTCCGACCACTTCAGGCCGGACAGCGCTGTGCCGCCGCCTCGCATTTTGCCTTTTTCAGAGGAAAAATGCTCTAAAAAAGCCGCCGCATCCCGCGGCGGCACTGCGCTTTTCCCTGCCTGCACTCGTCCGCCCCGGCAGGGCATCCGAACAGACTTAGAGCATTTTCCGTTTGAAACGCTTTGCGTTTCAAAACATTCGGCCAGACGTTTCACGGAAAAAGCGCGGCTTTTCCGTGTGTTCGGTTGCGGGTAGTCGCTCTCGCGACTACCAGATCAATCCACATTTTCAATGTGGAATTGCTCTAAGCATCCTGCTGCGGAGCGGACTTGCGGTCCTCGGCCTTGGCGCGCGCCTCGGCCGCCAGGTCCTGCATGTCTTCCTTGACCGCTTCCATCTTGCTGAGGAGCGCATCCTTCACATCCATGCCGCGGCTGATAATATCCGTGGCCAGCGGCTTGAGATTCAGCGAACCGCGTTTGGCCGCAGCCGTTCCCAACGCGCCCACCACAAGGCCCCCCAGAAAAACCAAACCGTACTTGAAAACAGAATTCATAACCCTTTTCTCCTTGATTATACACCTTGAAAAAGGGGATTTCTCCCCTCAATCAACGGAATCGGCTGTTCGGCCCTGCATCCGCGGCACGTTAGCCCGCCACATCAATGGTGATGTGGTCGGCCTCGCTGTTGCGCAGGGTCACCGTTACCCCGGAAAGCCGCAGCGCCACAGGGTCCTTGAGCGGGGCGCGCCCCACCACGGAAACCGTCGTCCCGGGGATAAGCCCCATGTCCCGGATGCGACGCCCCATTTCGCCCAGCGCTTCCACAGCGGCAATCTTGCCCTGCTGTCCCACCGCCATCTGACGCAAACTGATGATATTGCTCATGACCGCCTCCTGAAAAAACATGGTTGTTCGCACGGGCTGCTTCCGGCACGCAAGCCTGACGCGCCAAGGGCACGCCATAAGGGGTCGGTTCTGGACATTCGTGCCGGAAGCAGCCCGTGCGGGCTTGCAAAGGACAGTGACTTACTTTAGTCTCAGCGTCAAGAAAAAAATGAAAGTTAAATTCATTTTTTAATCTCCTATCTGGAGGAAGTCATGTCCACGACTATTTCCATGGAAAAACAAAAGGATAGTAGCGGCGTCCCTGCACGGCGCACCTCCCTGAACAGCCGAAAGCTGGCCATGCGAGTCATGCTGGGGGCGCTGGGCGTCTCGCTGGCGCTGGGATTTGCGGGCAAGGGCAAGGCCCATGTGGCAACCGGTCTTGTGTTCGGCGCCCTGCTGGCCGATCACGTCTGGAAGCGGCGCAAGGCACTGTAGTCGCTGTGCGCAATGCGGCCCGGCAGTGCGTTTTTCCGCCCGCGTGCGGGCCGTCGAGCTTCCGGCGAAACGCAAACGGGGCTGCCCGAAGGCAGCCCCTGCTGTTCTGAGGGCGTGACCCTTTCCTGTGCGGGAAAGCGGCTGGCAGTCACGGGCCCATCCCCGCCGCTGCGTGCCGGGACACGCTCAGGAGGCGGCGTCAGTTTGCTTTCTTGTCGGCGGCGTCCTGCGGCGTAGCGTCCTTTTCGTCGGAAGAAGGTACGTGAGAAGCCGTCTCATGCTGCCCCAGCAGCAGATTCTGGTGCCCGGTGATGATGGCGTCCAGCACTTCGGGATGCGCCAGCGCCGTGGTATCGCCCAGATCATCATAGACGTTGCCCGCGATCTTGCGCAGCATGCGGCGAATGATCTTGCCGGAGCAGGTCTTGGGCATGGCCTCCACGAACTGGATATATTCGGGCGAGGCCAGCGCGCCGATGTCCCGGCGGACAGTGTCCCGCAGTTTCTTGCGGACGTCGTCGCTCCACGGCACTTCATCGCGTACCACCACATAGGCGTAGATGGCTTCGCCCTTGAGCGCGTGCGGCATGGGCACCACGGCGGCTTCCGCCACATCGGGACTGGCCGTGAGCACGGCCTCGATTTCCGCCGTGGACAGACGATGCCCGGACACGTTGATGGAATCGTCGATACGGCCGAGAATCCAGAAATAGCCGTCGTCGTCGATCTCCGCGCCGTCGCCGGAATCAAAGCAGCCGAAGCGGCTGAAATAGCTCTGGTATTTTTCCTCGTCATTGAAGACGCCGAGCATCATGCCGGGCCACGGCTTGCGGATGACCAGATGACCCGAGCGGCGGCCTTCGGTCAGGTCCTCGCCGTCCCGTCCTGTCGAGCCCATGACCGTGGCGTCGATGCCGGGCAGGGGGAAGGTGGCCGAACCGGGCTTGAGCTTGGTGGCATAGGGCAGCGGGCTGATCATGGCTCCGCCGGTTTCCGTCTGCCACCAGGTATCGACAATGGGCAGTTCGCCGCCGCCGATATTCTTGTGATACCACTGCCAGGCCTCGGGATTGATGGGTTCGCCCACCGAACCCAGCACGCGCAGCGTGCGCAGGTCGTAGCGTTCCGGCCAGGCTTCACCCATACGCATGAGCGAACGGATGACCGTGGGCGCGGTGTACAGGATGTTGACCCGGAATTTTTCCACGATGCGCCAGTAGCGGTCGGGCTTGGGCCAGTTGGGCACGCCCTCGAACATCATGGTCGTGGCGCCGAGGGCCAGCGGGCCGTACACGCCGTAGGTGTGACCGGTGATCCAGCCCATGTCGGCCGTGCACCAGTACACGTCGTCGTCACGCATGTCGAAAATCCACTGCGTGGTATGCGCCGCGTAGGTGAGGTAGCCGCCCGTGGAGTGCATGATGCCCGTGGGCTTGCCGGTGCTGCCGCTCGTATGCAGGAGAAAGAGCGGATCGTTGGCGTCCATGGTCTCGCAGGGGAAGTCCACGTCCAGCGTGAAGTCCTCGACAAGGTCATGCCACCAGATGTCCCGGTTGGGCATCATCTTCACGTCCTGCAAACCGGCATGCCCCACGACCACCACATGGGCCACGGAAGGACATTTTTCCAGGATGGGATCAAGATTGCTCTTGAGCGGCTTGACGCTGCCCGCCCGGATGACGCCGTCGGCCGTGATGACCACCTTGGCCTTGGCGCCCTGAATGCGGCTGCGCACCCCGCCCTCGGCATAGCCGGAAAAGATGGCGGTATGCACCGCGCCGATGCGCGCACAGGCCAGCATGGCAATGACCAGTTCGGGAATCATGGGCATGTAGAGGGCCACACGGTCGCCCTTGCGCACCCGCAGGGAACTCAGGGCATGGGCCACCCGGCAGACTTCCGTATACAGCATTTGGTAGGTGAAGCAGCGCACGTCCATTTCCTTTTCGCCCTGCCAGATGAGCGCCGCCTTGTTGCGACGGCCGGAATAAATATGACGGTCAATGCAGTTGAAGGAGGCATTGAGCTTGGCATTGGTAAACCATCTGTACTTGTGCCTTTCCTCATCCGCCTCAAGTACCTTGTCCCAGCGCTTGTACCAGTGAACAAGCTGCGAAGCGCGCGCTCCCCAGAAGTCGTTGGGGTCCTCAAGAGCCCTCCGGCAAATGGCCTCCGCTTCATCCTGCCCGCAAATCCATGCACTTGACTTGCCGTGTTCCGGCGGAAGATAGCTACGGCTTTCAGTCAACAGCGTGGTGATGCGTTCTTGAGACATGACCTTGATACTCCCTGCATGGTTAAGAGTGAAAGACACAGGAACTTGCCGATGATATGGGCCTAGGAGGATTTTACGGGAGCGTCAAGGGGGGGAAATTGTTTGTGCTTCCAATCATGGTTGCGCCTTTTATCACAAAAAGCCTTTTTTATGCCGTATTTCCCGACAGACAAAGGATTGCGCGGCGAACAGGTCACGCACTTTTTTTCACAAGATTTCAGAAAAAATTTTTTGGGTACGGCGTTGCAATACTTCCGACAACCCTCAGAAAACATTAACTGTTTATACAAACAACTCCTCATGCCCAGCCGTGAAAACTGACTGTTTGCGCAAGCAGGCTGTTCCGGAACGGCACAGCATCCCTTCGCCCGGACTTACCACCGATCCGCGGACACAAAAAAAGGACCGCAACAACGGTCCCCTTTGCTTGCCGAATCTGCGTCCGTCAGGAGGCAATGCCGTGCCGTGCGGGCGTCAGCCAGCCGCGCGACAGCATCTCCTGTGCCAGCCGACTCACGGGCAGCCCGACCACCGTACTCCAGGAACCCGCCACGGCTTCCACCAGTACGGCCCCCTGTCCCTGAATGGCATACGCACCGGCCTTGTCGTCCGGCTCACCGGTAGCCGCATAGGCCGCCAGCACCTCTTCCGGCCACGGCGCAAAGCGCACGCGGCTTACGTCATGAAACAGAATTTCCTCATCCCGCGGGCCCAGCAGGCAAACCGCACTGATGACCTCGTGCACGTTCCCGGCAAGGCGGCGCAGCATGGATAATGCGTGATCCCGGTCGGCGGGCTTGCCGAGGATATCCCCGTCCAGCGCCACAATGGTGTCCGCCGCCAGCAGCACCCGCGGGCCCGCGGCCGCACCGGCCGCCTCCGCCGCGGCCAGCGCCTTGGCCCGGGCCGCCCGCCGGGCGTAGTCCGCCGGCGCCTCGCCGTCACGGGGACGCGGCTCCTCATCCCGGCCGGTAACGACCCGGTAGGCAAGCCCCCACTCGTCCAGAAACTGCCTCCGCCGGGGAGAATGCGACGCCAGCACCAGTTCCCAGCCGTCGGGCAGGGCAAACAGGGGCGGCCATGCCGTCACGGAAACTGCCATGCCGTCCCCGCTCAATCGTTCTGGCGCGGCCAGTGGCGCAGCACTTCCCGCCCCTGCATGTCCAGCACCCGGAAACAGCCGTCTTCATAGACGGCATAGCTGCGGGGCGAGCCGCCCTTGGGCAGACTGAGCGAGCCGGGATTCCAGAAATGGTAGCCGTCCCGCGTTTCGCCGCGCGGAATATGCGTATGGCCGCGCAGGAAGACCGTCCCTCGCGGGAAGCGGGCGGGCATGGGCGGCACATCGGGCAGCAAATGCCCGTGGGAGGCAAAGACGCGCAGATTGTCCACGGACAGCCAGGCATTCTCCGATGTGGCGAAGGGCAGCAGATTCATGTCCACCTCGCCGTCGCAGTTGCCGCGCACGGACAGCAACGGACACTCGACGGCGGCAAACGTATCCAGAACGCCGAGAGTGTCATAGCCCGAGGGCAGCGGATTGCGCGGCCCGTGATACACAAGATCGCCCAGCAGCACCAGCAAATCCGGCTGCAGAGCCGCGGCACGTTCCCGCAGGAAATTCAGGCTTTCCAGCGAGCCGTGCAGATCAGAAGCAATGAGAAGACGCATGATGCCTCCTGAAAAACGTCGGGGCACGTCCGCGAAATGCGGCGTGCGGGTGCCGGTCACCCGGCGGGATGCTCGGCCCGCCAGCGGTCCAGCGGCACGGCCTCTTCCAGCAGCATGACGGGAATGCCGTCCCGCACGGGATAGACCGCCGCGCAGGCGCTGCAGGCAAATCCCGCCGGTTCGTCCGCCCGGCCTTCCGCCGTCAGTTCACCGTGACAGCGCGGACAGGCCAGTATCCGCAAAAGCTCTTCGGTCTGCATGCGCAAGAGCACCTCCGAATCAGAAATAACGAGGCAAAACATAGCCGTATCCCGCCCGCACATCAAGGGGCGATCGCCCTTGCCATTTCCCGGCAAAACGGATGAAATGAATCCGAAGGAGACGACCATGCAGTTTATTGATCTTCATACCCACAGCCAGGCCTCGGACGGTACGGACAGCCCCGCGGAACTGGTTGCCGGAGCGGCCGCCGCCGGTCTGGCCGCCGTGGCCCTGACGGACCACGACACGCTCTCCGGTCTGGATGAGGCCGAGGCCGAGGCCGGACGTCACCACATCGAGTTCATACGCGGCTGCGAACTCTCCACCCGCACCGAACACGGGGAAATGCACATCCTCGGACTCTGGCTTCCCCGGCAGGCCGATGCGCTGGAAGCCCGTCTGGCCGACGTGCGCCATAAACGCGACAACCGCAACGCGCATATTCTGGAAAAACTCGCCACCCTCGGCATCGCCATCAGCATGGATGAACTGCTGCACGAGGCGCAGGGCGAAAGCGTGGGTCGCCCCCATATTGCCGCCCTGCTCGTCAAAAAGGGCGTGGTGCCGAGCATGGATGCCGCCTTCCGCGAGTACCTCGGCAGCGGCGGACGTGCCTATCTGCCCAAGGAAGTGCTGGAACCGGAAGAGGCCGTGCGTCTCATGGCCGGGCTGGGGGCCACGGTCTGCCTTGCCCATCCCTGCCTGCAGCCGCTGCCCCCGGACTGGCTGGAAGCCTTTGTCCTGCGCCTGAAAGCCTGCGGCCTGAGCGCCATCGAGGCCTATCACAGCGAGCATTCGGATGCCGACATCCGCACCTGCGTGGAGCTGGCCCACCGGCTGGGGCTGGGCCTGAGCGGCGGCAGCGACTACCACGGCCGCAACAAGCCCCGCATCCGCCTCGGCTCCGGCTACGGCGGACTGCGCGTCCCCCTGGCCGTTCTGGAAGACCTCAAGACGCGCCGCCGGGAACAGGGGCTTCCCTGTTAGGGCCTGTTAACGCTAGAGCCTTTTGCCTTTGAAAAAGGCAAAAGGCGAGGCGGCGGCACAGCGCTGCCCGGCCGAAAGAGAGCGGAAAAACCGCCTTTTTTCCGCAAAACGCCAAGCCGTATGATTTGAAACGCACAGCGTTTCAAACTGAAAATGCTCTATTGCAGAGTATCGGGGGAAGGGCAAGACCGCCTTCCCCCGATCCGCCGCAAAATATCCGGGCGTCAGCCTCTGCGCCACTGACTGAGCAGCACCCCGGCGATAATCAGCGCCGAGGCCGCGTACTGGGCAGGCAGAAAGACCTCCCGCAGCAGCCAGACGCCGAGCAGGAGGGTCAGCACCGGAATCAGGTTGGTGTAGGCGGCTGCCTGCGCCGCCGAAAGGCGATGCACGCCCACGTTGTACAACCCGTAGCCCCCCAGCGAGACCACGCAGCCCAGATAGGGTACGGCGGCCCAGGCGGCCCATTCCGGCAGATCAATGCCCAGTTGTACCGGCGTTACCTCCAGCGGCACCAGCAGATGCAGCGCCCCGAAGAAGACAAGCCCCACCAGCGACTGCACCGCCGTGATCTGCAAGGGGGAATAGCAGGCGGAAAGATGCCGGGCCGTCACCGTGTAGACGGAACCGCAGAAAATGGCCAGCCCCTCGAGAATATTACCCAGCAGAGGATTGGGGGCGCTGGTCTGGGGCGCGGCGGCCAGCGTGAGCCAGATTACCCCGCCGACGGCCAGCCCGAAGCCGCACCAGCCCTGCGCCCCCACACGTTCACGCAGGGTAAACCAGGCCAGCAGCCCCACAAAGAGCGGCATGAGGGCAATGACCATGCCCGCCTGTGACGCGGTGGTGAACCGCAGGGCATTGGTCTCCAGCAGGAAATAGCAGCCCGGCTCGCACAAGCCCATGAACAGGAGCCAGCGCCACTGTCCGTGCCGTCGGAGCGCCTTCCAGAGGTGCGGCCAGAGGGGAACCAGCACCAGCGTGGCCACGGCCATGCGTCCCAGCATGAGACTGTGCGGATCAAGGGCTGTCAGGGCAATGCGCATGGCCAGATAGGATGTGCTCCAGAAGCACATGGCCAGCAGCAGGGCCAGATGCGGCCAGATTCGTTGCAGGAAGGGCATGGCGATGAGGGGTGAAGGTTGCGGAAAGGGGCCTGCAGGGCGACGGATGATTTTCGCCGGAGCCTATGCTACATTGCCGCTGACTTCAAGTACGGTGTATGCTTCATGACTATCCGCGCCCTGACACGCAGCTGGAATATTCTTCTCCTGACGGTGACGACCCTTTTCTGCGCCTCGCTCTTCACGCTCGGCATGGACCTCTACGACAGGGGCAGCCGCCTCGATGAAGTAGGCCAGGCCTATGACATTTCCAGCCATATTGAATACCGCGCCCGTACCAAGTATGCGCTGGCCCGGGAATTCGCCCGCACGGGCAACAGAACGCTGCTGGCCCTGCTGGAGGAAATCCGGCTTCAGGATCAGGGCGTCCTGCCCCGGCGGGAAGACCCCGCACTGGATTTGCCGGAACTGCCGTCCACGGTGGAAAAGCTTCCTCTTGCCCCCATGCCCCGGACGCTGCTGACCAATACGGTCACGCAGTACAAGGACTTTTCCGATCAGATCAGCGAGGCTGCCCGGCAGGCCGCGGGCGATATGCCGATCCGCGATCGTCCTCACGTCATGCCCGAAGCCTCCCGGCAGGCCATGCAGGACTTTCTGGCGGCGCACAACATCCGCCGTCAGTTCGACATGATTATCGAGCAATGCCGGGACTTCCGCCATCTCCTGCGCCGCAACATCACCCTTCATGCCGAGGAACTGCGGTGCAGCCTCAAGGTGGTCGCCTGGGCCTGTACAGGAGCCCTTGCCGTTATCGGCATCCTGATCGTCATCTTCATGCGCCTGCGGGAACGACGCTTCATCAACCCCCTGCGCGACATGCACAAGTATGTGCTGGCCTCCCGCCGGGGAGAGCATGTTCCCCGCCCCCTGCCGGATCATCAGGACGAGCTTTCCGACATCTTTCGGGCCCTCTGCGGCCTGCAGGACGATCTTGAGGCCCGCATCCGGGCGCTGGACATGGCGGACAGGCAGTCGCGCGAGAACTGCCGACAGGCGGAGCTTGCCCGCCGCGAGGCCGAGGAGGCCACCCGGCTTTCCCGGCAGGCGCTGGCCGCGCGGGAGGACCTGCTGCGGCGCATGAGCCATGAACTGCGCACCCCCATCAACGAACTTCTGGGCATGAGTTTCCTCCTGCTCAAGACGCCCCTCCAGCCCCGCCAGCAGGGCTATGTGCGGCAAATTCAGCAGTCCGGCGGGCGGCTGACCAGCATGATAGACCGCATTCTCGAATTTTCCAGCCTGGCCGACGACCGGCAGCGTCCGGACGATCAGCCCGTGCGGCTTGTCGAACTGCTGGAGAGAACCATCCGTCCCTTTGCGGCCGTGGCCCGGCAGCGCCGTCTCGGTCTGGCGCTGGATGCGGCCCCCGATCTGCCCGTGCAGGTGCTGACCGACGCCCTGCGCCTGCGCAGGGTGCTGGAAAATCTGCTGGACAATGCCCTGCGCTACAGCCGACGGGGAACCGTCGTCCTGTCCGCCTGCGTTCTGCCGCCGCCCGCGGATGCTGACCGCAGCGCTCGCGCTCTGGTGCGCTTTGCCGTCACGGACAACGGTCCCGGCTTCAGCGAAACAGCCCGCAAACACCTCTTTGAACCGCTGGCCTCGGGGGACAGCTCCCTGACCCGTACGGAAAACGGCATCGGCATGGGCCTTGCCCTTGCGCACCAGCTTGTCCGCCTGCTGGGCGGACGGCTTGAGCTGGAAATTCAGCAGCAGGGAAGCAGCCTCCGTTTCAGCCTGTCCCTGCCCGTGCTGGAAAAGGGGACGCCCCACCCGGCCTTCTGTCAGCTGTTCGCCTGCGAAGGCCTCCCGTCCACGGACGCCGACCTGGAAGACGACAGCTCAATCCCCGCCGTTCCCAGACCCTGCCCCCATATTCTTGTGGTGGACGACAATGAGATCAACCGTGAAATTCTGCAGGAACTCATTACCCAGATGGGCTGCCGGGTCAGCCTGGCCGCCAATGGCGAGGAAGCCATACAGCTGACCGAACGGCAGCAACCGGATTTGATCATTACGGACATGCAGATGCCGGTGATGGACGGCATGGAAACCACCCGACGCATCCGCGGCAACGGCCATTCTCCGCAAAGTCTGCCCATCATTGCCCTGAGCGCCCACACGGATTCCGGCTCGCACATTGCCGGTCTGGCCGCCGGCATGAACGACTATCTGACCAAGCCGGTCGATCCCGCCAAACTGCGGGACACCCTGGAAAAATGGCTTCCCTGCGGCTTGCCCGCCTCCGCTGAGGCGCCCGCCGCCCCACATGAAACGCACAGTGGCGAAAGCGAGTCCGCGTCCGGCAACGAGGCGCTGCCCCTGCTCAGTCCGTCGGACGGCCTTGCCGCCGTTGCCGGCAACGAACGCCTTTACCGCTCCCTGTTGCAGCGCTTCTCCCACCGCTACGCCGACTGCACGGTGCAAATCCGCAGCCTTCTGCAGGACGGCAGGCTGGAAGAACTGCTTCAGCTCATCCATGCCATGCGGGGCGTAGCCACCAACCTGGGACTTGCCCGCTTTGCCGACTACGCCACGGCCATGGAAAATACCCTGCTGCGACAGACGCCCGACCCGGAAAAGACGCATCGCTTTCTGCAGGCACTGGACGAAAGCCGACAGGCCATCCTTGCCTATTGCAGCGAAGAAGAACCGCGGGAACAGGGCTGTGCGCCGGTTCCGCCCGATATCCGTTCCGCCGCTGCCGCCACCCTGACCGGCCTGCCCGACGTGATGGAACGGGACTGGGGCACGGCGGAAAGCCTTGCCGCCCAGCTGCTGGAACGAGCACGGGGCACCTGCCTGACGGAACAGCTGGTCCAACTGCTGCAAGCCGTCAATGAATTCGATCTGAACGGCGTTCGCCGCTGTTGCGACGCCCTGCGTGCCGCCCTGGAGGAAGCCTCGCAAGACCGCTGACCCGGCAGCAACAAAAAACGGAGCCGCCCTCTCAGGCAGCCCCGTTCCTGTCCGAGCGGGGAAACGATCTACTTGGTATTCTTGAGCGTTTCCTGCATAACGTCGATCATGCGGGCGTCGGGCTTCTTCTTGCAGGCGGCAAGAAAGGCGTCCAGCGTCTTCTGATTGTCCAGAACGGACTTCTCGGTCACGTTGTAATGACGGTTGTAACCGTCCAGCCAGATGACAAAGCCGCTGCCGTCGTCAGGGTTGTCATTGTACTGGCGGCAGGTGGTCGTATCGGCCTTCCAGTGCTCATCCAGCGGATCGGAAAGTTCCAGTTTCATCTCCTGCCAGACGTCGGCCGTCACGGCCGTGGGGTCCCGCTGGCAGACGGCATATGTCCGGGCCATGAGGCTCATGACCATGCGCGGGTCCGCCACGGTCTTGCCGATGTTGGAACTCACAAAACCGTCGATTTGCAGGCTCTGGAAGAGCGGTGGCGCGGACTGCGTGGAGGCGAGCGCCACATATTCCGCGCAAATATAGGTTGTCGGATCGATTTTCTCGTCCTCGGCCCGCACGGCGACAGGCAGGAAAAGCCCCACCGCCGCCAGCGAAAGGACGAAACCGGCAAGATACGTTCTCATACTGTTCTCCGTGAGCACGCTTGCTCGGGAAGGCGACGCCTGCGCGCCGCCCTTCCCGAAACGTCACCATTCACGTTCCTTAGAGCATTTTCCGTTTGAAACGCGAAGCGTTTCAAATCATACGGCCTGTCGTTTCGCGGAAAAACGCGGTTTTTCCGCTCACTTCGGGCCGGGCGGCGCTGTGCCGCCGCCTCGCGTTTTGCCTATTTCAACGGCAAAACGATCTAAAATACGCCGGGCAGGCCATGATCCCGCAAGGCCGCATCACACGAACCGAGATGGTATTGCGTATGCGAAGCCAGCATGACCAGCACCCACATGGCGCTGACCTCAAACCCCAGCGCCGCGCTCAGGCGTTCATTTTTCACGGACAGTGCGGCATCGTCCAGCGCCGCCAGCCAGGCGTCCACCCGGCCCCGAACCGCCGCCATATAGGCGCGCAGTCCGGCCTTGTCCACTTTCTCCGTCCCCTGCACGGTGAGCATGAGCACGTCCTGCGGGGCCGGAGCGGGCAGCAGCGGCTGATCGCCGCAGGTAAAGAAATCCAGCACCGTCACCGCATGCAGCATCTGCTGCCACACCGGCCAGCCGCCATGCTTCTCTTCCCAGATGGCGTCGGGGCAGGCATCCATATAGGCTTCCAGCAGGCTCCAGGCATGGGCAAAGGGCACGGCCGCAGCCGTCGTCAGCGTTCGGGCCATGATGCTTTCGTCCTATTCAAAACGGCTTGCGCCGGTAATGAGCACCATGTCCGTCGGCACGGCCTCGTGCACGCCCACGGCCTTGGTCTTGACCTTGGCGATCTTGTCCACGGCGTCCATGCCGTCCACCACCTTGCCGAACACGCAGTACCCCCAGCCGTCCACCGTCGGCTCGCTGTGATCCAGAAAATCATTGTCCACAAGATTGATGAAGAACTGGGCCGTGGCGCTGTGGGGCTCGCGGGTACGGGCCATGGCGATGGTGCCGCGCTCGTTCTTCAGGCCGTTGTCGGCCTCGTTCTTGACCGGCTCACGGGTAGGCTTTTCGTCCATGCGGGCGCCGAGTCCGCCCCCCTGAATCATGAAACCGGGGATGACGCGGTGAAAAATGGTATTGTTGTAAAAGCCGTCATCCACATACTGGAGGAAGTTGGCAACGGTTTCGGGGGCCTTGTCGGGAAAGAGTTCAATGAGGATGTCGCCGGACGTGGTTTCCAGCAGCACCGTGGGGTTCTCGGACATGGGTTCTCCTTGCGATGAGTGTGCCCGCGGCACTGCGGCCGACGAGTCCGGAAAGTATATGCCAAGCGCCGCCTGATGACAATGTGCCTGCCGGGGTGTAGGCTGGGCCCATGAGCAAAAAAACTTCTCAAATGCCGCTGCCGGTCACCGGCGCCGTGCCGCCGCCGGGTCATCTTGCCCCGCTGGAGCATCTGCCGCAGATGCGGGAGGCTCTGCTGCGCTGGTTTGCCGCCCACGGGCGGGACCTCCCCTGGCGCAAGACCTATACCCCCTATGAAGTCTGGGTCTCGGAAATCATGCTGCAGCAGACGCAGATGGATCGGGGCGTCAGCTATTTTCAGCGCTGGATGGAGCGCTTTCCCACGCCGGCGGCGCTGGCGGCGGCCTCGGAAGAGGAGGTGCTCCATGCCTGGGAAGGGCTGGGCTACTATTCCCGGGCCCGCAACCTGCTGGCGGCGGCCCGCCGCATCCGCGACGAGCACGGCGGGGTCTTTCCCCACAGGCGGGAGGACATTGCCGCCCTGCCCGGCGTGGGGCCGTATACCACGGCGGCCATTGCCAGCATTGCCTTCGAGCAGCCCGTGGCCTGTGTGGACGCCAATGTGGAACGGGTCATCGCCCGCGTTTTCGACGTGGATGCCCCGGTGAAGGAAAAGAACGCCGCCGCACGCATCGCCGATCTGGCGCAGCGGCTCCTGCCGCCCGCACAGGCCAGAGCCCACAATCAGGCCATGATGGAACTGGGCGCGCTGGTCTGCGGCCGCAAGGCCCGCTGCGAATGCTGCCCGCTGGCCGACTTCTGCCTGTCCCGTCATCTGGGCATCGTGCACGAGCGCCCCGTGCCCGGCCGCAAGGCCGATACAGTGCTGCTGGATGTGGTGACGGGAGTGCTGCGGCACGAGGGACGCATCTTCGTTCAGAAGCGTTGCGATCGCGGGGCCTGGGGCGGCCTCTGGGAATTTCCGGGCGGCCGGGTGGAGCCGGGCGAGGAACCCCGGCAGGCCGTGGTGCGCGAGCATCACGAGGAGACCGGCTTTGCCGTACAGGTAACGGATGATTACGGCATCATCCGGCACGGCTACACCACCTACCGCGTGACCCTGCACTGTTTCGGCGTGGCTCTGGCTGCGGACGCCTGGACAAGGGATGCCGACGGCCTGCCCGTCCCGCCCGTCCTGACCGCCGCCAGCGCCTACCGCTGGGCAAGCCCGCAGGAATTGCAGACGCTGGCCATGCCCGCCGCGCACCGCAAGCTGGCAGACAGGCTCTTTGCCCCGGCCTCCGTCCCGGTTCTGGCCGATCCAGCCTGAGCGTTCCCCGGTCGCCCCCGACTTGCCGCCGGTTCTGTCTTGAGCTATCCTGTGATAGAGCATTTTGCCTTTGAAAAAGGCAAAATGCGAGGCGACGGCACAGCCCGCCCTGCCCAAAGTGCGCGGAAAACCGCGTTTTTCCGCGAAACGCCAGGCCATATGGTTTTGAAACGCAAAGCGGTTCAAACTTAGAGCGGATTCGCAGGGAAACTGTGTCCAATTTCCCTGCTGACGCTGCCCTCACACCACGGAAAAAGCGTGGTTTTTCCGTGTGTTCGGTTGCGGGTAGTCGCTCTCGCGACTACCGGAGCAATCCACATTTTCAATGTGGAATTGCTCTAAACTGCTCTAAAAGGAACGAACAGCCCCCGACCGCAAGCCTGACGGAGTACGGCATGTCGCCCACGCGGGCACTTTTCGGCCTCGCGCCCGCCCTGTGCGCGGCATGCGGACGGCCCCTCCCCTGAACGTCATCCGGAGCAAGACATGGAGACCGTAAAACGCATCTATCTTCTGGACGATGATGTGGAAATCTGCGAGCTGCTGCAGGAGTACCTTTCCGAAAACGGCTTTCAGGTGCGCACCGCCCACAATGCGGCGGACTTCTTTGCGCTCTGGAACGACAGTCCGGCGGACCTTGTGGTGCTGGACATCATGCTGCCGGGGGATGACGGTTTTGCCGTTCTGCGACGCCTGCGGGAAATATCCCGCGTGCCGACCATCTTTCTTTCCGCGCTGGACGGCAGCACGGACCGCATCGTCGGTCTGGAGCTGGGCGCGGACGACTATCTGGGCAAACCCTTTGAGCCGCGCGAACTGCTGGCGCGCATCCGCACGGTGCTGCGCCGCAGCGGCAGCGAAAGCGAGTCCCCCGCCCCGCAGGGCGGCATACTGCGCTTTGCCTCCTGGCGGCTGGACACCACGGCCCGGCACCTGCTGACCGCCGATGACGTCATCATGCCGCTGAGCGGCGCGGAATACCGTCTGCTGACCATTTTTCTCCAGCATCCCCGGC
>CALVGJ010000132.1 GCA_944327045.1 uncultured Desulfovibrio sp.
GACTTTTTGCAAAAAGTCCCCCTTCCCCCACACCCCCATCCCTTCAAAAACTCTTGCCGGGGTCAATGGCAGGATACTTGCTCGCCGCGTCCTTCCCCCTGCTCCACCGTCGCCCGGCGACACAGAGAAAAAACGCTCTCAGGTCTTGGAGCGGATTCGCATTGGAATTGTGTCCAATTTCCATGCTGACGCTGCCCGCACACGACGGAAAAGCGTGGTTTTTCCGTGTGTTCGGTTGCGGCACCACGCCGTCCGGCCGAAAGTGAACGGAAAAACCGCGTTTTTTCCGTGATACGCCAGGCCGTATGGTGTGAACCGCGAAGCGTTTCACACTGAAAATGTTCTGGGAACGCTTGTGGGCACCGACGGGGAAGCGGCTGCCGTGCCCGGCGCGGTTTTCTTTTCCGGTCAGGACGTGTCCTGACGAAATACCTTGTCCGACGGTTCAGAGCCGAAGACCTGCGCCCGCTCCAGAGCAAAAGTTTTTGCGGGGTGGAGGGGGTGCGGGGGAGGCGGGACGCTTTTTTCAAAAAGCGCCCCGCCTCCCCCGCGTAACAAAGGCCCTCACCCCGTCTAATTCTGGGGCGGGAAAACGAGGTTGCGCACCTGCCCTGACGTACCGGCGGGCGGCATTTCCTTGCCGTCATAGCGGATACGGACGCCACCGGCGTTGCCCAGCTTGAGCTCGAGGCGGGTACTGAAAGTCAGGGCAAAGGTATCGCCTTTGCTGAGCGAGAACTGGCGGACATCGGTCTTGTCGGCGCTGGAATGAATCCAGCATTCTTCGGTGGCGATGATGATAACCTTGTGTTGTCCGGGCTGCACATCGCCTGCCGTTTCTGTGGTGGCCGTATCGGCGGCGGTTGCGGCCGCGACGGGAGCGGAAGCGGCCGGGGACGTCTCCGCCGCGGCGGGCGTTTCCGTTCGCGGGGCGGGAGTGGGCGAGGACGGCACCGGGGGAGACGCGGGGGCGGCAGCCGGGGCAGCCGACAGGGGCGGCTGGGCGGCGGGCGGCGTTTCGGACGACGCCTCGCTGCCGCTTTCCCTGTTGCCGTCGTCCGCGGGGGACGTCTCGTCGGGCAGGCCGGAGGGACGTGCCACCTGGGGAGCTTCCGAGGCGGTGCCGCGCAGCATGTCCATTCCCTTCTGGGCAAGGCCGCTGTTCCAGAGGAAGTAGCCGCCGCCCGCAAGGATGATCAGCACCACAAGCAGGGAAAAGAACTTGCCGCCGGATGCGTTGCCGCTTTCGTCGGCGGGGGTGTAGACGGCCTGGGAGGCCACGATATTTTCCTGTGGTGCAAGGCTGTGCAGCACATCTTCGATTTCGGCCTGCGAGAGGCCGAGAAAGGTGGCGTAGGAACGGATGAAACCACGGGTGTAGGCCATATGCGGCAGGGATGCCAGGTCCGCTTCTTCCAGCGCCCGCAGCTGACGCGCGCCGATCTTGAGGGTATTGGCCACATCCTCGATGCCGAGGCCCCGCCGTTCTCGCTCCGCCCTGAGGACAGCGCCCAGTTCTTCCAGATTCATGTTCGTTCCTCTCTGCCAGCTACAGCCGGATATCAATGACGGCCCGACTGCGCAACTGGCCGATATAGTCCTCAAAGCGTTCCATGGCCTTGGGCTGACGGAGGATGGCGTCGATCTGGGGCGTGGCCTCTTCCAGCGTCAGCGGCTTGTCCGGGCCGGTGGCGCCGGGGCGGAACAGCACTACCTGCGCCTTGATGTTCTTCTGGATGTTGAAAAGAGGGGTCACGTCGCCGGGGCGCATGTCGTTCAGGCGTTCGGACCATTCGGGGTTGAGCTTGTCCCATTCCACCGGGCCCATGTCGCCGCCCTTTTCCTTGTTGGGCCCCACGGAATACTTGCGCGCGGCCTCGGCAAAACTCAGCTTGCCGGATTTGATCTGCGCGGCGATGCTGCCCGCATTGGTATTGGGATGGTAGACGATCAGCCCCATGTGCAGGCCGTCGCGCAGAAAGAGTTCGTTCTTGTGCTTGTTGTAATAGGCCCGGATTTCCTCCGGCGTCACCACCACCTTGCGGCCGACCTGCATGCCCATGATCTTCTGCCGCATGATGTTGCTCTTGAAGGTTTCGCGCAGCTCGGCAAGGGAAAGCCCCTGCCGCTTGAGCTGGGCCTCGAACTGGTCGCGCGTGAGGCGGCGCTCCTTCATGATATTGACGAGTTCCTGATCCACTTCATTGTCCGAGACGGTCACGTCGAGGCGTTTGGCTTCCTGCTCCACCAGCATATTGATGATGAGGTTATCCAGCGCCTTGCGGAGCACCTCATTGACCTGCTTGCTCTGCTTGGGATCATTGGGGTTGAGGCGAGCCCGCGCCAGGTCCGGCATGGCGGCCTTCTGCAGATCGAACATGGTGATGATCTTGCCGTTGACCACGGCAGCCACATTGTTGAGCTGGGCGGCCTCCGCACAGGTCGTCATGACCAGCAGGCACAACAGAAACAGAAGAATTTTTTTCACGACGATGCTCCCCCACACGATATAGGCTGAATCCTCTGCCAATAGCCGCAATCCGCCCAAAAGGCAATGGGCTGTCCGCCCCGTTTCCCGTCAGACGGCGACATCAGGAGGCCGCTCCCCGCGTCTCCGTTTTTTTTCCGGCGGCGTCTTCGTCCGCCTCCGGCGCGGGCTTTTTTCCAGCGGGCGCGGCATGTTCCGTTGCCGGAGCGGCCTTGCGCGCTTCCCGCTCGCGGGAACGACGGGCCATGTCTTCCAGCACCGTCCGCAGGGCGGGGGCTACCCGGATATCAGCGTGCGCCAGCCGCCGCTCCAGCCATTCGCCGAAGGCGGCCCGCAACTTCTGCTCCCGCAGCGCCCCCTCGATGAACGGATAGACCGCCGCCGCGGGCTGCACGCCGCCCTCGTGGCGCACCACCACGCCGAAGGCCCGAAAGCTGCCGTCCACCTCGCGAATCTTGCCGCACTTACCCTCTCCTATGGCCGCCACTTCCTTGCGTTCCGGCTGCGGCAGTTCGGATTCCTCCATGTCCAGACACTGCACGCGCATCCCGTCGGGCACGTTTTCCCGTCCGGTGGGGAAGCGGCGACAGTAGCCCTCGAGCTGGGCCTTGTCCTCGGCGGCCAGAAAGCAGAGCATCATGTGCTCCGGCACGCGGAAGCGCTCCACGTTGGCCGCGTGATAGGCGCGCACCTCATCCACGCTGATGCGTATGCCCGGCAAGAGCACCTGCCGCTCAAAGGCCTGCATGGTCAGGTGCACCCGCAGCAGTCGCTGCCAGTCCTCATAGTCGAGGGCCTCCCGTTCCAGATAGGCGTTCAGGTCCTCATCCTCGTAATCCTCGCGGATGATCTGCTCCTCGCGCCTGACGGTCTCCTCGCTGACGGACTGTCCGCGTTCGGCGAGCTCCTCTTCGGCAAGACAGGCGATGATGAGCGTTCCCAGCGCCTCGCCGTACTGATTCTTCATGCGTTCCGGCGTGGAGGCCTCCAGCGATCCCATATCCACGGAGCGACTGTCCATGAGGGCCTGCACCAGACGCAGGGTGATGGTCTTGCCGTTGACGCTGGCCACCGCGCCGTCCGGCAGGCTGCTCTCCACGCAGGAGGCCGCCAGCAGACAGCTCAGGAGCAGGAGACAGCACAAGCGCAGCGGCGGCCGCCGCCTGCCGTTGCGGGGATCAGGGAGAATGGCGCTATGGGGCATGGCTTCCTCTCTACGGCTAGGGCCTGTTAACACTGTTCGCTGTTTGTTTGGGGGGAAGGGGAACCCCTCCGCCTGCGCGGGCGGCGACCGAATGGCGGCCGCAGGCCGTGCCTGCTAGGACTTGCCAATACAAATTTTAACATAATCTCACTAGATAAAGCAAATAACCTGTACACGCTCCGCTTGCTTTGGGGGCGAGAGTCACCTTGCGCCCCCGCTCTTTCCCCGAATAAAAGCGCGCTGGGGAAGGGATGGGGGGCTTGGGGGGAAGGGGAACACCTCCCGCGCCGGCGGAGGGGTTCCCCTTCCCCCCAACAGGCATCGACAGCAGAGCGCGACCGAAAGGCGGCCCGCAGGGCCGTGCCCGTTAGGCGACGCAGAAGCCTTACGGGCATCGACAGCAGAGCGAGGGGTTTCCCTTCCCCCCAAACAAGAACGCATCATGCCAACAGCCCCTAACGAGGCAGGCGGGCGGTCTCCAGTCCGGCACGGATGGCGTTCAGCCCCTCGCCCACGCTCATGCCCTGCGGCAGGGGGCAGAAGAGTCCGGCCGGAGGCAGCAGGCGCGCGCCGGACGTAGCGGCGACAAGGGCCAGCAGTTTTTCCGGGGACACGGCATTTTGCCCGTCCGCCCAGACCAGTTTGACATGATCCTGCGTAATGTCGGCCCGCTGGACCTGCACCTCGCCCAGAAACTGCTTGAAATCCAGCACGGCCAGAAAATTTTCCAGCTCCACGGGGAAGGCCCCGAAGCGGTCGCGGAGGGAGAGGGCCACTTCCTCGCGGGCAGCGCCGTCCACGGCGGAGGAAAGCGCCTTGTAGCAGCGCAGCCGTTCGCGACCGTCGGCAATGTAGGTTTGCGGGATGTGGGCGGGCAGCCCGATATTGAGCTCTGTTTCCGTCTGTATGGCGGCGGGCATGCCCTTGAGGCGGGAGACGGCCTCTTCCAGCATTTCCAGATAGAGGTCGAGGCCCACGCGGCTCATGTGCCCGGACTGCACCTCGCCCAGAATGTTGCCCGCGCCGCGCAGGCGCAGGTCTTCCATAGCCACCTGAAAGCCCGCGCCCAGGTAGTCCATGTCCATGATGATGCGCAGGCGTTCCTCGGCCACGTCGGAAAGGCGTTCGGCATCCGGCACCACAAAGAAGGCGTAGGCCTGCCGGTCGCTGCGGCCCACGCGCCCCCGCAACTGATAGAGCTGACCGAGGCCGAACATCTGCGCCTGATCCACCACCAGCGTATTGGCGCGGGGGAAATCCAGCCCGGACTCCACGATGGAGGTGCAGACCAGCACGTCCAGTTCCCCGTGCCAGAACTTGTGCATATTCTCTTCCAGCTCCACCTCGCCCATCTGGCCGTGCGCCATGCCCACACGCGCCTGCGGCACGAGGTTGCGGACATATTCGGCCACGCGCGGCAGGCCCTGCACCCGGTTGTAGACCCAGAAGACCTGCCCTTCCCGGGCAATTTCCCGTTCCAGCACCTGCCGCAGGACGTTCTCGTCCCGGCGCAGCACGGCCGTGGCCACGGGCTTGCGCTCCTGCGGCGCGGTCTCGATGACGGAGAGATCGCGGATGCCGGACATGGACAGTTGCAGGGTGCGCGGAATGGGCGTGGCCGTGAGCGTCAGCACGTCCACGTTTTTTTTGAGCGCCTTGAGCTTTTCCTTGTGGCGCACGCCGAAGCGCTGCTCCTCGTCCAGGATGAGCAGGGCCAGATGCGGCAGGCTGACGTCCGCCGACAGCAGGCGGTGCGTGCCGATGAGAATGTCGATCTGTCCGGCGGCGGCCGCGGCCAGCGTCTCTTTCTGGCGGGCGCGCGGCACGAAGCGGCTCAAGAGGCCCACGTTGACCGGGAAACCTGCCAGTCTGGCCCGGAAGGTCTGGAAATGCTGTTCGGCCAGTACGGTGGTGGGACAGAGCAGAGCCACCTGCCGCCCCTCGGAGGCCGCACGGAAGGCTGCCCGCAGGGCCACCTCCGTCTTGCCGAAGCCCACGTCCCCGCAGACGAGGCGGTCCATGGGTTCGGGCTTGTCCATGTCGTCCAGCACGTCCTGGATGGCGCGGGC
>CALVGJ010000133.1 GCA_944327045.1 uncultured Desulfovibrio sp.
GGACGCGGAGGGAATATCAGCAACTTTTCAAGACGGCGGGATTTTCCGCCATTGCGGACGGCTGGCTGGATGATGGCTTTGAAACCTACTGGATACGCGGCAAATAGAGCATTTGGCCTTTGAAAAAGGCAAAATGCGAGGCGGCGACACAGCGCCGCCCGGCCCAAAGTGAGCGGCAAAACCGCGCTTTTTCCGCGAAACGCCAGGCCGTATGGTTTGCAACGCAAAGCGTTTCAAACGGAAAATGCTCTAAGGCTGCCGCAAGGGAGGAGGCAGTATGCATTCCATGCGCCGCAAGGACAGGATGCTGTCCGAAGAAGACGCATTGCGTGTGCTCCGGCAGGGGGAATACGGCGTACTTTCCCTGCTGACGCCGGAAGGAACGCCCTACGGCATTCCGCTGACCTACGCTGTGGAGGAGAACGGGCAACGTCTTTCGCTGTATATTCACTGCGCACGCGAGGGGCGCAAGCTGGACTGTCTGCATGCCGGCAAGGCAGCGCATTTCGTGGTAGTCGGCGCAACGTGCGTGGTGCCGCAGAAATTCGCTATCGAGTACGAAAGCGTCATGCTGGAAGGATCGCTGGCTGAAGTGGGCGATGAGGAGGAAAAACGCCACGGCCTGTTGTGCATTGCCCAAAAATACTCTGCCGGTTTCGACGGTGCGGCGTATGCCGATGCTGCCGGAAAGGCGACCCGCGTTCTGCGGCTGGATGTGGAAAGCATGAGCGGCAAGCGTCTGCGGGAAGAGGCCTGAGCGCGTACAGGGGCCAGAACCGCCCCTGCCGTCTCCCCCTGGAGAACCGCCTGTCCGGCGGTTTTTTCCGTTGTGTTGAAAAAATTTTGCTTTAGTCCTTGAAGAATCGGCAAAATGGCCGATAAGTCTTGATGAACCGGCGTATACCGTGTCGCTGCCCTTCCGGCAGGGAAGGTCACCGGCCGGGCCGGGCGAACAACTGCATGGCGGGACAGAAAGAGCCGTTCCGCGGCAGGTAGGTATGCTGACATGGAGGCGACATGAAACTGGGTTTATTTCCCAAAATGCTCTTGGGCATACTTGCGCCGACACTGCTCGGGCTGCTGTGCCTTACGGGCATCAGTTCTACGCTGGCTGATCATTTTCTGCGCCAGCGTGTTGATGAGGAAATGTATCTTGCCGTGGAATCGCAGCAGCGCGAGCTGACCACCATGACGCGTCTGCTGCGTGCAGGCTTGCGCAATGAAGGCAGCAACGCTGCCATCGTCAACTTTCTTACTGCGGCAACTGCTGAAGGGAAAGCGGATCAGGCTGCCGTCAGCGAGATTCAGAAAGAACTGGCGGAATTTGTCACCTTCTACGGTTTCGTGACGGATGTTGAGCTGCTGAGTGCCCAGGGCGTCATTCTTTCCGGAAGCGACACTGACCATGTAGGCAAATCCCAGGCGGACAGCGCCTTTTTCCGCAAAGCCATGCAGGAAGGCTTCAGCGCGGAAAACGGCAAGGACGGCGACGGCAAGCCGCAGACGCTCATGGCCGTGGGCATTGAGGGCACACGGGGCAGACGCATCGGCGTGCTGGTCGCTACGCTGAATCTGGAAGCCATCGGTCAGATGTGCACTGACAAGATTACCCTTTCCACCACCGGCATCAGCATGATTTATGACGGCACGGGGCTGCTGCACATGCACCCTAACCGTAACTATGTGGGGGATGAAGACGGCAATCTGCCGTGGGTGCGGGAAATCCTCGCGCGCAAGAACGGTATCCTTGATTATTCCTGGAACGACGTGGAAAAGATAGCCTCGTTCCGTTATCTGCCCGAGCTGGACTGGTATGTGCTGGCCTCGGTGGAAAAGCAGGACATCCTCGGTGGCGGGCGGACGCTGTTGCTGAGCAATATTGTGGCCGCCGTAGTGGCCATCCTGATCATCGGCGGGCTCATCTGCTTCATGGCGCGCAGCGTTGCCGTGCCTGTTCGCAAGGCGGCCCTGCACGTGGCCAAGGTGGGTGAGGGCTGTCTGGAATTTTCGGCCGAAGAGCAGAATTACATGCGGCATATTGCCGGACGAGGGGATGAAGTTTCCCTGCTGGCCAGGGGCATCACGGAAACCGTGGAAAACCTCAAAAAGATGTTTGCCGACGTCCGCAAGCGGACAGAGGAGGCGGAAGAGGCGTCTAGGCTTTCGCAGGAAGCCATGGAGCGGGCCGAGGCTGCCGCTGAGGAGGCCCGCAACGCCAAGCGGGACGGCATGCTGGCGGCCGCCGGTCAGCTGGAAAATATTGTGGCCGTCATCAGTGCGGCCGCCACCCAGCTTTCCACCCAGATTACGCAGGCCAGCAATACGGCGACAGAATCCGCGCACCGCCTTGGCGAATCGGCCACAGCCATGAATCAGATGAACGCCACGGTGCAGGATGTGGCCAAGAATGCCGGTAATGCCTCGCTCATGTCCAATGAGACGCGACAGAAGGCATCCGACGGGGCTGCCGTGGTGACGCAGGCACTGGAAAGCATTCAGCGAGTGCACGAAGTTTCCGCCGCCCTGCGCGACGACATGGCTCGGCTCAACGAGCATGCTCAGGCCATTGATCAGATCATGGGCGTCATCTCCGATATTGCCGACCAGACCAACCTGCTGGCCCTCAATGCCGCCATTGAGGCGGCCCGGGCCGGTGAGGCCGGTCGCGGCTTTGCCGTGGTGGCGGATGAGGTGCGCAAGCTGGCCGAAAAGACCATGACCTCAACGGCGGACGTGGGCAATGCCATTCGTGCCATTCAGGACAGCACGGCCAAGAGCACGGTCGCCGTGGATACCGCCGTGCACGAGGTGGAAGAGGCCACACGCTATGCGCACGAGTCGGGCGGCGCGCTGGAAGGCATCGTCAATACGGCCATTTCCACCGCGGATCAGGTCTCGGCCATTGCCGCGGCCAGTGAGGAACAGTCGGCTACCAGCGATGAGGTCAACCGCTCGTTGCTGGAGGTCAACAACATGTCCGACCAGGCGGCGCGAGCACTTGCCGCGGCAACGCAGTCCGTGGCCGAACTTGCCCAACAGACACAGGAGCTGTCCGCGCTTATCGAGCAGATGAAGCAGGCGTAGGGCTTTCTCAAGCATGCATAAACGGGCTCCCTTTCATGGAGAGGGAGCCCGTTTTTTTCATGAAAGCCTTTTCCCGGCAAGCATCCGCCCGTGCAGCTTCCAGGGCCTGTTAACATAAATTTTACAAATAATTTCAATATATAAAGAGAATAAGCTATATACGCCCCGCTTGCTTTTGGGGGCGGAGTTGCCACGTGTACCTGACTCTTCCCCGGTAAAAGCGCGCTGGGGAAGGGATGGGGGGCTTGGGAGAAGGGGAAGCCCTCCAGCTCTGGCGGCGACCGAAAGGCGGCCCGCCGGGCCGTGCCCGTTAGGCGACGCAGGAGCTTTACGGGCATCGACAGCAGAGCGAGGGGGCTCCTTCCCCCCAAAAGGAAACGAATAGGGGTAACAGGCCCTAGATGTTGTGTTCCGATAGGTTGTTCACCCTTTCCTCATTCGGTAAGTTGGAAGTTAGCAGACAAACCAACAAGCGAGCGAGGAAAAGGGTGAACTGTCATAAGAATGCCAAACTTACGCCCAGAGGTCGAGAGGAAATGGTTCGGCGGATGGACAGTATGCCCGCCGCTGCCGTCGCCGCGGGATTCGGCGTAAGCCTGCGTACCGCCAGAAAATGGAAACGTC
>CALVGJ010000134.1 GCA_944327045.1 uncultured Desulfovibrio sp.
GTCCGGCGCGCTGAAGCTGTAGCGCACATGGGCCAGCTCCGCCGCGTAACCGATGATGTCCTGAAAAAGGTCGCAGTCGTAGTTGGAGCGTTTGCCCTGACAGACGGCGGCGATGCGTTCGAGGCCCATGCCGGTGTCGATGTTGGGCCGGGCCAGCGGCAGACGGCTGCCGTCGGCCTGCTGATCGAACTGGGTGAAGACCAGATTCCAGATTTCCAGAAAGCGGTCGCAGTCGCAGCGGCCCACACCGCAGTCCGGGCCGCAGGCCATGTCCTCGCCCTGATCGTAGTGGATTTCCGAGCAGGGGCCGCAGGGGCCGGTATCGCCCATGGTCCAGAAGTTGTCCTTCTCGCCCAGACGGATGATGCGCTCAGCGGGCACGCCTATTTCCTCGCGCCAGATGGTTTCGGCCTCCTCGTCGTCCTTGTAGACGGTGATCCACAGGCGTTCCGTGGGCAGGCCCAGCTCCACGGTGACAAACTCCCAGGCCATGCGGATGGCTCCGCGTTTGAAGTAGTCGCCGAAGGAGAAGTTGCCCAGCATCTCGAAAAAGGTGTGATGCCGCGCCGTGCGGCCCACGTTTTCGAGGTCGTTGTGCTTGCCGGAGACGCGCAGGCACTTCTGAGCGGAGGTCAGGCGGGTACAGGGCGGCGTTTCTTCCCCGGTAAAATATTTCTTGAAGGGCACCATGCCCGCATTGGTGAAGAGCAGGGTGGGGTCATTGTCGGGGATGATGGGCCCGGACGGCAGGATGCGGTGGCCGTGGCGGGCAAAGAAGGCAAGATATTTCCGGCGTATTTCCTTGGCAGTCAGCATGGGAGTTCCTTTTGTGGGATGCGCGGGGGCGGCCGTCCCGCCGCCGCGTCAGCGGCCGGGCAGAACCCGGCCGCACGGCGAAACAGCAAAACGGCTTACAGGTCTTCCGGAGGCAGATCGTCGGCCCCCTCTTCGGAAAGCTCCTCGGACGAGGGCGTGAATTCCTGCGGGTGCATGCCCAGGAACTCGATGACCTGTGCCTCGATGCGTCCGCGCAATTCGGCATCCTCTTCCAGCAGGGCGCGCACCTTTTCGCGGCCCTGTCCCAGCTTTTCGGAACCGAAGGCGAACCAGGAGCCGCTCTGCTCGATGATCTTGGCGTCAAGGCCGAGGTCCAGCAGTTCCCCGGCGCGGGAAATGCCCTGTCCGTACAGGATGTCGAAAACGGCGCTGCGGAAGGGCGGGGCCACCTTGTTCTTGACCACCTTGACGCGGGTTCGCGAGCCGAAGGATTCTTCCTTGTCCTTGAGGGTCTGGATGCGGCGGATGTCCATGCGCACGGAGGAATAGAACTTGAGCGCGTTGCCGCCGGTGGTGGTTTCCGGGCTGCCGTAGCCCTGCGCGCCGATCTTCATGCGTATCTGGTTGATGAAAATCACCGAGGTGCGGGATTTGTGGATGGTGCCGGTGAGGCGGCGCATGGCGTGAGACATGAGCCGGGCATGGCCCCCCACCTGAGATTCGCCCATGTCACCTTCCAGTTCGGCCTGCGGGATGAGCGCGGCCACCGAGTCCACCACCACGAGATCCACCGCGCCGGAGCGCACCAGCATGTCGGCAATGTCCAGCGCCTGCTCGCCGTAGTCCGGCTGGGAGATCAGCAGTTCGTCGGTATTGACGCCGAGGCGCTTGGCGTAGGTGACGTCCAGGGCGTGCTCGGCGTCCACAAAGGCGCAGGTGCCGCCCATCTTCTGGCATTCGGCAATGATGTGCAGGGTAAGCGTGGTTTTGCCCGAGGATTCCGGGCCGAAAATTTCCGTAATGCGTCCGCGCGGGATGCCGCCGACCCCGAGGGCCAGGTCCAGTCCGATGGAACCGGTGGGGATGACCGCGATCTGGACATGGGCGTCATCGGACAACTTCATGACGGCGCCCTTGCCGTACTTGCGCTCGATGGTGGAAAGCGCGGTGCCGAGGGCTTCCGCGCGGGCTTCTTCGGGGGTGAGAGCCGGTTTCTTGGCCATGGGGCTGCTCCAGAAAATAAAGAAATGATTGGCTGTGCAGTTTAGCAAAGGGAGAGCGGCAAGGCAACTTGTTCCGCTTGCGGGGCCGCGCTCCAGCAAAGCGGCGGGAGAGCCGCATCCGTCAGGATGGCTGCCCTCCCGCTGCAAAACAGGGGCGGCCGGAGCCGCAAACTGGGGAAAATTTCCGTCAGGAACGGTAATCGGCGTTCAGGCTGACATAATCATGGCTGAGGTCGGAAGCATGCACGGCGGCTACGCCGGGCCCGTCCCCCAGTTCGATGCCCACCTCGATGTCCTTGCCCTTGAGCAGTTCGGCAAGCTGGTCTTCCAGATGATCATTGACGGGCTGACCGTCGCGGAAGCGTTCGATGCCGCAGAGGGTCAGGCGCACGGCCTCGGGGTCGATGGCCACGCCGCTGCGGCCCACGGCCGCCACAATGCGGCCCCAGTTGGCGTCCTGTCCGTAAATGGCGGTCTTGACGAGCTGGGAATGGGCCACCGTGCGCGCCACCTGTTCGGCGTCCGCATCACTGGCCGCGCCGCAAACGCTGATGTGCATGACCTTGGTGGCGCCTTCGCCGTCCTTGACCAGCATATAGGCCAGACGGCCCAGCACATCGGTCAGGGCGTCCTCCAGCAGGCGGGCGTCCTGCGCGGCGGCCGCGGAGACGCCGGAAGCCCCGTTGGCCAGACCGAGCACGGTGTCGTTGGTCGAGGTGTCACCGTCCACCGAGACGCGGTTGAAGGTCTTGGCCACGGCGCGCGCGAACATGTCCTGCCAGGCTTCGCGGTCCACGGCGGCGTCGGTGAGCACCACGGAGAGCATGGTGGCCATGTTGGGGCAGATCATGCCCGCGCCCTTGGCCATGCCCGCCAGTTTCACTTCACCGCCGGAAAGGCGCACCTGCCGGGTCACGAACTTGGGAAAGGCGTCCGTGGTCATGAAGGCGCGGGTAAAGCCCTCGGCATCCTGCGTGCCGAGGCTGTCGGCCAGCGCGGGCACGGCGGCGCGCCACAAATCCATCTTGAGCTGCGCCCCGATGACGCCGGTGGACAGGGGCACGATCTCGTGCGGCTGCACGCCCACGGCTTCGGCCACCAGCCGTTGCGTCTCGCGGCAGTTCTCAAGGCCTTCCCGGCCGGTGCAGGCATTGGCCTGCCCGGAATTGGCCAGCACGGCGCGGGCCGTGCCGTAGCGGGCCAGAATCTCCTGCCCGACCTGCACCGGAGCGGCCTTGAAGGCATTGGTGGTAAAGAGGGCGGCCATGACCGCCGGACGATCGGAGACGATAAGGCCGATATCGTTACGGCCCGGTTTCTTGAAGCCCGCGGCAGCGGCGCCGGCGCGGAATCCTTGAGGCAGATCGCTTTTCATCATTGACCCCGTGAAAGATGGACACATGAGCATTTTTCGTTTGAAACGCCTGGCGTTTCAAACCATACGGCTTGGCGTTTCGCGGAAAAAGCGCGGTTTTTCCGCTCACTTTGGGCCGGGCGGCGCTGTGCCGCCGCCTCGCGTTTCATCTTTTTCAAAGCTGAAACGCACATGGAACAAAGGCGGGAATTCCGCCCTTTCGGACACAATTCCCGCCCCTTGCAATCAACAAGACATCACGTTGCGGTGTTGCGCTAGCTCTTGCTCTTCTGGATTTCGTCGGCAATGGCCTGCGGCACGCGCTCGTAATGGTCGAACTGCATGGTGAAGGTGGCGCGGCCCTGCGTACGGGAACGCAGGTCGGTGGCGTAACCGAACATGGAGGCCAGCGGCACCTGCGCGCGCACGCTCTGCGCGCCGCCCGCACGGGCTTCCATGCTCTGCACGCGGCCGCGGCGGCCGTTGAGGTCGCCCATGACGTCGCCGAGGTATTCTTCGGGCGTCACCACTTCCACGTCCATGATGGGCTCAAGCAGCACCGGGGCGGCCTGGCGCATGGCTTCCTTGATGGCCATGGAGCCGGCCACATAGAAGGCCTGTTCGGAGGAGTCCACTTCATGGTAGCTACCGAAGACCAGGTTGACCTTGATGTCCACGCAGGGGAAACCGG
>CALVGJ010000135.1 GCA_944327045.1 uncultured Desulfovibrio sp.
GGGCCATGACCTCCTTGTTCATCATCTCCTTGTTGTCCTTGTACTTCTCCCGGATGTTCATCATCATGGGCTGGAGCTTCTTCATCTTCTCCATGGAAGCGTAGCTCTTGGCCGTGAGCGGCCAGAAAACCGCCTTGATGAGCACGGTCAGCAGGATGATGGCCAGCCCCCAGTTATTGACGTATTGATGGAAGAATTCCAACAGCCAGAGCAGTCCCTTGGCGATGATGCTGAACATGCCGAGCTCGACGCTGCCGGCCAGAGGTTCGGAGACTTCCATGAGCAGCTTGCGCTTCTTGGGACCGAGCCAGTAGGAAGCTTCCAGATCAGTGGCGTTGCCGGGCGTGAGCTGAATGTCCTGCGCTTCCACGGCCACGCGGTAGACGCCCCCCCGCAGCAGGCCCTTGACGGTGATGTTGTCCGTCTTGCCGGGCAGGATGGCCGACAGGAAATAGGTGCTCATGGGGCCGGCCCAGCTGATGTTGCCGGTGGCGGTGACGCCCTTGGTCAGGTCCTCGGCATCGCTTTCCTGACCGAGGGAGTTGTCCAGATACCAGGCGACGCGCATGGCGTCGTACTGACCGCCGCCGGCGTTGCTGGCATCGGAGGCCACGGTGTAGGCCACACGCGTGCTGCGGGTCTGCTCGCCCAGCGGAGTGAGGCTGGTCTTTTCCCGGATGAGGTAGCTGTCGGCGCTGAACTGGAGCTCGCGAACCACGCGCAGGCCGTTCACTTCCCCCACCAGGCGCAGCACGGCATTCTCTCCGGCGGCAAGGGGGCCCTGCGGTTCGGCTTCCACGGCCCACTGGCCGAGGCTCCAGGTTGCGGCCCCGTCGATGACAAGTCCCAGCGGCGCGGATTCCGCCGTGGTGGCGTCCACCAGATTGACCAGCGGCGAATCAGGCTGGATGGTGGCGGAGTAGTGCTTCAGGCGGAAGGAGCGCACCACGCCGCCGCCGCTGTGGATAACCGCCTCGTACAGCGGCGTGGAGACGACAATGTCCCGTCCAGGAACCGGCTTAAAGACCGTGAGCGGCACAGAGGTGCGGGCCTTTTCGGCCTCTGCCTTCTCCTGTCTGGCGCGATCGGCCTCTGCCTGCTGCTGTGCCGCCACTTCCGGGTCGGGCTTGGCAACCCAGCCCATATGGTCTGCAAGGAAGGTCCAGCCGAAGAGCACGGCAAGGCAAAGTACAATGGCCAGAGCGATATTTTTGCTGCTGCTATTTTCTTCCATCGGGGGTGGTACTCCTGTGAGAGACAGGTTCCGCAAGCCGCCGGCGCGCGGGAGGGACAGGGTCATACCCTGAGCCGCCCCAGGGATGACAGCGCGCCAGACGGCACAATGTCAGCCATCCGCCGCGCAACAGTCCGTGGCGGGTAATCGCCTCAATGGCGTAGGCGGAACAGGTGGGGACGAATCGACAGGAGGGGGGCAGCAATGGCGAAAGACACAATTGATAGAGCCGAATAGGCAAAATGACCGTGTGGCGCAGAACCGTTTTCAGGGACGGCATGAACAGGCCTCCTGCTGCTCCCGCTGCCGGTGCTGCTGCCGCCGGAGCAGGGGCTCCAGCTCGGCGCTGACCAGCGCAAGATTCAGCCGGGATTGCCCCGCGTGCTTCTTGGCCACGGTCACGATGTCGCTATCATACGGCAAAAGAGCCTGATGCAGGCGATAAAATTCCCGCAGCAGGCGCTTGAGCCGATTGCGTGTTACAGCATTGCCGACCTTGCGTGAAACAGCCATCCCGACACGGGTTTTTCCGCTGCCGGGACGTGGGAATATGAAGAGAATGAAATTCCCTGTGTGATGGCGTCGCCCCTGCTCATAACAGAGGGCGTAATCCGCATGCCTGCGAATTCGCCCTTCCTTCGGCAGTCGATGCTGTGCCATCATGGCGTGTGTGCACGGCAAGGGCCCGCCCCGCCGCAGGTCTAGGCGCTCAGCTGCTTGCGGCCCTTGGCGCGACGGCGGCGCAGGACGGCGCGACCGCTGGCGGTGGCCATGCGGGCACGGAAACCATGCGTACGGGCACGACGGATTTTGCTGGGCTGGTACGTTCTTTTCATGGTCGAATCTCCTTTCGTAAAGCGGCTGCGGACATGGGGCAAACAACCCGGCGCGAGATAGGCGCATTCAGGCGGGAAAGTGTCCGCACGGCAGATTGTGCCTGCCGGAACGGGCCGCAGGCAAGACATTGGAAAAATCGTTCATACATGGCAAGGCGTAGTTCGTCAAGTCCTTGAACGTGGATACGCCTGCCATGTCGTTTCGGAGTCGTTTCGGAATGGGGGTGCTAGCCGCCGCTGCGGGCGGTCATGCCGTTCTGGGTGCCGATCATGGCCGCCGTCGCGCCCTGTGCGCCCGGAAGTACGGGCATGGGAGCCGCCGCGGAACCGGGCAGGGGCGGCAGGGCCGTGCCGGGTACAGTCTGCGGGCTGTACACGTCCGTCGGGCCGCCCACAGGTGCGGGCGCGGCGGCCGGAGCGGCGGGCTGCGCCACTGCTGGGGCAACGGGGACAGGAGGCGTCATGGCAGGGCCGGTGGCCGCGCCGGGCGGCAGGGAGCCTGCGGGAATGATGGCCGGCACGGGCTGGGCTTCGTACATGCCGAGGCCCGAAACCGGCGGCGTTCCCGGTACCGGCGCCCAGGGGCCGCCGGATACGGGCGCCACGGGACGCGGCACTTCCGTTGTGACGGCGACGCCGCCCGTACGGCGACGGGACGTCTGTTCAATGGGGACGGTGCCCGAACTGACAGTCCCTCCGGGCTTGGCGGCAGCCGGTTTGCGCAAGGATGTGGAACCGGCGTCCTTGGGGGCCTTCTGGGTGCGCACGGCGGAGGTCGTCTGCCGTGCGGACCGGCGCCGTGTGGCGCTGCGGCGCGCCGGGGCCTTTTCCTCAGCGTTCATCAGGGGATAGGAAGCCGGGTCCACAAAGGGCAGGCCGCCCATGCGGATTTGGCGCGGTTGCGCCACGGAGAGCCAGTACAGACGGGCTCCCCCGTAATCCTTCCAGTCCTGCACGCGCTGGTTGATATCAATGGAGCCGGAATCCTGGGACAGGCTGGCGGCGTCTGCCGTCAGCGGGGCTGCCGTCATGCCGAGCAGGCAGGCAAGGCCGAGCGGAAGAAATATATGGCGCATGGAATGTCACTCCTCTTGCGTTTCAATCGGAAGGCACGAAAAAAACATTAGTGCCGGAGCGGCAGAGAAGCAAGAATTTTCAGCGGATGAAAGAAATCGGGAAAACGGGGAAGGGCGGGAGCCCTGCCTTGACAGAATTGTTTGCCTTGGGTCAATCTGGCGGGCATGCCGTTCCGGACGGCGAGGATTCTTGCGGCGAGGAGAACCTATGCACTGCGCATCCTGCGGAGGCGGCGTCCTGCAGCCCTGCATCAGCATCATCGGCATGGCCGGAGCGGGTAAGTCCACGGTCGGTCAGGCGCTGGCACATCTGCTCGGCTGGGCCTTCATGGACAGCGATTATCTTATGGAAGCGCTCTATGCCAGTCGCCTGCAGGGCGTCACGGACGAGCTCTCCAAGGAGGCCTTTCTTGATCTCGAGGCCTGCGTGGTGAGCAGCGTGCGCGCGCCGCGGACGGTACTGGCCACGGGCGGCAGCGTCATCTACCGCGAGCAGGCCATGCGGCATCTGGCCGCGCAAGGGCCTGTGGCGTATCTGGACGTTCCCTTTGCCGTCATCGAGGAGCGCATTGCCCGCAACCCGGAGCGCGGTCTGGCCATTGCGCCGGGGCAGACCCTGCGGGGACTTTTTGAGGAACGGGAGGCCCTGTACCGCCGTTATGCCGACATATGCTGCCCCGCCGAAGGCCGGAGCCCGCAGCAGTGCGCGGAATGGATACGGGATCGACTGCTGGAGCTGGGGCGCATTGCCCCGGAAACGGACGGGAAATGACGCCGCGCTGAGGGGCGCGATACGCTGGAGGCTGCCGGGCAGGCGGCGCGGGAGGGAGAGCGTGCCGGTTCTCAGGGAACATCGTCCACTTCTGACGGCCATGTGCGCCGCCCAGTTTTTCATGCCGTTCATGATGGCCGGGGTCAATGCCGTGCTGCCGCCCCTGGGCGAAAGTCTCGGGGCCAGTGCGCGCGAGCTCAGCCTTGTGGGGGCCGTCTACTCGCTGGGGCTGGTCATCTTTCAGCTGGCCGGCGGCACTCTGGGGGATATTTTCGGCCGTCGCAGGGTGTTTCTTGCGGGCATGGCCATTTTCGGCTGCACAAGCATTGTGCTCGGCTTTGTCGAGAACATGACGCTGTTCATTGTGCTGCGCCTTGTGCAGGGCACCGGCTGCGCCCTGCTCAGTTCGTGCAGTCTGGCCCTGCTTGTCTCGGCTGCGCCTCCCGAGCTGCGCGCCGGCTATCTCGGCATCAGCAGCGCGGCGGTATATGCGGGCATCGCCTGCGGCCCGCCGCTGGCGGGCTGCGTGGCCGGCTGGCTGGGCTGGCCGTGGCTGTTCTGGCTGACGGGGCTGGCCGCCCTGGGGGCCATGCTGCTTACGGTCTTTCATGTGCGAATGGAATGGCGTCCCGCCCGGGGAGAGCATTTCGACACTTCGGGCTGCCTTATTTATGCCTGCTGCATGGCCGCGCTGACCATCGGCGCCTCCGAGCTGGCCGACTATCCCGGTCTTGGCGGCGGCATGCTGGCGCTTTGGGCGGTGCTGGTCGTGGTGCTGTGCCTGCGGGAGCTGCGTACCGCCTTTCCGCTGCTGGACGTGCGCATGCTGGCCCACAACCGGGTGACGAGCCTCTCACTGGTGGCGGCCTTCATCAATTACTGTTCCTTTTTCGGCATGCTGTTCTTTTTCAGCCTCTATCTGCAGATGGGGCGGGGCATGAGTGTACAGCAGACAGGGCTTGTGCTGGCCATGCAGGCTCTGGTGCAGGCGCTTTCCAGCCCGCTGGCCGCACGGCTCTGCGGCCGCTGGCAGGCCGGCCATGTCTGCACGCTGGGTACGGTGCTCTGCGGCTGCGGCCTGCTGCTGGCGGCCTTTCTGGAGCTGGACTCCACGCTGCTGCTCATTTTCGGTTCGCAGGCGCTGCTGGGAGTGGGGGTCAGCTTCTTCGCCCTCTCCAATACGGCCATCATCATGGAAAGCGCGGGTGAGCGGAACGTGGGGCGCGCCTCCGGGCTGGTAGGCATGGTGCGCACGGCGGGCATGCTCTGCAATATGGTCATCATCACCCTGACCCTCAGCCTTTTTCTGGGGCATGCGGCGGTGGGGCCGGACAACATGCCGCAGTTCCTGCAGGCCATGCGCACGGACATGATCTTTTTCGGCGTGCTCAACCTGCTGGCCGTGACGTGTACGCTGGCCCGCAACGGCAGCCGGTCGGGCGGAGAGCCGCGAAAAGATATTGCTTGAATCTTTGCGGAATCCTCTAAAGTATTCACGCAGGCGGTCGAAAAGAAAGCCAGAAGGGAATGGGGAGTTTTATGTCCGATATCGCTGCCGTTCGCTTGCGTCAGAGAGTTCAGGGATACGAGCTGCAACTGCTTGCCGCTCGGCGGCTGACTCGTCTGCGAACGCGCATGCGGCTGGCGGCGGGCGAGGCTCCTCAGGACCCCGATCCGACCCCCCGGCGCGGCGTCTATGTGGAGAAGGTCGCGCAGGAGGTGTATGAAAGTCTGCTGTTCACCGGCAGCGACAATCCCGTGGTGGAAGAGATTCGCCGGGCGCTGAGTGAACGTGTGGGCTTTACCATACGCTTTACCTATCCTCCGGGGGAGGGGCTCTGTTTCGTCCGGCAGGACGACAGGGGGGCCCGCAAGCTCTCGGCCGAGCTGCAGGCCCGCGTACGTCGCCTGTTGTGGCGTATAACACGAGAAAAAATTGACAGGAGCATGCTGGACAAGCCCGCTCCTGTTCGGTCCTGATTCATCAGGCAGGAGGACAAGATGGAAATTCAATATTCGTCCGGTTTGCTTGGTTCCGTGCGGGATGTGTACGCGCAGGGGCGTCTGGAGAATGCCGGCGAGCGTCAGCATGCCGGCACGGTGCATGCCGGCGCACAAGGGGATTCCATAAGCGTGTCGAAGGATGCCATGCTGCTCAGCGAGGCGCACCGTGTGGCGCAGAACGCGCCGGATGTGCGCGCGGACAAGGTGGAAGCCTTGCGCATGCAGGTGGCCAATGGAACCTATACGGCGGACAGTCGTCTGATTGCCGCCAATCTGCTGCGTGAGGAGCCCGCGCTCTTCACCCTGTAATCACTATTCCCAGCATCATGTCGGGAGTGCGCCATGTGGCGTGCTCCCTTTTTTTTCGTCCGGAGTCTGCGCCAAATGTCTGGCACGCCGCCTTCCAATGTGCGTTATTAAATCTTGTAACATGTGAAAATGATTTGCTATTATCTGCATATGGCGTGATTTTTGCAAAATATCCTGCGCCGCGTTGTCGGCAGAGGAGAATAGCGAATGAATCTGAATCCGGTCCGCATTGTGTCGTTCCTGCTTGCCCTGGTTGTCCTGTCCCTGCCGGGACGGGCAGAGGCAGTGCGCATCAAGGACATCGCCACCTTTTCCGGCGTACGGGACAACCAGCTCATAGGTTATGGTCTGGTTGTGGGTCTGGCCGGCACGGGTGACAAGAAAAATTCCGTCTTCACCCTGAGCTCCATGAAAAACATGATGGACCGCATGGGCGTGGGCGTGGATGCCGATGCGCTCAAGGTCAAGAACGTGGCCTCGGTTATGGTGACGGCCCGCATGCCGGTGTCGGCCAAGCCGGGCACGCGTCTGGATGTGACGGTTTCCTCCGTGGGGGACGCCACCTCCCTCCTGGGCGGCGTGCTGCTGCAGACGGCCCTCAAGGGTGTGGACGGCAAGATTTACTCCCTCGCGCAGGGGCCGTTGACCGTGGGCGGTTTTTCCATCTCCGGCGCGGCGGCCCGGGCGGCCCAGAACATCCCCACCGTGGGCACCATTCCCGGCGGGGCCATCGTGGAACGGGCCATCCCCTTTGAATTCAATCAGCAGGATCAACTGACGCTCAATATGCGCATGGCCGACTTTTCCACGGCCCAGCAGATAGCGGAGCGGCTCAATGAAGCCATGGGCGGCCCCTATGCCAATGCGCAGGATGCCAGCTCCGTGGTGGTCAGTGTGCCGCCGCAGTACCGCAGCAATCTGGTGCCGCTCATGGCCTCCGTGGAAAATCTCGAGGTGTCGCCCGATGTTCCCGCCAAGGTGGTGGTGGACGAAAAGACGGGCACTGTGGTGCTGGGACGGGATGTGCGCATTTCTCAGGCGGCCGTGGCTCACGGCAATCTGCAGATCGTGGTGCAGGAGAGCGAGCAGGTTTCGCAGCCCGGCCCCTTCTCCGCCGGTCAGACGGTGGTTACGCCGGGTACGGACATCAACGTGCGGGTGGAAAACCGTCGTCTGATGATGGTGGAAGGCGCGACCCTGCAGGAACTTGTGGACGGGCTCAATGCCATCGGCGCCACGCCGCGCGACCTTATTTCCATCCTGAGGACATTGCAGGCATCGGGATCGTTGCACGCCAGCCTGGAGGTGATCTAAATGGGCTCTTCACTGGATTCCAGCATGATGCAGGCCTCGCTCGGCCAGACTCAGGGGCGACAGCTTGAGTTGCAGAACAGGGTGCGCGGTCTGAACGAGTCCGCCTCCAGCCGCCTTACGCCCGAGCAGAAGGAAAAGCGGCTGCGCGAGGCCTGCGAGGGCTTCGAGTCCATCTTCATCCAGAAGATGTGGCAGCAGATGCGCGCCACCCTGCCGCAAAACGGCCTGCTGCACAGCCGGGACGAAAAGATGTGGCAGGACATGTACGACCAGGAACTGGCCAAGTCCATGGCCAGCGTGGGCGGCATCGGTCTGGCCGACATGATGTATGAACAGCTTTCGCGCAATCTGGTGTCGGCCAGTCGCGGTACGGCCGGAGCCGGTGGACGATCGGCCGCCTTTGTGGCCGAAGCGGCGCCGCTGGTTGCGCCTGATGCCAGGCAGACCGCGGAAAGCAAGGCGGCGCCCGTGGCCGTGGCTGCCGCGCCTGCGGAAGCGCCGCAGGGCGCGGCCATGTACGAGGGCTATGCCCCGGTCAGCGGCGTGGTGGATCAGAATGCTGCTCCCGCTGTCGCGCAGCCGCAGACTGCCCCGCAGCTGGCGGCACTGCAGCCGCCGGCAGCCCCTCAGCCGGCCAAGCGGCAGATCGAGGTGCGGCGGCACCAGCGCACTTCCGACCAGCTTTCCGGTCTCCAGATGGCCCAGCAGGCCCAGCGGCAGGCCGGGGACAAGCTGGGCAACGGCGTGCGCCCCGCCTCGCGGCGTCGGCGACAGGAGGAAAATGCCTGGCAGGCAACCCAGCCCGCCGCCCTGGCGCAGGCGGGAAACGCTCCCTCCCAGCCTGCGGCGTACGCGCCCCCTGCCACGCCGGTGGGCAGCCCCGCCGCCATGCAGGCGGCCATGCAGCCGCCCCTGACGCCCGGTCAGATTGCGCAGCCGGCAGCGCCGTTTGTTCCGCCCGGCATGCAGGCCCCCGCGGCCGTCGCGGCGTCACAGCCCGCCCAGACCGCGCCCCAGCAGGCAAATGCCTCCGATGTGGTACGCGTCCGTTACCAGACCAATATTCCGCAGCAGGCGCAACAGCTGCGGCAGGGCCTCAATCAGGATATTATCCGTACGCTCAATGTGGACGCCGGTGGCCAGAAGGCTGGACAGGGCATACGTGCCTACCATGCCCAGGGCAACAGCGCCGCTTCCCAGCAGGTGATCCAGACGCCGCAGGCCGCCCAGCTTGAAGCCTCGCAGCTGCAGGCACAGGTACAGCAGCAGAACTTGAATGCCGCGCAGGGACAGGCCGGGCAGGCTCCCGTGGCGCCGCTGACCGGCGCGCAGATGACCGCGCAGGCGCAGCCGCAGCAGGGACAGCAGCCCATGCCGGCCTCCGGCATTCCGCCGTTGACGGCTCCCCATGCCAGCATGGGGCATGACCCTGTTCTCTCGTCCGGGCAGAAGGACGGAAAGTCCCGCCTGAGCGCGGAAGAAGCGCTGATTGCGGGAGTGCCCATGTAACCCCTGCTCCTGAACGGCATATATCTTGCACGATACAGGGTGCACGCTCCACCGGCGGCAGAAAATGCCGCCGGTCGCATTAGCAGCGGATGTGTGCAAAAAAATGCAAGGATATGTGTATGTTTCAGATCGTTAGCCAATCTCTGCAGCGTCAGGCAAAGGCGTTGTCACTGTTGTTCGAGCTGCTGGAAGAGGAATATTTTTCCATCATGGAACGCAAGACGGAAACCGTGGTGGCGCTGGAATTTTCCCTTCAGGAGCTCATTCGCCAGATCGCAGTGGAAAAAAGTTGTGTAATCCGGTCGCTTGCGGGGAAGCGTGTGCTTGCCTATGCCGAAACGCTGCCGGATGACCAGGCTGACGAGTTGCGGAACATTTTTGCCGAAGTGGACAGGGGGGAACAGCGTGCGGCGCGTCAGGCGTCCCGCAATGCTCAGCTTTCGCTTGCGCTGCTTGACCAGAGCACGCGCAATCTCCGTCATCTGACCAAGCAGGTCACCCCCCCAGATGCCGAAATCTACGGATCGCAGGGTTCCATGTGCTACAAGGCGCATCCTGATGCGGTCATTATTTCCGGGAGGCTGTGATTATGCTGAGTGGTTTGATGAACATAGGTAAGTCCGCCCTTAACGCCTCGCAGGCGTGGATATCCGTTACCGGCAACAATATTGCCAATGCGGATACCGAAGGCTACTCGCGCCAGTATGTCGATCAGCGCGATTCCTATTCCATTCAGGGCAAGCCCGGCGCTCAGGGACTGGGGGTCAACGCCCAGCAGGTGCTGCGCTACTATGACGCTTTTCTGGAGCGCTCCTATGTGCGCCAGTCCACGGTATCCTCCCGCTGGAACGAACAGGATACCATCATGACCACGCTGGAAGGATTGTTCAATGAATCCAACCGCGCCGGTGTGAACTCCTCGCTGGGTCTCTTCTTTGACGCCTGGAAGGACCTGGCCCTGTATCCCGACAGCACGGCCCATCGTGAGGCGCTGCTTTCCTATGCCGAATCCATGGGGGATATGTTCACCTCCACCGTGGACAGCATCAAGCAGCTGCAGACCGACATGGACAAGTCCATCGACGAGACTGTGGCCCGCGTCAACGAAATTTCCAAGGCCATTGCCGACGTCAACAAGCAGATCACGGCCAATACGGTGGAAGGGGTCAGCAACCCCAACAACCTGTATGACGAGCGTGACCGTCTGGTGCGCGAACTGGCGACCCTTGTGGATGTGGAAACCATCGACAACGGCAAGGGCGACTTCCGCGTGCAGCTGACCACCGGCCAGCCGCTGGTGGACAAGCAGGAATCCTGGGAACTGGAAATGATCGACCCGCAGGCCGAAAACCGGCTGCGTCCGGAATCCACCTATCAGGGGCAGATCGAGTTCGACGGTTCCGACGGCTTCGAGTACACCGTTGAAATCGTCAACGGCGGCAATGTGGGCGATAACCCGCCTCCGTCGTTCCGCGTGTCGCTGGACGGCGGCAAGACCTGGCTGCGCGACGATAACGGACAGGAACTGCGCTACGAAATCACGGACAACGACGGTGACGGCAAGGTGGACCCGGTCAAGGTGAAGAACCTGACCATCTCCTTTACCGAGACGCAGAACTTCCATACGGGCGACAATTTCGACATCGTGCCCAAGCGCGCCCTGTACTGGATCGAGCCGACGCGCGGCCCGGAAAACGTCACGCCCCAGCGCTATCTCAACGGTACGGAAAACACCAATCGTGTGACCGGCGGCAAGCTGGCGTCCTACTTCAATATTCGTGACGACAACTGCAACCGCTATCTGGACGAAATCAATGCCACGGCGGAAGCCCTCATCTGGGAAGTGAACCGGCTGCACAGCCAGGGCGTCGGACTGAAGCCGCTGAGCTATGCGCAGGGCACGCAGACCATCGGGGCCATCGATCAGGTGCTGGGTTCGCCGCAGGCCATGCACGCGTACAGCGACCGCCTGCAGGCGGGCAACGTCAACTTCCACTTCTATGACAAGACCACCGGCGAGCATGTTTCGTCCGGCATGCTGGATTTTGACCCCGCCACGCCCGGTTCCCAGAACTTCGATCCCACCAAGCACACGCTTGAGGACGTGCGCGACGCCATCAACCGCTCCTTCCCGGATGCGGCGGGCAACAACATGCTCACGGCCACCATTCAGGACGGCAGGCTGCTTATTGAAGCCAATCCCGACAGCAATGTGGACTTCGCCATGGGCGCGGACAGCAGCGGTCTCATGGCCGCGCTGGGCATCAACGGCTTTTTCTCCGGCACTTCCGCCTCCGATATCGCCATCAATGACGAGCTGTATCAGGATGCGGACCTTGTGGCTGCGGGCCGCGTCAACGGTCAGTACCAGATCAACGTGGGCGACAACTCGCTGGCCAATGACATGGGTCTCCTGTCCGACAAGAATGTGGTGATTTCCACGGTTTGGAAGACGGTGAGCAACCAGAGCATCACCTCGTATTATTCCAACCTCGTCACCACCGTGGGTTCGGATCGGCTCCAGTCCAAGACCAATGCCGAATACAACACCACGCTCACCCAGGACCTGAGCGACCGCGTAGCCTCCGTGTCCGGCGTCAACCTGGACGAGGAGCTGGCCAATCTCATCAAGTACCAGAGTTCCTACACGGCTGCCGCCAAGCTCATCACCACGGCTGACGAAATGCTGGAAACCCTGCTGGGGCTCAAGCAATAGGGAACAAGGAGGGGACATCATGGCTATTCGCGTAACACAGCGTAATATGTACGGCAGCATGATCAACAACATGCAGAACAGCCTTGCTGCCTATATGGAAAGCACCATGCAGGGATCGACGCAAAAGCGCATCAACCGTCCGTCGGACGACCCTGCCGGCGCCTTCCGGGTGCTGACCACCCGGAACCAGATTCAGAATACGGATCAGTACAAGACCAATGTGGAAACCGCCAAGGGCTGGCTGCAGCTGGCCGACAACGTGGTGGCCACCCAGACCAGCAATATCCTGACGGAACTCAAGGAACTGGCCGAGCAGGCCTCCACGGATACCTACACCGCGGAACAGCGTTCCATCATGGCTGAAAAGGCGCGGCAGTTGTTCGGCTCCCTGCTCAATCTGGGCAATACCGAGTTCAACGGCAACAGCATTTTTGCCGGACACAGGTACGACAGCAACGCCTTTGAAGAAAGCCTTGCCGTGACCTCCTGGGATGAGAACTGGGCCGAGGCCGCCAATGAGGGGGCCTTCACCATCGAAGGTTCCTCCAAGAGCACCATCATGGTGCAGTTCACCAGCGACGGTACCGTGGGCGACAACGACCTGACCTACCGCTGGTCCGCCGACGGGGGCAAGACCTGGACGGAAGGGACGCTGGCGGCCAATGCCGATCCCGCTGTGGAATCCTTCACCATCGAGGCCAACGGGGTGACGCTCACCGTGCCGCGCGGCCTGCAGACCAGCGCTGCGGATGTGGATGCCGGCCCCGGCGCCAAGAACGGAACCCTGCTCTATATCCGGCCCTCCGCCGTGTATCAGGGCGACGACAATAATCCTCCGCCGCAGATTCACATCATGGGCGGTCAGACGGGTCTGGAAGCCTCGGCCACGGGCAATTTCGGCAAGGATGTGCTGGTGCGCTTCGATACCGAGACGGATCTGTCCACGGCGGGCAACGAGTTCACCTACTCCTACAGTACCGACGGCGGCAACAACTGGGTGACGGCCAAGGGAACGACCACGGGCGGCGACACCCTGCGAGTGACCATTCCGGGCGGCTACATGGACCTGGATACCACCGGTGCCACGGGGCCCATCCCTGCCGGTACGCAGATCATGGTGCACCCCGACCGCGCCGACCTCAACTTCGAGATCATGGAAGACACCTATGTCTCCGTGAACAACGTCGGCATGGAAATTTTCGGTGGCTACTATCAGGGCAAGCCCGCCCTGTCCACCGATCAGAACGTCTTTGAGCTGGCGGGCGAATTCATCGCCTATCTGGAATGCGACAACCGCGACGGCTGCGCGCAGGTACTGGCGAAGCTGGACAAGACCTGCATGCCTTATGTGGAAGCCCAGGCCGCCAAGATCGGCGCCAAGGAAAACCGTGTCGAAACCGTGTACGACATTCTGGATTTCCGCAAGCTGGACCAGCAGGAAGTATTGAGCAACGTGGAAGATATCGACCTGACGGAGCTGCTGACCAATCTTACGCGGCAGCAGATGACCTACAGCATGGTTCTGCAATCTTCCTCCATGATCATGCAGCTCAATCTTTCCAATTTCCTCTAATGGACGGCGTATGCTCATACTTGCCCGGCGTCCTGGGGAAAGCATCTATCTTGGAGAAAATATACGTATAACTGTGTTGAGTATGCAGGGAAAACAGGTAAAGATAGGCCTTGATATTCCCGCTGACACAACCGTATACAGAGAAGAGATTTACAAGCGCGCCGAAGAGGAAAACAAAGGCGCTATTCCCTCAAACAATGAAGACCTTATGGTGGCATTGCAGCTATGGAAGAGAACAAAGCCTTAGAAATCGACACCCGTCTTGGCCGTCGGAGCATCGAAGCCGACAAGATCATCAACTTCCCCCGCGGCCTGGCCGGACTGGAAAACGAGCATTCCTTTACCTTGCTGCAGATTCAGCAGGGCGGTGCGCTGCTGATCCTGCAAAGCACGGAAACGCCCACGCTGGGCCTCATGGTCACGGACCCCTACAGCTTCCTTGACTCCTATCCCGTCATTGTCGGGGATGCCGAGCAGATGCTGCTGGGACTGGAAAAGCCTGAAGATGCGGCCATTCTGGTGACCGTTTCCATCCCCATGGGCAAGCCGGAAGAAGCCTGCCTCAACCTGAGCGGCCCCATCGTCATCAATTTCAAGACGCGCGTGGGCCTGCAGGTGCCGCAGTCCGGCGACGGGCCGCAGAAGGTCAGCTTCCGTGAAGTGTTCCAGCGGATGAGCGAAAAAGCCGAAAAGGCGTAAGCGCACACGTTGCGACAACAACGACGGCGGCAGACAGGTTTCCTGTCTGCCGCCTTTTTTGTGGGAAATTGTATTTCGCCCCCCAAACTCCCCCATCTTCCCCAAAACCCGCTGCTTGGGTAAGAGTAATTGGAAACGAAATACCTCACATTATAAAAATAAGTATTTATTTTACAGTAAGTTATAAAAATATCGCCGTCAGGATATATTGTCCGATAATGAGTCCTGCCCCTAACGATCACGGCCCTCCTGGCCGTCCGTCGGGGCCTGCCGGCGCGGGAGCGGGTTTCCCTTCCCCCTAGGCCCCTCATCCCTTCCCCAGCGCGCTTTTACCCGGGAGGCGTCAGCGATACGAGGCAGCATCGTCCCCAAAAGCAAGGAGAATATGTAGAGCTTATTTCTCTTGTCTATTAAAATTATTCATAAATTTATGTTGGTAGGCTCCGGGGCGCCAGAGCGAATCCGCTCTTGCGGGTCGTTGCGCTGGAAGGCCCCCGGTAGACTTTTTTTCCTTGCCGAAGTACCTTGACCATGTTGCACATGGCGGCGTCCGCACGCGGGCGAGGGGGCCAGGGCCAGAAAGCCGGTTGGTGACGTGTTGCGCCGGGGGACGAGTCCTCTTCGCGCGGAGGTCCGGGAGAGCGGACAGCGGAGCGACGGAACGGCCCGAGCGATGGAAAACGTCTTTCGGCATGAGGCCCGGCAGACGGCAAGACGTTGTGCTCCCATTTTTTCCGGTCA
>CALVGJ010000136.1 GCA_944327045.1 uncultured Desulfovibrio sp.
GATGCCAGATATGCGGGATGGCCAGCGGCATGATGGCGATGGACAGGAGCATACAGGCAAAGGGGATGACCCACACGGCAGACAGTTCAGGCCCCGGGATCGTGGGGTGGTGACCACCTGCGGCCAGCGCAAGCGTCGGGGCCAGCAGGGTGACAAGCAGGGATAGCATCAAGGGCCGGAGTTTTGACATGTGAATCTCCTCATAAAACACGTGCGGCATCGACAAATGACGCCTGTTTCGTTGGCCCCGAGACGGGGCGGGCCTCAGCATTTCTTATTTCCGTATCGCAAAAATGCCCGTTTGGCAATGCTTTCAGGCAAAAAAGCCCTGTGCATTCAATCAATTGTTCCATTTTTCACAGTTTATGCCCGGGAGACGGCGCTCCGCCGTCCGTGCTCGCATTCCGCTGCCGCCAGTAGTCATCCTGAAAGATGCACATGCGAGTCACGTCGTGATAGCTGCCGTTGACGAAAAATTCCCGCCGCAGCACGCCCTCTTCCGTGAAGCCGAGCTTGGCGTACAGGTGGCGGGCATGGACGTTCTCCATATCCACCACGAGGTAGAGCTTGTAGAGGTTCAGCACGTCGAAGGCGTAGGCCATGACCAGCCGGGCGGCCAGCGTGGCGTAGCCCCGGTGCTGCCATTCCGGCGCAATGATGATCTGGAACTCCGCCCGCCGGTGGATGTGGTCTATCTCCACCAGCTCCACAAGGCCGATGCTCTCGCCGTCCCTGTCCACGATAAAACGCCGTTCGCTCTGGTCGTGGATGTGCTTGTTGTAGAGGTCCTGAAGCTCCACAAAGGCCTCGTAGGGCTCTTCAAACCAGTAACGCATGATGTTGGCGTTATTGTCCAGCCCGTGCACGAACTTCAGGTCTTCGCGCTCCAGCGGCCGGATGGTGACGTTTTCCCCGCTCTGCATGGCAGCCTCCTTTGCCCTGACGAACTTACGCCCGCGCCGCCGGGCAGGCAAGCTTGCCACAGCCCCCCTTTTCTGCCACAACCCCCTCAGCGCCTGTCCGCATGACGGACGGCTGTCTTTTGGAGGCAACAAAGCCCCTCCCCGGCGCGCTTTGCCGGAAGAGGGGACGGAGCCGCACGGCAGGCGAACGCGGGAAATATGCGGACATGGCCGGATGCCGCTTTTGCCGTGCCGTAAAATCAGTGTGGACAGTCTCCGGGCGGGAGCCTTGCCGCACCGTCCACAGCATCTTCGGAGGATACATGAGCAAGGAACCCACCCCCCGGCGCAGGGCGCGCCTGCAGGACGTGCTGGCCCATCGTCAGCCCGATCTGACGCTCGTCCTGGCCAATATCCACGACCCGCACAATGTCTCGGCCATCTACCGCTCCTGTGACGCCTTCGGGGTGGACAAGGTTCACCTTTACTATACGGACACGCCCTTCCCCGTGCTGGGCCGCAAGACGTCGGCCTCGGCCCGCAAATGGGTGGACAGCGTGCGCCACCGGGACCGTGAAGAACTCTTCGCCGCCCTGCGCGCCCAGAATATGCAGGTGCTCGCCACCACCTTCACCCCCACGGCCCGCCCGCTGCGCCAGTGGGATTTCACCCGTCCCACGGCCGTCATCATGGGCAACGAACACAGCGGCGTCGCCGAAGAACTCATCCAGGCCGCCGACGGCGAACTGTATATTCCCATGTACGGCATGATCCAGAGCTTCAACGTCTCCGTGGCGTCGGCCATCATCCTGTCCGAAGCCGCCCGCCAGCGCGAGGCCGCCGGTTTTTACGACGCCCCGCGCCTGCCGCCCGACGAACTGGAACAACGCCTGAACCGCTGGCTGGAGAAATGACCGCCCCCGCCCACCGGACAGCCGCCCCTTGATTTTTTCGTCGGACTGGGCTACTGTCCTGCTTGCGCCGGTGTAGCTCAATTGGTAGAGCAGCTGATTTGTAATCAGCAGGTTGCGGGTTCAAGTCCCTTCGCCGGCTCCAGAGAAAACAAGGACTTACGGGTAACGCCGTAAGTCCTTGTTTCGTTCGGGGTTCCACCGGGGTTCCACCAGAAAAAAATTGGGGAGACTGGCACGCTTCTTGTCTGGACACTCCCCATAGCCTGGACAGCCTGCGGGATGCGTCCGGCAGGTGAGGCGGCAAGGGTCGCGGTTCTCTTGCTGCCCTTTGCCGGTCAACGCCTCCTTTTTTTGTGGTCAACGATGTTGACCATGCCGTTGACCTTGGCAACTGAGCTGAAATCTTAGCTCAGCCCAAACTTGGGCGCAGTCCCGGCCCGGGGTCTGGACGGAATAAGCATCGGGCGCGAAGAGTTGCCCCCAGAGTTGCCCCCACGGGTCCCGATTTTTCCCGAGGATTCCCGGCAAGAGGGGGGGCCTAAGTCGAATATGTCCCCTGCGGTTGACGCCCTTTTTTTGTGGTTTACACCGTCAACCAAGCCGTCAACCGTTGGACGCGGTGAAGGTATGGTTACCCCCCCTTTTTTATGGTTAACAGTGTTACCCAGACCGTTAACCTTCCCCGCTGCGGCAGGCTGGAAGGGGGATGGCTTCCGTTGTCTCCCCCGGCCCTGTATTCACTGAACCCAAAGTTGGGGGCAGTT
>CALVGJ010000137.1 GCA_944327045.1 uncultured Desulfovibrio sp.
CGCCGCGTTACCGTGTGGTGCAGCCCTCCCCCCTGCCGCAGACGACACAGGCCGGAGCCGGGCGCAGCGCCAAGGGCCGTACGGGAGAAGTCGAACCACACCGCTCGCGTGCGGCAGCCGCGTCGGATACTTTTTAGAGCATTTCGCCTTTGAAAAAGGCAAAGTGCGAGGCGGCGGCACAGCGCCGACCGGCACAAAGTGCGCGGAAAAAACTGTATTTTCCCGCGAAACGCAGGCCGTATGGTGTGAAACGCGAAGCGTTTCACACTGGAAATGCTCCAGAGCGGATACGCATTGAAATTGTGTCCAATTTCCCTGCTGACGCTGCCCTCACACTACGGAAAAAGCGTGGTTTTTCCGTGTGTTCGGTTGCGGGTAGTCGCTTTCGCGACTACCAGAGCAATCCACATTTTCAATGTGGAATTGCTCTAACCTGCGTCCCCCTCAACGATACCCTATCAGAAAGGCCGCCCTTTCCCTATACTGGCAATGGGAAAAGGCGGCCTTTGACGATCTGCCGGCAACGGGCCTTCAGAACCGGTCAGCATGAGCAATGATGCTTACCCCTTCTTCTTGGCTCCGGCCATCTGGTAGCGCTTCTGGGCGGAAAGTTCCGTCTTGCGCAGACGGATGGACTGCGGCGTCACTTCCACCAGCTCGTCTTCCCGCACAAAATGCAGGGCATGTTCCAGCGTCATCCGCTTGACCGGAGTCAGGATGACGTTTTCATCCTTGCCTGCGGCGCGCAGGTTGGTGAGCTTCTTTTCCTTGGTGGCATTGACGTCAATGTCGTTATCCCGGTTGTGCTCGCCCACGATCATGCCTTCATAGACCGGATCGCCCGGCTCCACGAACAGGGTGCCGCGCGGTTCCAGATTGAAAAGGGCATAGGCCACGGCATTGCCGGGGCGGTCGGCCACGATGGAGCCGGTGAAGCGGGTGGGGAAGTCGCCGCGCCATTCCTCATAGCCGTCAAGGTAGGAATTCATGATGCCGGTGCCCTTGGTATCGGTGAGGAACTCATCCCGATAGCCGATAAGCCCGCGCGAAGGCACGGTAAACTCCAGACGGACGCGGCCTGTGCCGTTGTTGATGCAGTTGAGCATGCGACCCTTGCGCTGATTGAGCTTGTCCGTCACCACGCCCATGAAATACTCGTCGCAATCCACATAGAGATGCTCGATGGGCTCCAGGACCTTGCCGTTCTCGTCTTTCTTGAGAATGACCTCAGGGCGTCCCACGGAAAGTTCGAAGCCTTCACGCCGCATGGTCTCGATGAGGATGGCCATCTGGAACTCGCCGCGCCCCTTGACGAGAAAGGCGTCCTTGTCCGTCGTGTCTTCCAGCCGCACGGCCACGTTGCGCAGGCATTCCTTCTCCAGACGGTCGCGGATGGCGCGGCTCTGCACGATCTTGCCCTCACGCCCGGCCAGCGGGGAGGTGTTGATGCCGAAGCGCATGGCCACGGTGGGTTCGTCCACCCGGATGCGGGGCAGGGCGCGCGGCTTTTCGCGCGTGCAGATGGTGTCGCCGATGGTCACATTCTCGATGCCGGCCAGCACCACGATATCCCCGGGCCCGGCCGATTCCACCTCGGCCAGCTGGAGCCCGTCATAAACCTGCAGCTTGGTGGCCCGCAGCGGACTGGGCTGTCCGTCCTCGCCCATGCAGACCAGCGCCTCCTTGGCGTATACCGTGCCGTGCATGATGCGGCCCACGGCCAGCCGCCCCAGGTAGTCCGAATAATCAAGGTCGGCCACCAGCATCTGGAAGGGCTCGGCGGGATCGTGGCTCGGGCCGGGAATGTGCTTGAGGATGGTCTCGAACAGCGGCGAAAGGTCCACCCGCTCGTCTTCCAGACCGTACATGGCCACGCCTTCGCGTCCGATGGCGTAGAGCACGGGGAATTCGAGCTGTTCATCATTGGCCCCGAGGTCGATGAAGAGATCATAGACCTCGTTGAGCACTTCATCCGGGCGGGCGTCCTTGCGGTCGATCTTGTTGATCACCACCACCACAGGCAGCCCGGCTTCCAGCGTCTTCTTGAGCACAAAGCGCGTCTGCGGCAGCGGTCCTTCCGAGGCGTCCACCAGCAGGATGGCCCCGGTGGCCATGGACAGCGAGCGCTCCACCTCGCCGCCGAAGTCGGCGTGACCGGGCGTGTCGATGATGTTGATCTTGACGCCCTTCCAATGCACGGCGCAGTTTTTGGCGGCAATGGTGATGCCGCGCTCGCGTTCCAGATCCATCTTGTCCATGACGCGGTCATCCACCTGCTGATCGGCGCGAAAGACGCCGCTCTGGCGAAAGAGGGCATCCACCAGCGTGGTTTTGCCGTGGTCGACGTGGGCGATGATGGCCACATTGCGAAGGGAGGAGTTCTGTTCCATGAAAGAGACCTTTGCCTGCCGTTGCGTGAAAAGCGCGCCCCCCGAGGACGCAGAGCGCCCCGCAGACGGACGGGGCAGGCCGGCCGTCCCGCAGGGCGCGGGCTGAAGATGTATGCGTTTTTCAGAATTTTGTCACCATGTCCAGCAGGAGGCGTTCCAGCCGCCTGCCGGCATGTCCGGCCACCGAAACGATTTCCTCCAGAGGGGCAGGGCGCATGCAGTCCGGCAAATTCTTGTTGCTGAGGCAGGAAATGCCCAACACCCGCAGGCCCATATGCCGCGCCGCCAGCACCTCCAGCACGGTGCTCATGCCGATGGCGTCCGCGCCCCACTGACGGTACATGCGCGTTTCGGCCGGGCTTTCCATCTGCGGGCCATGCACGCCGATGTAGACCCCGCGCTCCAGACGTATGCCCAGCATGGCGGCGCTTTCCAGCGCCAGCGTGCGCAGCTCCGGGTCGAAAATGCAGCTCATGTCCGGAAAGCGCGGCCCCCACTGCTCCACATTGGGCCCGGCCAGCGGCGTTGTACCGGTAAAGTTGATCTGATCGGTCATGAGCATGAGCGTTCCGGCATCGAACTGCGGATTAAGCGCCCCGGCGGCATTGGTCACGACCAGCGTGCCGATGCCCAGACCGGCCATGACCCGCACGCCCATGCAGACCTGCGCCGGGCTGTAGCCCTCATACAGATGGCAGCGCCCCTGCTGGGCAAGAACGGGAATGCCCGCCACATCCCCCAGCACAAAGGTGCCGTTGTGCGAGTCCACCGTGGAGACGGGAAAGCCCGGCAACTCGGCATACGGCACGCTCACCGCGTCGCGCATGGCCGCCACCAGCCCGGAAAGTCCCGTGCCGAGCACCATGCCCACGCGAGGCTTGGCGGCCCGCCCTGTGCGCCCCGCCTCGGAAAGCTTTTGTTTCAAAGCGCTTACGGCAAGCTGGACTTCTGGCAGATTTTGCATAAAAATACCCTTTGCCTTCGTCAGTTTCTCGTGTTCGCGCCCTCCTGCCGCCGGCAGGCGGTCGCATTTGCGCGTATCATATCCCGGCCTGTCTCGCAGTTCAAGCGAAGCTTCCGGCCGGCAGGAGTGTATCTTGCTGAACCTACAGGAACTCTACGCCATGCCGCTGGAAAGCCACAAGGTGCTTGTGGCCAATCGCGGCGAAATCGCCATGCGCATCATGCGGGCCTGCCGCAAGCTGGGAGTGGCCTTCACGGCCATCTATACCGCGGAAGACGCCGCGTCCGGGCATGTACGCCTTGCCCGCGAGACCGGCGGCGAAAAGAGCCTCTACCGCGTCTCCTCCTACCATGACGCCAACGAGCTCATGTCCGTGGCGGACGAGGCCGGCTGCACCGCCGTGCATCCGGGCTACGGCTTCTTTGCCGAAGACTTCCGCTTTGCCCGCCGGGTCATGAAGCGCGACCGCAAGATGATCTTCATCGGCCCCTCGTGGAAAATCATCCGGGAACTGGGCGACAAGATCAACACCAAGCGTCTGGCCCGCAGCCTGGGCGTGCCCACGGTGCCCGGTTCCGACCGACCCATCTATGACGAGATGGAGGCCGAACGCATCGCCCGCAGCGTCTTTGAATTTCAGGAACAGCAGGGTATCCGGCGACCGCTCGTGCTGGTCAAGGCATCGGCCGGCGGCGGCGGCATGGGCATTGAGGAAGTGTACGATATCGACGTCTTCCGCTCCGTTTACCGGCGCATCCGCAATTATGCCCTGCGGCAGTTCAAGGACGAGGGCGTGCTCATCGAGCAGCGCATTACCGATTTCAACCATCTGGAAGTGCAGGTGGTGTCCGACAGGACAGGCCGCAACCCCGTGCATTTCGGCACGCGAAACTGCTCCATCCAGTCCACGGGCCTGCAAAAACGTGTGGAAGTGGCCCCCGGTTTTGCCCCCGGCCCCATCACTTATTCCTTTGATGCGGCCAAGGTGCTGACGGATATTGTGGACTATTCGCTCACCATGGCCCGCAAGGTGGGTTACGACAATGTGGGCACCTGGGAATGGATCATCACCCGCAAGGGCGAACCCTTCCTGATGGAAGTGAACACCCGTATTCAGGTGGAAAACGGCGTGTCGGCCCGCATTTCCCGTATCCATAAGGACGGGCAGTGCATCGACGACGTGGACCTGCTGGCCGAACAGGTGCGCATCGGCCTCGGTCAGCCGCTCGGCTACACGCAGGACGACATCAGCTTTGACGGCGTGGGCGTGGAATATCGCCTCATTGCCGAAGACCCGGACAATCGCTTTACTCCCTGGGTGGGCCGTATCGAGCGCTTCCAGTGGAAACCGCAACCCTGGCTGACCATGCTGACCCATGTGCCAACGGACGAACCGTATGAAATTCCTACGGAATTCGACCCCAATCTTGCGCTGGCCATCATCTGGGGCAAGGACCTGGAAGAAGCCAGAAACCGCGGTCTTTCCTTCCTGGAGGACCTGCGCCTTGAAGGCAGGAACAACGCCGGCGAGGAGCTGAAATCCAACGTCAACTTCCTCCGGGCCAATACGGAACGAATCCTGCGCTTCTAGCGCCGGATGCCGCGCCTGAGCGCGGCGCCCCCATACGACAAACAGAGCGCTTTGCGGCGTGTGCGGAACAAGATGGACAACAATATTGAAAAACGCATTCAGGGGCTGACGGACAGGCTCACCTACGCCCGCGATATCTTTGCCGGCAAGCACGAGGAAGACATCAAGCTGCTGGAGGAAAAGCTGGCGGTCTTTGTGGGGCGCGCCCAGCGCGGCGAGCTGGCCGACCCCTACAATGACGTGGTGGCGCTGGAAGAGCTCTTCGCCTTTGTGGAAAAGCGGCTGGAAAATGCCGTAACTCCCATGGACATGGTGCGCATCGTGCGGCATCCGCAACGCATCTGCCTGCGGGACATCCTCGAAAACGTCTACGACAACTTTACCGAGGTCGGCGGGCAGGACGAGCACAGCCTTGACCCCAGCATGCTCATCGCCCGGGCCGTCATCACCCGGCGGCGCGGCAAGAAGACCTATACCCAGTCGGTCATGGTCATCGGTCAGGAAAAGGGCCACGGGGCCGAATTCCGCAACGGCGGCTCGGTGAAGCCCTGGGGCAACGCCAAGGCTCTGCACTACATGAGCGTCGCCGAAACCGAGGGCATCCCCATCCATACCTACATTTTTACGCCGGGTTCCTATCCCATTGAGGACTACCCCGGCGCGGCCCAGCAGATTGCCCGCAACATCTACGGCATGGCGGGACTGCGCGTGCCTATTGTGGCCGTCATCTCCGAAGGCGGTTCCGGCGGGGCCGAGGCCATCGGTCTGGCGGACAAGCGCCTCATGCTCTCGCACGGCTATTACTCGGTCATTTCTCCCGAAGGGGCCGCGGCCATCGAAGGCCGCCTCAAGGCCGGACAGCGCGCCACGCCCGAGCTCATCGAACACTGCGCCGGCAGTCTCAAGATTACCGCGCGGGATAACCTCGCCTTCGGCTATATCGACCGCGTGGTGCAGGAGCCGCCGCTGGGGGCGCGCCCCTATCATTTCGACTTTTTCCGCTCCCTGCGACAGGAAGTGCTGCGCGCCACGGACGAGGTGGTGCTGAACCACCGTAAATGGCCGGGCTTCCGCGGCCTTGCCGTGGCCCGTGTGCGCAATCCCGAGGCCAATCTCGACGAGATGCACATCCGCTGGGGCCTGAGCGCCGCCGCCAAGGAGCGCATGGTGGAGCACCGGCAGCAGAAATTCCTGCGGCTTTCGCGGGAGGCGGCCATCGACAACCGTCCTTTCATGGCCAAGAATATGGCCGCCCTGCAGGACTGGCTGATCACCCCGTGGATGCACGTCAAGTACGACTTCTTCCGCAAGCATCAGCGCAAGATCAGCACCTTCATGGAAGAAGTGGGCAACGAGGTGGAAATGTTCAAGAACCGCCTCCTCAGCCCGTGGTACAAGATGACCCGTCGCCTGCCCGGACGGCAGGCGGAAGACAAGGCGCAGGAACTTACCGCCCTGTCCACCTGGACGGACGATTCCCGCCGCAGCCGCTGGAACTATCTGTCCCCGCGCTACAAGATCGACCGGACCCTGACCTGTCCCAACAGCGAATCCTACGGCTGCCTTGACCTCTGGGGGCCCGACCTCTTTGCGGAGTTCGCGGGCGTGTGCAGCCATTGCGGGCACCATTTCCCCATGGAGCCGGAATGGTACGTCAAGAACGTCTTTGATCTGGATTCGGTCTACGAATTCAACAGCGAAATCGAGGCGGGCAATCCGCTGGCCTTCCCCGGATTTGAGGAACGCATTGCCGAAGCCCAGAAAAAGAACGGCACCAAGAGCGGCTGTATGACCTTTGAAGCCCGCATTGACGGCATCAAGATGGTGGTGGCCATGCTTATGGGCACCTTCCGCGGCGGTTCCGTAGGCGCCGCCGAAGGCTACAAGTTCGTGGAAGCCGCCCAGCGGGCCCAGAAAAAGCGCTACCCCTTCCTGGCCTATGTGCACGGCACGGCGGGCATACGCATTCAGGAAGGCACCAACGGCGTCATCCAGATGCCGCGCTGCACGGTGGCCGTGCGCCGCTATGTGGAGTCCGGCGGCCTCTACATGGTGCTGTACGACACCAACTCCTTTGCCGGGCCGGTGGCCAGCTTCCTCGGCTGCTCGCCGTATCAGTTCGCGGTGCGCTCCTCCAACATCGGCTTTGCCGGGCCGGGCGTCATCAAGGAAACCACGGGCATGGACATTCCGCCCAAGTACCACCGTTCCTATCACGCCCTTTCGCGCGGCCACATCCAGGGCATCTGGGATCGCCGCCAGATACGCGCCAATCTCAAGCAGGCCCTGCTTACCATCGGCGGGCGCAATCTGTACTACCGCTAATGCACGGCAGGAAAGCATATGATCAACATCTCCGAATTGCTGGACGAAATTAAGGCCTCCCCCTACCGGGAAATCACGGTCAGGACGCCGCATACCGGCCGGGTGACCTTTGCCGGACTGAAGCCGGGGCAGGATGTGCTCGGCCCGCAGGGGCAGTGGAAGGAGCGTCCCGGCACCCTGCTGGCCACGCTGGAGCGCGAACGCAATCCCAAACCCATCTGCGCCACGGAAAAGGGCATTCTCGACAGCATTCACAGCGAGCTGGAAGGGCAGTATGTGGAGGCCGGCACGCCCCTCATGGTCATCCGCCACATGCTGACCAAGGACGAGGTGGAATACCTCATCCTCAAGAAGACGCTCCACCTTTTTCAGGCGCCGGAACGGGCAAAATACTACTTCACCCCGGAAGTGGACAAGAAAATCCGCGCCGCGGACGCCCATTCGGTCATTGTACGTGACGGCATGGAGCTCATGATCATGTCCCGCATGAAGCGTGAAGTTCCCCTGCACTACAGCGGGCCGGAAGGGGTGATTTACGCCGTCTATTTCAAGTATAACGAAAACATCGACGCGGGCGCGCCGCTCATCGGCGTCTGCCCGCAGGATCAGCTCCCGGCCATTCAGGACGTCATCATGCGCGTCAGAACGGAATGGACGGAAAAATAAGGACGACAGCATATGGGCAAGGCTCTGCAAATCCGCCTCATGGCCGTCACGCCGGATGTCGGCAAGGTATCGGCGCGCTGGCCGCAGCTCTCGCAACGCATTTGTGATGCCATTACGGACGATGACCTGCCGAAGCTCCCGGCCTGTCGCAGCGTGCTGGACCTGGCCCGCGCCCTGCCGCAAACCCTGCGCCTGTCGTTGAGCGAGGCCGAACCTGTGGTGCGGGCTGTGGCCCGGCTTGAAGACGCTCTGGGCATGTGGCAGGTGGAGGCCGCCACGCGTGCCGCCCGCGAGCTGGAAAGCCGTCTGGACATTCACGAGGAAAAGCTGGCGGCCCTGCAGGGCATCGTCCAGCGCCCGCCCGTGGATGCGCCGGTACTGGAACTCCGCACCATGGCCGACAGCTGGAATCCCTCCCTGCTGCCCAAGCTCTGGCCGACGCTGTACACGCGCATATTTGATCGCAGCGGAGAAACCGGACAGGGGGTGGCCGAAATGGTGCAGGCCCTGCGCGATCAGGGGCGGCGTCACGGCTGGACAGCGGAAAGCCATCCGGCCATGGGGCATCTGCTGGAAGAGCTGGGGGCCAGATGGCATGCGCTGGAAACCGCCTGCAATATGAATGACCCCCGTACCGCCAACCGGCTCAGCGACCAGATCGAAGAGCTGCTTACCCGACTGGAGCAGGCCATGCCCTACGGCAGCAGCGCAACCCCACAACCCAAGCGCAGCCTCTGGGCCATTTTCGGCCGCAAACTCAGAGACTGACCCCCCAACCGACTCCCCTTGATGCCGCCCCCTGCGCGGCAAAAAGCCCGAGGTTACGCCCATGCTCAACAAAGTCATGCTTATCGGCCGTCTGGGACGCGATCCCGAATTGCGGTATACCCAGACCGGCTCTCCCGTCGCCAGCCTGAACATCGCCACGGACGAGTCCTACGTGGATCGTGACGGCAACAAGGTCGAGCGTACTGAATGGCACCGGGTTTCCGTCTTCCAGCGGCAGGCGGAAAACTGCGCCAACTATCTTGCGAAAGGCAGCCTTGTGTATGTGGAAGGCAGCCTGCAGACCCGCAAGTGGCAGGATCAGAACGGACAGGATCGCTATACCACCGAAATCAAGGCCCAGCGCGTCCAGTTTCTTGACCGGCGCGGCGACGGCCCGCGCGGGAGCGACGGCGCGCCGTCCGGCGGCTACGAAGACGAATATGCCCCGGCTCCGCAACGCCCGGCCTACCGCGGCGCCCCGCAAGGGCAGGGCGGCGCGCAGCGCCCGGCTCAGCGACGGCAGCCCCAGCCCGCGCATCCTGACGATGATCTCGGCCCGGCCTTCCCCTCCGAAGCTACGGCCGGCATGGATGAAGTGCCGTTCTAGCTGCCTTGTGGCGGCCGCCTGCTTATACAGTCGGCAAAGCCGCTTCACAGCGGAAATATACGAGAGTATTTTGCCTTTGAAAAAGGCAAAATGCGAGGCGTCGGCAACAGCGCCGGTCGGCCGAAAGTGAGCAAAAAAAACCGCCCGCGAGCCCGGGCGGGTTTTTATTACGTTTATTATGTTATTTTGTGAGGGAGAAGGAAAAAACTCCCGCCGGGCCACTTCCATCACCCAGCGATCAAGAAACGGGCAACATTCTCCCGCTCTCGACGGTCGGGAACAAGTCTGGCATGGTGAAGAAAAGTCGTTTCAGGAGGTTCGTATGGACACTACCGCGGCCGCGCACGAAGATACATTTGCCGCCTTGCCGCCGCCGCACGGGGGGCGTGGCCTGCAATGCCGCGGCGTAAGCGGGGAGGAGCGCACGCAGGAGCTCTCCCGCGCCGTCTCACTGCCGCGCATCGAGGTCAGTTCCCGCGCTGAGGGAGACATTCTCATGCTGGGCAACGGGGCCTTTTCGCCCCTGTGCGGTTTCATGGGCCGGGAGGACTGGAAAAGCGTCTGCCGGGACATGACGCTGGCCGACGGAACCTTCTGGCCTGTCCCCATCACGCTGGACGTGGCGGAAGATGTCGCGGCGTCCCTGCGTCCGGGGCAGGAGGCGGCTCTCTGGCGTGAGGGGCGCTGTCTCGCGCTTTTGCGGGTGGAGGAAGTCTGGCCCCTGACGGCAGACGACCGCCGCCGGGAATGCGAGCAGGTTTTCCGCGGACATGGCCCGGCCTCGGAGCGCTTCTGGGAGACGGCCCCCGACGACCATCCCGGCGTGCGGATGGTACTGGCGCAACAGCCGTACAATGTGGCCGGAACGCTGCGTGTGCTGGCCCACAGCCGCATGGCGGAACAGTTCCCGAATCTCATTCTTGACCCGCTGCCCCTGCGCGAGGCGCTGCAAGCACGGGGCTGGCGGGACGTTGCGGCCCTGCAATTGCGCAACCCCATGCACCGTTCGCATGAATACCTGGCCAAGATCGCGCTGGAAGTTTGCGACGGCGTAGTCATCCATTCGCTGGTGGGGGCGGTGAAGCCCGGCGATATCCCGGCGGACGTGCGCCTGCGCTGCATCGACGCGCTGGTGCGGCGCTATTTCGTGCCGGAGCACGTCATTCAGGCGGGCTATCCGCTGGACATGCGCTACGCTGGCCCGCGCGAGGCCCTGCTGCACGCGCTTTTCCGTCAGAACTACGGCATTTCCCGTCTCATTGTGGGACGGGATCACGCGGGCGTGGGCGATTACTACGGCTTGTTCGAGGCGCAGGAGATTTTCCGGCAGATTCCCCAGCCGTCCGATCCGGCCAAGCGCCTGCACACGCGGGCCCTGCCGCTGGACTGGACTTTCTACTGCACGGCCTGCGACGGCATGGCCAGCCTGCGCACCTGCCCGCACGGCCCGGAAGAGCGGGTCATCCTCTCCGGTACCCGCCTGCGCAAGCTGCTTTCGGAACGCCGGCCCGTGCCCGACCACTTCGGTCGTCCTGAAGTGCTGGAAATACTGCGCGAATACTACGCCGGACTGAGCGATGCCGAACGGCCCGTCATCCGCCTGCAGCAGGCTTCGACGCAGCCGGGCGCGTCGCGACCGTAATCCCGCCGGTACGGGGGAGGGCACTGGGAAAGCGCGATACCGCCCGTCTTGTCCCGCAATGGAAGCCATGCTAAACAGGGAACAACTCAGGGCGGGGTGCAAGTCCCCACCGGCGGTGATGGGTGTGGTCGTGTGGGCCGCGCCACAAGCCCGCGAGCGCCTCGCACGAGGGTCAGCAGAACCGGTGAGAATCCGGTGCCGACGGTAACAGTCCGGATGAAAGAGTTTTTCCGGCAGCGGACACGCTTGCCGTGTCTGGTTGCGCGCCCTGATGTCGTACATCAAACCGTGGAGTTTGGTTATGCATCAGCTTTCCCCATTTCCCCTTGCCGATCCCCTTTCCGCCACAGGGCAGGCGTCGCCGGACGCTGTCGCCGATTTTCTGGCCCGATCTCCCGAACAGCGCCTGCAGGCCGCGCTTGCCGCCCTGCGCGCCGGTGAAGGCGTGCTGGTTCTCGATGATGAAGACCGGGAAAACGAGGCGGACATCATCTATGCCGCCGAATCCTGCACCGAGGCGCAAATGGCCCGGCTCATCCGGGACGGCAGCGGCATCGTCTGCCTCTGCCTGACGGCGGAGACCTGCGCGCGTCTGGACCTGCCGCCCATGTGCGCGCGGAATACCAATCGCCAGCAGACCGCTTTCACCGTCAGCATCGAGGCCGCCGAAGGCGTGACCACCGGCGTGTCCGCCGCCGACAGGCTGCGTACCGTACAGGCGGCCATCCATCCTCAGGCCCGCCCCGCCGACCTGCGCCGTCCAGGACACGTCTTCCCCCTGCGGGCCCGGCCCGGTGGCGTGCTGGAGCGGCGCGGACACACGGAGGCCGTCGTCGATCTCATGCAGCTTGCGGGGTTGCGGCCTTGCGGATTGCTCTGTGAGCTGACCCTGCCCGACGGCCGCATGGCCCGGCGGGACGAGGCGGCTGCCTATGCCCGTCGGCACGGCCTGCCGCTTTGCACGGTGGAGGACATCGCCCGCCACCGTGCACGCCATGACGCACAGCATCAAACGACCGCTCGATAGAGCGTGCACACCATACGATAATGTAACGTAACCAGCAGCAGAAAAAAAGTGCCCGTCGGGGTCTCCGGCGGGCACTTTTGTCCATCCGCAGGGCAGGGCGCTCATGCGCCAAGGCGGGCATTGATATAACGGTTGAGGCTGACGCCCGCTTCGGCGGAAAGCAGGGACAGGTGGCGGTGCATCTC
>CALVGJ010000138.1 GCA_944327045.1 uncultured Desulfovibrio sp.
ATTGCTCTGGTAGTCGCGAGAGCGACTACCCGCAACCGAACACACGGAAAAACCACGCTTTTTCCGTAGTGTGAGGGCAGCGTCAGCAGGGAAATTGGACACAATTTCCATGCGAATCCGCTCTAAAGTCAAAGCGGACTTGCGACAGGATCAGACATATGCGCGCTGGCCACATGGCGGAGACGCTATGGCGGCATCCCTCCCCTGCGCGCACTCACATAAACCTCCTTATGCCCGCCCCGACGCGAGACCGGCCCGGTCGCGTCGGGGTTTTTTCTCTGGCGCGGGCGCACATCGGCAAATGTCGCAGCGTGGGAAGAGCATTGAAAAGGGAAAGACAAGAGCGGCGGACCTCCGCGAAGGCCCGCCACGAAAGGAGCAAGGGGAAAAGGTTTACTTCAGGCGGGAGAGCAGGGTTTCCTTGATGGAATCAATGCTGCCCGAGCCGTCCAGCTCAATGTAGGTCGTCAGCCCCTGGTCGGCCAGCTTCTTGAAGTAATGGGCCGCGGCCAGCGTGCCGTCCACATCGTTATAGTAAATGTCATGGCGCTTGTTGATGGCGGCCTCATCCTGATCGTCGTTGCGGACGGTCAGTTCGCCGCCGCATACGCGACAGACGTCACCGTTGGGCTTGATGGCGTCAATAAAGATATTGTTGGGATGGTTGTTGTTGCTCTTGCAGAGACGGCGTCCCATGATGCGGTTCTTGGCCGTTTCGCGGGCAAGCTGAATCTCAATGACATAATCCAGCTTGAGCCCTTCCTTCTGCAGGGCTTCCCAGAGTTTTTCGGCCTGCACCATGTTGCGGGGAAAGCCGTCCAGCAGCCAGCCGTCCTTGCCGCGGGTCTTGAGGGTTTCCAGCACCATGGGAATGGTGATGTCGTCCGGCACGAGGTCGCCGCGGTCGATATAGGCCTTGGCCTGCTTGCCCAGCTCGGTACCGCCGCCGATATGTTCGCGGAAGATGGCGCCGGACTCGATGTGGGCAAGATGATATTTCTGCTTCACGAGATCGCCCTGCGTGCCCTTGCCGCTGCCGTTGGGGCCGAAAATAAGAATGTTCATCATATCCTCCTTGCGGCGCGACGTGCGCTCGGTTGATGTAGGGTGTTTCCCGGAGTACCGCGTGCGGCGCGGCCTGTCAACGTCCGTCCCGCGGGCCGGTCATCCGAGCATCGGGCCCGGCCCATGCGCCGTCAGGGGGAAAGCGGCACAAGGCCGCAGCGCGTGATGAAATCCCGGCCTTCCGGGCCGAGCAGCCAGTCCCGCAGGGCGCGCGTCTCGGCGTTCGACGAACGGCGGGTCAGCAGAATGTAGGTGAGGGAGAACGGCCAGGAACCGCCACGGATGTTTTCCTCGGTGGGAGCCACCCCGTCAATGGGCAGCAGGCGCACCTCGTCGGCCGAAAAACGCAGCCGCAGGCGTGTGAGGAGGTCTAAACCGATGGACGACGGCAGATTACGGTAGCCGGCGACCTGCGTCCGGCAGTCCTGCAGAAAGAGCTCCTCACGCAGAGGGGGCAGCGGGGATCGTCCGTTCAGGATGTGTTCCCGCAGGAAGGTCTGTGCCGCGTCGTCGGCAGCGTGCTGGAATGGGAGGATATTCGCATCCGGGCCGCCGAGTTCACGCCAGCGTGCGATCTTCCCGCTGTAGATGTCCCGCAGCTGTGCAAGCGTCAGGCCGGACAGGGAATTGTCCCGATGGACGACAACGACCAGAGCGACGCGGGCCAGTGGCGTCACCTCGAGGGGGCTGTCCTGCGCGCTCAGTGTCCGCAGGGTTTCGGCGTCGGGTTCCGGACAGAAGACCATGTCCTCTTCTCCGTCGGCCAGTGCGGCAATGGCCTGATTCATATTTTCGTAGGAGGATATGAACGCATCCATCAGCAACGGATCGAATTCCTTATAAACGGCTTGCGCCAGAGCGGCATAGAGCAGCCGGATGTCCTCTGTGCCGGTCAACCGGGGATGGTTGGCGGCAATACGCAGCGAAGGCTGCGCAGCGGGCCGCGTGAGGCGGTTGCCGTCGGAAAAGGGGGTGAGGTCCTCCCATGTGGCGGGCCTGCCGGTATGCGCAGCGGTATAGAAGGTACGGCTGATGACGGCGTGCAGGTTCAGGCCCGTGAGCAGACCGAATACGCTGACGACGAGCAGCAGCCGGGCCAGCCCGGCACGCCGCCGAAGGGCGGCATTTCGCTTGCGCAGGCCCAGAACCACGCCGAGAAAGAAGCCGAGATAGCCCGCTCCGCCCGGCAGCCCGAACAACATGACAAGGCCGAATGCGCCCCCTCTCCAACATGCTTCATCGGGATCGACGCGGTAGTGCCAGCTCAGCGCCAGGACGGCAAGGAGCGGAGGCAGGAGAAGCGGCAGCCAGCGGGCGAGGAAGCTCTCCGGCAGGCGCGCTCGCGCCGCCCACAGCCAGCCCGCCGCCAGAGGCGGCAGAAAGCAGGCGACGACAAGGGCGATCGGAGCGACATAGTCCGCGAGACCGAGCAACGCACGTACCGACGCACTGCCGAATATGCCTGCGGCACTCAGGACAGGCACGACAAGGCTGAGGAAGAGGGCGTATAAACAGGAGCAGGACATGGGTCTCCTTGGGCTGGTCCGTCATTCCGGGGGGATTTGGGGGGAATGGTGTTGACACTCTACACCTAGCGGAACAGGCCCAGCGCGCCGTCCAGCAGGCCGCCCACCAGGCCGGTGAGTCCCTGCGCTATGCCGCTGAGAGCATAGAGCAGCACGGTTCCCGCGCTGATGCTTGTCTTGACGTTGTGCAGGCTGCCGTAGACGCGCACCGGAATATCGTTCATGGTCGGGGTATCCACGCTCAGGGAGCAGTCCAGCGTTTCGTCCACCAGGTTGATCCAGCCGCCGCCTGTGACGTTCATGTCCTCGCTGCGCATGAAAAGGTCGCCGCTGCGGGCGATTCCCTGACGGAGATTGCCGGAGGCGCTGAGCCGGGAGAAGCGGGTGGGCTTGCCCTTTTCGCGTCCCTGCTTGTCCAGCGGCTGATGCGAACCGTCCCGGACGAGCAGTTTCCAGGTGCCGTTGAGCGCTGCGGGCATCTGACCTGACGCATTGAGCGCGGCCGTAGCGGCAACCTCCACCGACGCCTTGCCGCTGACGCGCGCCTCGCCGCCGCGCGCCGCACTGGCCGCCGCAAGATCAAAGGCATTGACCGACAGGCGGTTTTCCACCTTCAGGCCGCGGTCAAACTGGACGTGTCCGTTATTGCGCAGTCGCGCTCCGTACAAATTGGCCTGCATATCGTAGTCCAGTCTTCCGTCGGCAAGCTTGAGCGGCACGCGGACATCCGTCAACGCGATTTTCCAGCTGTGAACGCGGTCGGCGTGCAGCGAGCCTTCCAGGGAAAAGCGTTGGAGAAAACGCAGGTCCCAGGGCTCACCGGCAGGCGGGCGGGGCGGAGCCGGAATGGGACGACCGGCTGCCCGGGCTGCCCGAATTTGTTCCTCGCGGCGGGCATCGGCGGCGGCTTCCTCAGGGTTGAGGCGGAGCCGCAGGGCGTCAATGTCCACGAGCGGCGACGTCAGGGCCAGATGAATATGGGGAACGGCCTGAAAGGTGATGCTTGTTTCCCCCTGAATGTCCGTATCAAGCAGGCGGGTGGCACAGTTTTTCAGGGCAAGGCGGCTGGCGGCGTACTCCCAGTCTCCCTGCAGATGCAGGGTACGCAGGGCCTGCGGCAGCTTCGGAGCGGGATCGCGCACAAGGGAGAGCGTGCGCGGCAGGTCGTCGCAGCGCAGGCTGCCGCTTCCGGCAAGGCTGGGGCCGCTGTTGCCGACGGCAAGGGTCAGACTGCCGGCATAGTGGGCGCCCAGCGCGCTGATGTCCGTCTGGTGCAGGGCAAGCTGCGGCGGATGGAGCCGGGCATTCAGCCGTCCGAGCAGTTTCAGATCGATTCCCTGCGGCAGGCCGGAAACATCTCTGTCCGTCGTGACATGCAGGCGGGCGTCGCAGTCTTCCAGCGCTACCCGGCTGCCGCCGCCGATCCAGAGCGTGCCGTCCAGACGGCTGTCGGCCAGCAGTTTTTTACCTTCCAGGGCGAGGTGCCAGGCTCCGGAAAGACCGGCGCGGCCCTGCTTCCAGCGGCCCTGCCTCAGGTCCAGCGTCAGGGCCAGACGACCGTAATCCAGCGGCCGGGCCGTTGCGGCCAGACTGCCGTTGTCCGCCCGAAAGGCGACCTTGCCGGAAAGATTGGCCAGAAAGGCGGGAATGTCGCCGCCCACGCTGCGCAGCGTCGTATCGGCCTGCAAACGTCCTCCCCGCAGGGGAAGAGCGGGCAGGTGTTCGCCCAGCGCCGAGGCCTTGACGTTTTTGAGCCCGGCGACAATGTCGAATTCCGTTTTTTCCGGGCCGCCGCCAATGGTGGCCTGTGCCGTGAGCGTTCCGTCGTACAGGGCGGCGCGCACGTCGAGCCGGGCGCGGCCCAGCCCCGTGGAGGCCGGCTTCCCCGGGCTGATGTTCACCCGGGCATCCTGCAGGCGAAGCGGGCCGTAAAGCAGATGCCGGGCGGAAAGCCGGATGTCGTAGCCGAGGTCGTCCGTTGCGTCCGAGGTATCCGAAGAGCTTGCGGCTGTCGGGCGTTCCCGCTGTGCGAGCTGATCCCAGCATTCCGGGCGCGGGTCAAAGCTGGTCAGGGGGGCGTAGGGAAAGGCGGGTTGCCGGGGGCGCTGCCCCACAGCCTCGGGAATGGCCAGTCCGAGATTGACCTGCTGTGCCGCAAGTTCCAGCGTAACCACAGGCTTGTCCCAGCGCGGGACGCCGCCCGTACCGCTGAAGCGGCTGCCGGAACAGGCGGCGCTGATGGCCGGGACGCGCAAGCCCTCGCTGTCCAGATCAAAATCCGCGGCCACATCCGTAATGTTGTCCAGCGCAAGTTGCAGGCCGGGCACAAGGTCCCGGGCAAAGCCGAGCCACTGGGTCAGGCTCAGGCGCCGCATGGACAGATGGCCGCGCAGGCGTGGCGGTTCGCTGCCGGGCAGATGGAGCGTGCCGTCCAACCGGCCGCTGTCCGCATCCAGCGTAAAGCGCAGATTGTTGAGATCGACGCGGGAGCCGCCTGCCTCCGCCAGGCGGGCCGTACCGTCCAGCGAAAAGGGAATGGGCTGTCCGTTTTGCGTCAGCGCGCCGTCAAGGCTGCCGGCAACGACCCAGAGCCCGTCGCGGCCTTTCCAGTGCAGATCGGCGCGCAGCTCGCGCAGCCAGTCGCCGTACTGCACCTGGCCTTTCAGGCGCAGCCGGGAGTCTTTCGCCAGCGGGGCGGAAAGGTTTCCGTCGCCTTCCATCCGGACATGGCGCGACGTGAGCAGGATGCCCTCCTTGCCGCCTACGCGCAGCAGCGACCAGTGCGCTTCCCCGTCAAGGTGGTCGTGCGGCCCGAGGTCAAGAGCAAGCCCCAGGTTGTCCAGCACAAGACGACTGCCGTCCCCGGCCGTGACGTCAATCTGTCCCTGCTGCACTTCCAGCCGTACGCTTCCCGGCAGTGAAGGCAGGTCAAGGCCTGCCGCGGCGGTCGGGCTGCCTTCCGGGGACGGCGGCCGGGTCAGGCTCTCCAGCGGCAGCCGACCGGTCAGCACGGGGCGCAGTAACTGGATATGGGCGGGCCACACCTCGCCGCGCAGCAGTTTCCAGAAGCTGGGCCGCAGGGAGGCATAAGCTACGGAAAGGTGATACTGCGCGCCGCGAATGCGGATGTCGCCGATGGAAACCGAGGGAACAGGCAGCAGAACGGCGTCTACCGAAGCCGCTTCGGCCCTCAGTCCGGTGGCGGCGGTGAAGGATTCCAGCACAAGGGAGGTGAGCGCCTGAGAATTGCGGTGCAGCAGGTAGGCGCCCCCTGCCAGCACCATGCAGACAAGAAGGAGGGTGGCCACCATGACGCGGGCCACGAGGCGCAATCGACGGCTGGGCATGAGGGATTCCGGGACTTGGCTTGACGCTGCCGGGCGTCCGGCGATACGGTGCACAAGTATTTCATGTTTTCCGCATGTTGGCAATGTGTGCCGAGGGCGTGCGGACAGGTGTGCCGGGGGAGTATGCGACGATTATTCTGGATAGGCAGCCCGTTTTTCTGGCAAAGTCTGCGGGAGACCGGCTGGGACGAGGTGGCTTTCTGCAATTTTGAGGAGCCGCGCGTGCTTGGCTGGCAGGATGTGGTGCGTCAGGCGGGCTTTGTGCCGGATGTGGTGGTGGTGGCGGACAAGAGCCGTCCCCCCTTTGTGCTGGGCGTGGAGGATTTTCCCTGCTTTACGGTTTTTTACAGTGTGGATTCGCATATCCACAGTTGGCAGCCGTGGTATGCGCAGGCCTTTGACGCTTGCCTCGTCTCGCTGCGGGATCATCTGCCGCAATTTGCCGGGGAGTTCCTGCCGGAGGAACGTATCTGGTGGTCGCCTGCCTTTGCCTGGGACGAAGACCGCCCGGACGAGACGGCGGAACGCCACTGGGACGCGCTCTTTGTGGGCACCGTGTCGGACAATACGCCGTTGCGTGCCGAGTTCCTGCGGGCATTGGGCGAAGCCGTCCCCGGTCTGCACGTCACCCGCGGCGCTTACCGCCGCCTGTATCCGCAGGCGCGGGTGGTGCTTAATCAGTGTGAGCACGAAGACCTGAATTTTCGCGTGTTCGAGGCGCTGGGCTGCGGCAGTTGCCTTTTGACCCCGCGCATCGGGCACGGCCTCACCGAGCTTTTTGCCGAGGACGAGGAGCTTGTCTGCTATGCTCCGCATGATGCCGGGGATGCCGCGGCGCGTCTGCGGGCCCTGCTGGCCGCCCCCGGTCGCATGAATGATCTGCGTCACGCCGGGCTGGCCGCCGTGGATGCGCGCCATCGGGCCATCCACAGGGCGCGGGCCTTCAGCGAGCGCCTGCGGGCTTTCTCGGACGAGGAGCGGCGCTGTCTTGTGGAAGGCCGCCGCAGGCGTGCCGCAGCCATCCGGCAGCAGGTGCTGCGTCTGCCCTGTCTGCTCTGGGCGGAGGACTTGTCCGCTTCGACCGACCCGCTTGTCCGCGCCCTGCGGGCCGCCTATCTGGCGGAGGCGCGCAACGGCTACAGCGGGCAGGGCGAAGCCTGACGGCCCGCGGCAGCGCCGGGTGTCGGGCGGGGCGAAAGACGCATCGGGCAACAAAAAACGCCGTCAGGCGAAAAACTGACGGCGGAGGCAAAAAACGAACGGCAGGCTTCTCCCGCCTGCCGCGGAAAAGGACTTCGGGACGGCGGTTCCGTGCGGTGGCGGCTTATTCCCGGGCAGGCAGCGGATCGTCCATGTGCAGTTCCAGTGCCGGGTCCGTGGCGGGCTTGCTCGGCGGCGCGGCAGGTTCGTCAAAGCTGAGATGCAGCAGCGGGTCGTGCTGGGGAATGCTTTCCGTTTCCCGCACGCTGTCCAGCCCCACGGGCGAAACCGTGCCGCGCATCGTGTTTTCCAGACGGGATTCCAGAGCGCGCAACAGCAGGCGTGTCTGCGCGTGTTCCTCACGCAGGGTCTGGCACATTTTTTCCTGATTGCGGAGCATGAAGTACAGCATGCCCAGCATGCCGAGGAAACAGAGAAAGACAAAGATCATCAGGGAAAGCATGGCGGCCTCTGTGCGCGGGAATTGCGTGTCCGTGCCGCCAGGGAGAGGGGGCGGCTGGCGCGTCGCTCCATCAGGTATATACTTTCAGCCCCCACGGGGCAAGGATGTTTTATGCATATTCAGCCAAAGATGGTTATGGCCGATGCTCAGGGAAATATTTACGACGATCCCGATCTGCTCATGGTGTGTCGTCGGGGCGCACAGTGGGGACTGCCGCGTCCCGATGAGCTCATGCCGCTGCCGGAGGAGAGCGAGCTCTTCCTTTTGCCCGGTCGCTCGGCTGTGGGGCTTGATCCCGAATCCGGCGAGATTGTCCCCTGTGACGATCTGGCCGTAGCCGCCTTTGCCGCGCCCGCGCACACGCTGTCCGCGCACCCGGCCTACATCGCCCGGCAGGACGCGCCTCTGCTGCCGCTCTTTGCCTACGGGGCCGTGGGCTTTGCCAACGGGCGCTTTTATATTTGCGCCCGGCGGGTGGACGAGGACAGGCGACAGCAGTTTCGTTGCGTGGCCCGTGGGCGCATCGAGCGCAACGTGCGGGACATTTCCCGACGTTTCCCCAAAAATCGGCTGGTGCAGCACATTCTGCAAAACTGCGTCATGCGCTATGACTGTCCCGCCGCCCGCAATTTTGCCCTTGGCCGCTTTGAAGCGCCGCTGCCCACGTCCCGCGCCTGCAATGCCCGCTGCGTGGGCTGCATTTCCGAGCAGGAAAAGGATTCTCCTGTGGCCGTAACCCCGCAGTGCCGTCTGGCTTTCATCCCCACCGCGGCGGAAGTGGTGGAGGTCATGCGGTTTCACGAAAGCCGCGAAACCGAGTGCCCCGTCTATTCCTTCGGGCAGGGCTGCGAGGGTGACCCTCTCATGAATCCCGACCTGCTGGAAGAAAGCGTGCGCCTTTTTCGGGAGCAGGGCGGACGCGGCACCGTCAACTGCAACACCAACGCCTCCCGCCCGGATGCCGTGGAACGGCTGGCGCTGGCGGGCTTGAGCAGCATACGCGTCAGCCTCAACAGCGCCCGTCCCGCGCTCTATGAGCGCTACTACCGGCCGCACGGCTACACCTTCGACGATGTGCGCGCCTCCATCGAGACCGCGCGCCGTCACGGCCTCTGGGTATCGCTCAATCTGCTGTATTTCCCTGGTATTACCGATTGCGAGGACGAGCTCGCCGCGCTGACGGAACTGGTGACCCGCTGCGGCGTGAGCATGATTCAGTGGCGCAATCTCAATATCGATCCGGAATGGTATCTGCGCCTTATGGATGGCCTTGCCGAAAGCCCCAGCATGGGCCTTGCCGCCTTCATGAAGCGTCTGCGGCGCGCCTGCCCCTGGTTGCGTTTTGGCTACTTCAATCCCTATGTGGGCGACAGGGCAGAGCTGGAAGCCCCCCTCCCCGGAGAGCTGGAGGTGTCCCTTCCGCGTATTGAGGCGGAAGACGAGGCGTAGGGCGGCAGGTATGAGCGGGGGGAAGGAAGGGGACTTTTTTGCAAAAAAGTCCCCTTCCTTCCCCCCGCGCCCCCCATCCATCCTTCAAAAAACCTTGCCAAGGAAGATGATGGGGAGCATATCCCCGCAAGCCGTCCCCCGACCGATGGTCCCCCGGCGGAATTATGCGGAGAAGGTTGGAGGGCGTGGAAGAAGTGGGCGGAAAGCGTCTTTTTTATCTGCGGGAAAGGGCGGAAAATGGCGAAGGCAAGGAATCTGTTGCGGGGGGCTTGACTCTTGGACAAGGTTTGCGTAGCTCTTATTGAAAATGAATTTCTATTTCTTTAAAATTCATTTTCAACACCGGGCGGTCGAAAAAATGCCGCCCGCCATCAGCATACGGCCAGAGGCCGAAAGGAGAGCTCATGAGCAAGATTCTTGTTGTGTATGGTTCCAGCACCGGCAACACGGAAAGCATCGCCCACAAGTTGCATGATATTCTTGTTGACGCCGGGCAGGAAGTGGATGTGCGCAACGCGGCGGAAGTGTCCGCCCCCGGGCTGGCCGACGGTTTTGACGCCGTACTGCTGGGATGCAGCGCCTGGGGAATGGATGAACTGGAACTGCAGGACGATTTTGCGCCGCTGTTCGAGGAAATGGGCAGCATGAATCTGTCCGGCAAGAAACTGGCGGCCTTTGCTTCGGGGGACAGCGGCTATGAGCATTTCTGCGGTGCGGTACCGGCCATCGAGGCGAAAGGGCGCGAGCTGGGGGCGGTCATCATGACTGAGGGGCTCAAGGTGGAAGGGGATGCGTCCGCCGCGCCGGATGACATTCGCGACTTTGCCGGTGCGGTGCTGAAACAGCTCTAGCCCGGCGGCGTTGCCCGGCCCGGGGCCGGGCGGCGTGTGTGCCTCTGCGGAATCGTCGTGCCGGCGGTTCCGCAGTTTTTGCGTTGGGGGAATTGGCCGGGCAGGATGCCGCCGGGCTTGCTCCGGTCAGGGAGGCCGGGTAGGCTGTGCCGCACAGACTTGCGGGGGCGTCAGCCTGTCGCTGCGATCCGAAGTCAGTGCCTGTTAACATAAATTTGTAAATAATTTCAATGAATAAAATAAATAAGCTGTACACGCTCCGCTTGCTTTTGGGGCGGGGTTGCCTCGTGTCCCTGACTCTTCCCCCAACAGGCAGCGAATAG
>CALVGJ010000139.1 GCA_944327045.1 uncultured Desulfovibrio sp.
TCCTGTTCACCGTTATTTTTCATCCGCAGCTCTCCTTTCAGGCTTGGTCTTCGCAAACAAATCCTAACCTGCTTGGCGAGCTGCTTCCATTTTTAAATGTGCGAAACTTTCTGTACGTTATCCCTCACGCATCCTCGACGACTTTTTTCCCGCTCTTCCAGACGAGGCAGAAGCCTGAACAGCTTTCTCCGGACGCCTTGCTCACGTCAGGACGAACTTGCCCCCCTTTCCTCATGCTGTCGGGGGACGGCAAAAAATACCCCGTCCCATCACGGCACCAGACCGGGATCAGAGAAAATGTTTTGGGAGAGATGAAGGGGAGCGGGAGAGAAAAAAGGGAACCGTTTTCCACAAAACGCTTCCCTTCTTTCCCTCGCAAAAAATTTCTTCTCCCCTACTCCAGCGAGCGCAGCACGCAGCGGGCGGCTGCGGCAATGAGGGCTTCCTTGCGGGCCATGTCCGCGTTTTCCGGCGAACGAGTAAAGATAACAAGGAGAATCTGCCGACCGTCGGGAGATTCCGCCAGCCCCACGTCATGGGCAAGGCCGCCGCTGGAACCGGTTTTGTGGGCCAGCCGCCAGTCAGACGGAAGCCCGGCGCGTATGCGCCCCGCACCGGTCGTACAGGCGGACATCCAGACAAGCAGCTGCTGACGCTGCTCTAGAGGCAGAGCCTGCCCCGTCAGCAAGGATTGTAAAGTGCGGGCATAGGCAAGCGCTGTAGTCGTATCCCGTTCGTCGCCGGGAGCCGACAGGTTGAGCTCCGGCTCCAGCCGATCCAGACGAAAGGTGTTGTCGCCCAGCCGTCTGGCGTAGTCGGTCACGGCTTGCGGTCCACCGAGGCGTTCCAGCAGAAGGTTGGTGGCGGTATTATCGCTGAAGCCGAGGGAAGCGGCGCACAGTTCGGCAATGGTCATACCCTCGCTGCCGTGCCCCCCGGTGACGGGAGACCAGTCCACCTCCTTTTGGGGTCTCCAGTGCATCCGCTCCGACAGCAGATCCGGCTCTTTCACGGAACGATCCAGGATACAGGCAGCCAGCACCACCTTGCAGGTACTGCAAAAGGTGAAACGTTCATCGCCACGCCATACCAGCCTCTTCCCGCTGCCCACATCCACCGCCACAAGGCCGATGCGGGCCTGATATTCTTGTTCCAGCGCGCGCAGTTCCGCTGTTTCCGCATCGGCGGCCTGAGCTGTCACGCTGACCGGCAGCATGAATGCACAGAGAAGCAGCAGACAACTGCTGAGATAACGCAACGGATGATATGCCGAAAACAGCATGACGGAGTCATCTCCTTTCATAGATCATTTTCCGTTTGAAACGCTTTGCGTTTCAAACCATACGGCCTGGCGTTTCGCAGAAAAAACGCGGTTTTTCCGCTCAATTTTGGCCGGGAGGCGTTGTGCTGCCGCCTCGTACTTTGCCTTTTTCAATGGCAAAACGATCTAAAATTGGGGAACCGCCGCCTGTCCGGCAGCAGTTCCCCTCCGAAAACATGACAACAGGCTGCAGAACTAGCCGTAAATAAAGGCATCCGGCACATCGGCCAGCGTGGCGACCATAACGGCCTTGATGGTGTGCATGCGGTTTTCCGCTTCCTGAAAAACATAGCTGTTGGGCCCTTCAAACACTTCGTCGCTGACTTCCATGTATTCGAGGCCAAAGCGCTGATAAATTTTTTCGCCGATAGTTGTTTCCCGGTTATGAAAACTGGGCAGGCAGTGCAAAAAACCGCACTGCGGATTACCGGTCTTGCGCATGACTTCGGCGTCGATGCTGTAGGGAGTCAGCAGGTTGATGCGCTCCTGCCAGACCTCGTCGGGCTCACCCATGGATACCCAGACGTCGGAATAAAGAAAATCGCATCCGTGTACGCCCTCGTCCACGCTTTCGGTACGGGTAATGCGTGCGCCGGTCTTCTCGGCAATGGCACAGGCCGTATGGTAGACCTCATCCGAAGTCCAGAGGGCACGCGGGGCCACCGAACGAAAATCCAGTCCCAGCATGGCGCAACACACCATGAGCGAATTGCCCATATTGTACCGGGCATCCCCCAGATAGGCCAGAGTCTGCTCATGCAGGGGCTTGGTGCAGCACTCGCGCATGGTCAGCATGTCGGCAAGCATCTGGGTGGGATGCCATTCATTGGTCAAGCCGTTCCAGACCGGAACAGAAGCATAGGAGGCCAGCCGTTCCACAATATCCTGCCCGAAACCGCGGTATTCGATGCCGTCATAAAAACCGGAGAGCACACGGGCCGTATCGGCCATGGATTCCTTCTTGCCCATCTGGGAGCCGGAAGGCCCGAGATAGGTTGTGGAAGCCCCCTGATCGTGCGCGCCCACTTCAAAGGAACAACGGGTACGCGTGGAGTCCTTTTCAAACAGGAGAACAATATTTCTGCCTTCCAGAAAACGCGGCTCACGCCGTTCCTTCTTGGCCTTTTTTAAGGCTGCCGCCAAATCCAGCAGGTAGAGGAAGTCTTCGGGAGTAAAGTCCGTTTCCTTCAAAAAATGACGATTGGTCAGTCTGCTCATGAGGTCTCCGCCCCCTGCGGGGCCGCTCTTGTCCATATCCTTTCGCGCATGATCGAGCTCGCCACACAACATGCTTACGGGCGGCTTCTCCGGCAACGCGCTTTCGGCAAAACATGACGGGTTGCGGCATATTGCGAGGAAAACGACGACCGCACGGCAGCGTGCACGTGCAGTCGTTTTTCCGGCGGGAGCAACCGTCAACAAGGCCATTTTGCAACAAATGCCATCAATGAGCGATGAACCTAGCACGGGAAAGGGGCCTTGTCCATGCGAGGGCGCTGCGCAATACCGGGAGCCTCCGGACCATATCGGCCCTGCCCTCTCCCATTGCCCACCACAACCTTTGCCGCTATACTTTCGTGCGAGGAGATTCCCCATGCAGAAACGTCGCCCTGTCTGCATCCTGATGTCTGTCATATGCTGCCTGCTCTTCCTGACGTCAGCGGCAATGGCCGCCGATTCGGCATCCTCGCCCCGTCTGCTCAAGGTGGTGGCCCTGACGCGCGCCGGAGTGAGCGCTCCCCAGCAAAGCGAGGCCATGCTGGATTCCTGGACGGAGCGCACCTGGCCCAAATGGCCTGCAAGCCGGGGGGAGCTGACGCGCCGGGGAGCAGCCCTTGTCAGCGAACTGTGGAGCGAGCTGCGCAATCGCTATCTGGCGCTGGGCGTACTGCCGGCCAATGCCTCGCCGGCTGCCGTCTATGTGCGCGCCGATAACCGCCAGCCTGCCCGGGCTACCGCATCGGCCCTGCTGGACAGCATTCTGCCTCAGGGCAACAACGGTTACGCCATTAACAGCCTGTCACCCGATCCGCTGTTCCATCCCGTCCAAAACGGCATGTGCGTCTTTCATTTTGCCGCTACGGCCAAGGACGTACTGAACAATATGGAAGATGGTCTGCCCGGCCTCAATGCCGAATACGCCCAGCAGCTTTCCCTGCTGGACAGCATTGTCGGATCGGCGGATACGGAGCTGTGCACACGCTATGCTCTGCCGCCCGGCTGCCGTCTGTCCTCCATTCCCTCCTCCGTCGCCATTGCCCGACAGGGAACATCAGCCTTCATTCAGGGCGGACTCGGCATTGCCTCCAGTCTGACGGATGTCTTTTTGCGGGAGTTCAGTCAATGGCCCAGCGAACCTGCCGCCTGGGGGCAGGCCGATACCGCCACCATGCGTCAGATTCTGAGCCTGCACAGCACCGTCTTCAACGCGGTGCAGAGGACGCCCTCCGTGGCAGGCGCACAGGGCAGCACTCTGCTCAACGAGCTGCTTGCCGCTCTTCAGGGAAAGATGACCGATAGCCGGGCCAATCGGTCTCCCATCGTCATTTTTGTGGGTTCAGACGTGAATATTGCCAATGTTGCCGCCCTTCTGGATATTCACTGGCAGGCCTCCGGCTATCCCGGGGACATCATCCCCCCCGCCGCGGCGCTGGCTTTTGAGCTTTGGCAGGAGGGCGAAAGCAAGGTCGTGCGCATCAAATTTTTTGCCCATGCGCTGGAAACGCTGCACAGCAGCACGCCCTTTGAAGACGAAGAAAGCCTCGCGGCCTTTACTGTCCGTGTAGGCAAGAACGAATCCTCTCCCCTGCCGCTTGACAATTTTTATGCACGGGCACGCGCCGCCATTCGCAAGGACTGCATCTTTATGGGGCTGGCGCTGCCGCAGCTTGTGCCCGCCGCTTCCGAAGGCGCGCTGGAAAAGCCACTCCCAGCAAGCGCCGACGATGCGGAAAATGACGAGGATGATCCGCAGGGGCAGCCGCCACGTAAGTAATTTCCCTGCCAATCAAAACCACCCGCATAGCGGGTGGTTTTCTGTTTCGCGCCTTGGGCGCTCAACTGGCTAAAGCCATAGCAAAAACGGCGACACCCTTTTCGGGATGTCGCCGTTTTGTTTCCGCTGCGCAGCGCATCCCTGCCGAGACAAACCAGGGAAGCCTGCCGGAAGTCAATCGCGGGGATTGTCGCGCGGCAACAAAAGATTGAGCAGAACGCCCGTTACCGCCGCAAGTCCGATTCCCGCCAGAGTGAAGGAACCGAAATCGAACTGCATGCCGCCGACGCCGAAAATGATGATCAGCGCCACAATAACCATATTGCGCGGCTGGAGCAGGTCATGCCCTGCCCGCACCAGCGTGTTCAGCCCCACCACCATGATGGCCCCGAACAGCAAAATCATGATCCCCCCCATGACCGGCGTGGGAATGCAGCTCAGAAAGGCTCCCACCTTGGCCACAAAGGACAACAGGATGGAACAGATGGCCGCCCACGTCATGACGGCGGGATTAAAGGCCCGCGTCAGCGTCACCGCACCGGTCACTTCGGAGTAGGTGGTATTGGGCGGACCGCCCAGCGCACAGGCCGCCATGGTGGCCAGACCGTCGCCCAACATGGTGTTCTTGATGCCCGGTTCCCGCAGAAAATCCTTGCCCGTCACCGAACTGATGGCGATGATGTCGCCAAAATGCTCAATGGCCGGCGCTACGGTAATGGGAATGATGAAGAGCATGGGCTCCCAGGAAAACTGCGGCAGCACAAAGTTGGGCAGGGCAAACCAAGGCGTGGCATGGACGGCATCCCAGTTGCCGACTCCAAGGCCGAGGGCTACCAGCAGCCCCACGACAATGCCGCACAGAATGGGAATGAGCCGCAACAGGCCGCGCCCCAGCAGGGAGACCGCAACCGTCGTCAGCAGCGCCGACATGGACAAGGCCAGCGCCGTGCTGCGGGGAATGAGCTGCTGCGTCCCGTCCCCGGAAAGTCCCAGCGCCATCTTGACGGCCACCGGCGCCAGCACCAGCCCGATGACCATAATGACCGGGCCGGTGACAATGGGCGGCAAAATACGCAAAATGACGGCAGTGCCCCGAAAACGGATGAGCGTGCTCAGGGCCACATACAACAGACCGGAAAAGATGAGCGCCCCCATGGTCAGGGGAACGCCCCAGGTTTTCACGCCGTACATGATGGGCGCAATGAAGGCAAAGGAGGAAGCCAGGAAAATGGGCACCTTGCCGCGTGTCACCACCTGAAAGATCAGCGTGCCGATGCCTGCGGTAAAGAAGGCCACATTGCTGTCCAGACCTGTCAGCAAGGGCACCAGCACCAGCGCGCCGAAGGCCACAAAGAGCATCTGCGCGCCGAGCAGCGCCTCCCGCAGGCGAAAGACGTAACGGCAGGGATCATCATGGGCAGTTGTGGAATTCATGACCTTTCCCGCTGCTACTTTGTCCCGAAAATGCGGTCGCCCGCATCGCCCAGCCCGGGAATGATGTACCCTTGTTCGTTCAGGTGACTGTCAATGGCGGCTGTGTAGATGTCCACATCAGGATGCGCCTGCTGCAGACGGGCAATGCCTTCCGGAGCGCAGACAAGATTGATGCTGCACATCTGGCGACATCCCCGCTTTTTCAGCAGGTCGATGGTGGCAATGAGCGATCCGCCCGTCGCCAGCATGGGATCGAGGATAATGGCAAAACGATGTTCCAGATTGCCCGCCAGCTTTACATAATATTCCACAGGCTCCAGAGTTTCCTCGTTACGGTACAGCCCCACAACGCTGATTTTTGCTCCCGGCACCATGTCCAGCACACCATCCATGAGCCCCAGCCCTGCCCGCAATATGGGCACGACCGTCACTTTTTTGCCGGAAATCGCTTCAACCTCTACCGGTCCGGCCCAGCCTTGCACCGTAATTTTTTCGGTGCTGAAGGATTTGGTTGCCTCATAGCTCAGAAGACGGGCCAGTTCATTGGCAATGGTACGAAATTCGCCGGTTCCCGTGGATTCCCGGCGCAACAGTCCAAGCTTGTGCCGCACCAGCGGGTGATCGACCACATGTACAGCCATAACGGCCTCCTCAACTGTATAAAATAGTTATAAATAAACTTTTTTATCCTAGCTTTCTCCCCTTTTGCCTGTCAAGCGACAGTTTCTCCGCATATTTACAGGCTATCCTTTTTGGCGTAGCACGACCCCTGGGTCTACCTGTTGGAAAGAAGCACTTCCTGCGGAACAAAACTTGTTTTTCCAGCGAGGGGAAGGGCGTTTTCCTGTTGTGAAGCCCTGTCCCGAAAATCCGTTTCGCGCATCTGCGAGAATACTTGCCATGCCTGTGCTGCACCATATCGAAGATTTTCTCCGCCTGCGTGACGCCGGCCTGCCGCTGCTGGATGTTCGTTCTCCCGCCGAATTTCAGACGGCGCACATGGCGGGCGCACACAGTCTTCCCCTTTTTTCCGATGAGGAGCGTGCCCGGGTGGGGACCGTCTACGCCCGGCAGGGGCAGGAGGCCGCATCCCTCCTTGCCCTGCGGCTGGTGGGCGGAAGGCTGGCCGATATGGTGGAATCAGCCCGACAGCTCTGCCCTCCGCGGCCGCTGACGCCCGAGGCCGCCGCTGCGCTTGCAGCCTGTCCCGCGGCGTCGTGCACGGCGTCCGCCGCAGTCCCCGCCGCTATGACGCACTCTCCACCGGAAGCGTCGTCCGTCCCCTGTCGCCATGTGTTGCTCCATTGCTGGCGCGGCGGCCTGCGCAGTCGCAGCGTAGGCTGGCTGCTGGAGAGCTGCGGCTTCACGGTGCATTTGCTGCACGGCGGTTACCGTGCCTTTCGGACCCATGTCCGCAAGGAGCTGGCCCGCCCACGCCCTGTTCTGGTTCTGGGCGGCATGACCGGCTGTGGCAAGACGGATATTCTCCACGCGCTGGCGGACAGGGGAGAACAGGTCATTGATCTGGAAGGTCTGGCCCATCATCGGGGTTCCGCCTTCGGCGCCGTGGCCCTGAACGGCGGGCAGCCCGGCAACGAAGCTTTTGAAAACAGCCTGTTTGAGCAATGGCGTACACTTGATCCCCGTCGCCCTGTCTGGCTTGAGGATGAAAGCCGACGCATCGGTCACGTTACGCTGTGCGAAGAATTTTTCCGCCATATCGACACCTCGCCGCTGCTTGTGGTAGAGCTGCCGCTGTCCCTGCGCATTCGCCGCCTGGTTACCATCTACGGCAGTGCCGTCCCCGGGTCGCCGCCGGAACCGGCTGTTGCCGAAGCGCTGTGCGCGGCCTTGCAGAAACTGCGTCGCCGTCTGGGAAATGAGGCCTGCACCCGCTGCTGCGAACTGGTTCGTGCGGGACAGCTTGACGAAGCCGTCGGGCGCGTGCTCCACTATTACGACAAATGTTATGCTCACCAGCAGAATCAGCGCAGCGGTCATCTGCTGGGACGCCTGAGCTGCGATGCGGATACGCCGCGGGAAACGGCCCGGCGGCTGATGACGCTGGTTGCGGAAGCCGCCGCTTCCGGAAGCGCCATCTTTTCCCCAGATTCTCCCAACCACCGGCAAGGAGTCGCCCATGACGTTACATTCCAGCCTGAATGAGCCCTGCATGCCGGACGACCCGGCACTGCCCACCCCCTGCCTTCTGCTCGACGAAGCACGCATGGCGGGCAATATTGCCCGGTTCAATCGTCATCTGGCCCGTCAGGGCCTGTCTTCCCGGCCGCACCTCAAGACATGCAAGAGTATGGCCGCGGCGCAACGCCTTCTACGGACGCCTTCCGGCCCGGCCACGGTTTCCACACTGGCCGAGGCGGAGTACTTTGCGGCGCATGGCGTGACGGACATCTGCTATGCCGTGGGCATCGTGCCCGGCAAGCTGGCACGGGTACTTACCCTGCGTCGCAGCGGAACCGACCTGTCCATCGTGCTGGATGATCCTGTAACGGTCGATATGCTGAACACCGAAGCAAAACGCCTGTTTGCCGACAGGGATGCTCCCCTCCCCGTTCTGCTGGAGCTGGACTGTGACGGCCACCGCAGCGGTCTTGACCCGGCAGGCGACGAGCTTCTTGCTGTTGCCGCAGCGGTGCAGGCGTCTCCCTTTCTTGAGCTGCGGGGCGTACTGACGCATGCCGGTGCAGCCTATGCCCGCGCGGATGTACAGCATATTGCCGCTCTGGCCCGACAGGAGGCAGACGCCGTTCTTGCTGCCGCCGCACGTCTGCAGGCAGCGGGGCACGACTGCGCGGTGCGCAGCGTCGGCTCCACGCCCACGGCTCTGCTGGGTGAATATCCGCAAGGTGTCACCGAGGTTCGGGCGGGAGTCTATCCTTTCATGGATTTGACCATGTGCGGACTGGGCGTCTGCACGACAAATGACGTCGCCCTCAGCGTGCTCACCACGGTTATCGGCCATCGCCGTCATGACGGGGCACTGGTGATCGATGCCGGCTGGATGGCTCTTGCTCAGGATCGCGGTCTGGAAAGCTGTTTTCTCCAATGGGGTTACGGTCTGCCCTGCACCTTGGACGGCACGCCGCTGCCGGACCTGCGCGTCAGCGAATGCAATCAGGAACACGGCATCATCAGTGTCGACTCCGGGGACGCCGCTCCCGCCCAGGCACTGCATGAACGCTTTCCCCCGGGAAGCCGTCTGCGCATCCTGCCCAATCACGCCTGCGCCACCGCCGCGCAGCATGATGTCTACCATGTGCTGCGGCAGGGACAGATCACGACCTGCTGGGAGCGTATGCGCGGCTGGTAGCGGTTTTCCCCGTTTTGCCCCCCAAAAACGCCGCCGACAGCACTTGCCGCCGCAGCGATGAAACGATACATGCACGTTGCCGGCACGGAACAGGCCGATTCCGCCCCTCATGCCGGCCTCAACCAAGGAGGAACTCATGGCAGCAACCGTCTATTACACAGACATGCATACCCGCTCGCATGAAGACAGCAAAATCGCCAAGCTGGCGAGGCTGTGCGATGCGGTGGGACTCAAGCGGGTGGTTCGCAAGAACGATCTTACCGCCATCAAACTGCACTTCGGCGAATACGGCAACGATACCCATCTGAATCCGGCGCTGGTGCGCCAGGTGGTGGACAAGGTGCGTAACGCGGGCGGCAAACCTTTTCTGACGGACACCACCACCCTCTACTCCGGGACACGTCACAATGCCGTCGACCACCTGCAGACCGCCTACAGTCATGGCTTTGCGCCGTCGGTGGTACAGGCTCCCGTGGTGATTGCCGACGGCCTGTACGGAGAAAACGACGTACCCGTGCGCATCAATTGCAAGCACTTCAAGGAAGTGCATATTGCCACGGAAATTCGCCGTGCCCCGAGCATGGTGGTCCTCTCGCACTTCAAGGGACATGAAATGGCGGGCTTCGGCGGGGCCATCAAGAATCTGGCCATGGGCGGCGCTTCGGTGCGCGGCAAGCGCGACCAGCACGGCACGCATGTATCCGTGGATGCCGCCACCTGTGTCGGCTGCGGAAAGTGCGTGAAGAACTGCCCGCAAAAGGCCCTGAGCCTGCACGACAAGAAAAGCACCGTGGACACCTCCCGCTGCATCGGCTGTTTTGAGTGCATCACCGTCTGTCCGACCAAGGCCATCAGCATCGACTGGGCCACGGAAATGGCTCCCTTCGTGGAGCGCCTGACTGAATACGCCCTCGGGGCCGTCAAGGGCAAACGTAATGTCTGCTACATCAACTTTGTCATGAATGTCACGCCGGACTGCGACTGCGTAGGCTGGAGCGACATGCCGCTGGTGCCGGACATCGGCCTGCTGGCCTCCACCGATCCCGTGGCGCTGGATCAGGCCTGCTTTGATCTGGTCAATCAGGCTCCATGTCTTGATCCTTCTCTCAACGTTGCGCCCGGCGACGACAAGTTTACGGCGCGCTGGCCCAATACGCGTGGCCCCCTGCAGCTCAGCTACGGCGAAGAAATCGGACTCGGCAGCCGCGCTTATGTGCTGGAAAAAATCTAGTATCTGATTCATAGGCGCGCCGTCCGCAAACGCCATATTGCGGCGAACTGGGCACAACGACCCGCCCGCCCCTCAGTCGGTTCGGGGCTTTTACTGCGCTCACGACACTGACGGCAACCTACTGACGACAACCTCCGGTGGCAGCCCCCACCGGAGGTTGTTTTCTTTGTGTACCCATTTTGTGAAAAATAAAACAACACTTCTTTTTTGTTTGTATGTATAAAAAAGTAACTTATTGAAAAATTTGTTATTTATTACAAAAATTCATACCGGAAAAAATGCCGCACTCCCCCTAATCCCGCGCAAAAACCCGCCAGCTTATTGCCTTTTTGCCTTCCTCATGGCAGGATGCGCTATCGACTCTGCATACTGTCGGCAACATAGGGGAGGTTCGTTGTGCCAAGCCATATCCTGCTGCTGGTTCTTGGAGCCGCCCTTCTGCACGCGACGTGGAACATCATCGTCAAGGGAGGGGACAACAAGCTCTTCGAGTCAGCCCTCAATGCACTGGGCGGAGGTCTCGGCGCTCTCTTCATCCTGCCGTTCCTTCCACCACTTCCTGCTGTCTGCTGGCCTTTTCTGGCCCTTTCCTGCTGTTGCCACCTCACCTATTACATCTGCATTTCCGCCGCCTACAAGGAAGTCGATCTTTCCCTCGGCTACACCATCATGCGCGGCTGCGCCCCCCTCATCACCTCTCTCGTCATGCTCTGCCTCGGACAAGGACTCAGCCTGACGAGCTGGAGCGGGGTCGCCATCCTCTGCCTCGGCATCTTGGCGCTTTCCCTGGACAATCTGAAACGCCACGCCAACCTGCGGGGCATTCTCACCTCCCTGCGCACCTCCTTCGTCATCGCCGGCTATACGCTGGCGGACGGTTTCGGCGCGTCGGCCGGCGGCGACGGCTACGGCGTGGCCTACGCCTGCTGGATCTTCT
>CALVGJ010000140.1 GCA_944327045.1 uncultured Desulfovibrio sp.
AAGGACGGCGTGCTGACCATCCGCATTCCCCGCAAGACGCCGGAAAAACCGCAAAGCCGTGCCATCACGGTAAACCGCGGCTAGCGTTACCCTCTTTCTCCTGAACAGACGCAAGGGCGGACAGGGACTTCCCTGCCCGCCCTTGCACTTTTGTACCGTTACGCAGCGACGTGCCCCGCCGTCAGTCGTCCGCAGCCGCCGTCAGCCGATCCCGCTGCAGGGCCATGAGTCCCCAGGCGGCCTGTCCCAGCGAAATCCCCCCGTCGCCGGGCGGAAGTTCCAGCGGCAGTAATGGATGCAGATTGCGTGACCGCAAGGCCCGCAACAGCAGACGGGCGAGCAGCAGGTTTTGCAGGCAGCCCCCGGCCAGTGCCACCGTCCGAAATCCAGTGGCTCCGGCGGCCCGTGCGGCCAGCAGCGAAAGCCCCCCGGCCAGCCGCTCATGAAAGCGCAGCGCCGCCGTCGCCGCCCCGTAGCGTCCGGCATCCCGCTGCACGGCCGCGAACAGGGCCGAGGCATCCAGTTGCCAGGTTGCGCCTTCGGTCAGCGGTGGCCGCAACAGCTCCTCCGGCGTGTCCTCCCGCGCCTCAAGCGGCCGGGCCCCCTGACGGCGGGCGCATGTCTCCAGCCGGATGGCGGCCTGTCCCTCATAGCTTGTGGCAAGGCAAAGCCCCAATTCCGCCGCCACCGCATCGAAAAGTCGTCCGCAACTGCTGGTCAAAGGACAATTGACGCCGCGACGCAGCATTTCCCGCAGGAATGGAGCCTGCTGCCGGGCTGTCGCGCGAGCGGCGGCCAGCAACGGATCCGCTCCCCACGCCTCTTCCGGCGGACGCCCGGTCTCGTCCCAGCTTGCGGGCCAATCCGTCTGTCCCAGCGACTCCCGCAGGGCGATTGCCGGCCGCCACGGTTCCCGGATGGCCGCCTCCCCGCCGGGCAGGGCAAAGGGCGAAAGCTGCCCCCAGCGCCGCCAGCGCAGTTCCCCCAATTCCATGACCAGCAGTTCTCCGCCCCAGATGCTGCCGTCCGTCCCCAGTCCGGTACCATCCAGACAGAGGGCCAGCGCGCCGTCCGTATGAGCGTGTTCAGCCAGTACCGCCGCGGCATGGGCGGCATGATGCTGCAGGCGCAGCAGCGGCAGCCCCTCGGTACGGGCACGCTCTTGCGCCCAGCGCGAAGAGAGAAAATCCGGGTGCTCATCGCAGACAAGCAGCGCCGGACGCACTTCCAGCAGGCGCTCCAGATGTGCGGACGCCTCCTCAAAAAAGCGCGCCGTGGGCAGATTTTCCAAATCCCCGATGTGCTGACTCACAAAGGCGGCATTGCCGCGCGTGAGGCAGAATGCAGCCTTGAGTTGCGCGCCTGTGCCGCAGACCGTGGGCGCCTGCGCATCCGCAAAGGCCAGCGGTACAGGACGCGGCACATAGCCCCGCGCCCGCCGATGGAAAAAGGGAGCGGCCTCCCCCGCCTGTGCACCCGGAAAAATTGCGGTAACGCTGTCATCCACACGGACAAGGATGTCCCGGTCATGCAGCAGAAAGGCGTCCGCCTCCTTGCGCAGACGGGCAAGGGCTTCGCGGTTGCCGAGGCAAAGCGGTTCGCCGCGCGGATTGGCGGACGTCATGACCAGCGCGGGCGACGCGGAAGCCTGCTGCGCCAGCGCATCAAAAAGGGCCACATGAAGCGGCGTATACGGCAGCATGATGCCCAAACTGTCCGTATCCGGAGCCAGCAGCGGAGAAAGGGCGTCGCCCCCGGCCGTCGCCTGCCGCAGCGGGCAAAGCACAATGGGCTTTTCCGGCGAGGACAGCAGAACTTCATGCTCCGGGGAAAGCCGGCAGCAGGCCCGCGCCGCCTCCAGGTCCGGCAGCATCACGGCAAGCGCCTTGTGCGGACGGCTCTTGCGCTGACGCAGACGGGCCACGGCCTCATCTTGCCGGGCATCGCAGGCCAGTTGAAAGCCGCCCAGCCCCTTGAGGGCCAGAATGCCCCCTTCCTGCAAGACCGCAACCGCTTCCGCAATGGCCCGCCCGGCCCGCGCTTCCTCCGGCGCCGGCGGGGCGCTCCGCTCCGCCTCCGGGCCTCGCACCAGCCAAAGCCGGGGGCCGCACGTCGGACAGGCTACCGGCTGGGCATGGAAACGCCTGTCCAGAGGGTCGCCATATTCGGCGGCGCAACGCGGGCACAGCGGAAAGCAGGCCATGCTGGTGGTGGCGCGATCATAGGGAATGGCGCGGGTGATGGTGTAGCGCGGGCCGCAATTGGTGCAATTGGTAAAGGCGTAGCCGTAACGGGGATCGGCGGGATCGCGCATTTCCCGCAGGCAGTCCGCGCAGATGCCCACGTCCGGGCTGATCAGTACGCTGTGGCCGCTCTGCCCCGTACTCTGCACGATGCGGAAGGCGGCCCCGCGCAGGGTGTCGTCCACGGGCAGTTCCGTCCGTTCCAGCCGGGTCAGCCGGGCCAGCGGCGGCAGTTCAGCGGGCAGACGCCGCAAAAAGCGCTCCACGGCCACGGACGGCCCCTGAAGCTCGATGCACACGCCTTCCGAGGTATTGCCTACCTGCCCGGCCAGCCCTTCCTCCACGGCCAGACGGTAGACAAAGGGCCGAAACCCCACGCCCTGCACCTGTCCGCCCACATGACAGCGGCAATGAATTTCCTCTTGAGCAATCATACGCCGAGTCTAGCACACAGCCGGAACAATGCCCAGCCTCCGCCGACCGAGTCCTGTTCCAGAAGATTGTTCCCCTTTCCGCTCGGGGAACTGAAAGTTGCCGCTCAAACCGGCAAATGTGTACGGAAAAGGGCAAACTGCCATAGGAATGGCATGTACCGGAGGTCGAGCAAACTTGCCGGACGGGTCGCATGCCTGCCGCTGTCGCGACGGCAGGAGACGACGGGCGTCTGTCCCCCGGAAAACCGACCACAAAACGATAGCGCATTTTCCGTTTGAACCGCGTTGCGTTTCAAACCATACGGCCTGGCGTTTCGCGGAAAAAACGCGGTTTTCCGCTTACGTTCGGCCGGGTGGCGCTGTGCCGCCGCCTCGCATTTTATCTTTTTCAAAGATAAAACGCTCTCAAGCCGGTTGAAACGATGCGTCAACCGGCTTGAGAAACAGAAAAGGGACTTCTTGCGAAGTCCCCGTATTTTCTGGTGGAGCTGGGGAGAATTGAACTCCCGACCTCTTGAATGCCATTCAAGCGCTCTCCCAACTGAGCTACAACCCCTTTCGGACAAGGTGGATACTGC
>CALVGJ010000141.1 GCA_944327045.1 uncultured Desulfovibrio sp.
CGTCATTGGTCAAGAGAACATCCATTTGACAATCCCCCGGAAACAAGGAAATGTGAGACAACATGCCCGCTGCGGCGGGCCGCCAAGGGTACTATATGGAAAAAGGTCACCACGTCAAAGAGATAACCCCCCCCTGCGAGGCGCAGGGCGTATTTGCCGTTTCGCAGGCCTCGCTTGCGCAATCCCGCAACGGGCCCTACTGGCGGCTTGCGCTCAGCGACGCCACCGGCACGCTGGAGGCCAAGATATGGTCCCCGCTCAGCGCGGAATTTGCCGAGATTCCCGTGGGCAGTCTTGTGGAAGTGCAGGGCAGGGCGGCGCTGTTCCGCGATCAGCCGCAACTGAACGTCGAGCGCCTGCGCGTCCTCTCCGAAGAGGAGGCCGCCGCGCTGCCTCCCGCCGCCTTCATGCCCGCAAGCCCCTACGACCTGGACGAGATGATGGAGGAGCTGCACGAGCTCATCGGCAAGGAATTCGTCCACAAACCGTGGCGCAAGTTCGTGCAGGGCGTCTTCCGGGATGCGGAGCTGGCCGCGGCCTTCCGGGTCTGCCCGGCGGCCAAGAGCGTGCACCATGCCTATGTAGGGGGGCTGCTGGAACACAGCCTCGGCGTGTTCAAGCTGTGCCGTCGCCTGAGCGACCAGTACCCCGAGCTGGACAGGCAGACGCTGCTGGCCGGGGCCATCTTTCATGACATCGGCAAGATTCGGGAATTTTCCGGCGGTCTGGTCAACGATTATACCGACGAGGGCCGCCTTATCGGGCATCTGGAAATCGGCATCGAGCTGCTTGCCCCCTTCTGGCAGAAAGCCGGACTGGAGGAGGGGCTTGTGCGCCATCTCAAGCATCTTATTCTCAGTCATCATGGCGAACCGGCCTTCGGTGCGGTGCGTCTGCCGCAGACGGCCGAAGCCCTTGTACTGCATTATGCGGACAATATCGACGCCAAGATGGCCCAGTGCCGCGGCCTGTTTGCCGCGCTGGAAACGGAGGAGGGCTGGACGCCCTATCAGAATACCCTGAGCCGGGCCCTGTTCCGGGGGCCGCGCACACCGCAGGCATCCCCGACGGAAAAGGAGCCGCGCAAGAGCCGTCAGCGCCCCGCTGACGACAACCTTCTTTCCCTGTTGTGAGGCTGGCCATGTTCATTACCATTGAAGGCATAGAAGGTTCCGGAAAGTCCACGTCCCTGCTTCTGCTGGCGCAGGAGCTCGAGCGTCGCGGCTACGACGTCCTGCGTACCCGCGAGCCCGGCGGCTGCGGTCTGGGCCGCGCCATCCGTCCCATCCTTCTGGACGCGCGGACGCGCAGCCTCAACATGCGGGCCGAACTCTACCTCTTTCTGGCGGACCGGGCCCAGCATGTGGCCGAGGTCATCCGCCCGGCGCTGGAAGCCGGACAAATCGTCCTCTGTGACCGCTATACAGATTCCACGCTGGCCTATCAGGGGTACGGGCGGGGACTCGATCCGGAAAAGCTGCGCCGCATCAATGAAATGGCCACCGGCGGCCTTGTCCCTGACCTGACGCTGCTCATGGACCTGCCCGTGGGGCTGGGGCTGGAGCGTGCCGGGCTGCGCAATCAGCGACTGGGCACCGTCCTTTCGGAAGGGCGCTTCGACGCCGAAAGCATGGATTTCCACGAACGGGTACGGCAGGGCTATCTTGCCCTTGCCGAGGAGGAACCGCAGCGTATTGCCTGCATCAATGCCGAACAGCGGCCGGAAGATGTGCTCCTGCAGGGCCTCTCCGCCGTGGAAGACTATCTGGGCCGGAGCGGCCGCGGCCTTGAACTTTGAATCCGGGGGCCGGGAAAGCCCGGCTGTCCGCATTCCCCGGACACGCGCACGCCATGTGCGGAGCCTGCCACATGATGGAATTATATACGCTTGCCATGCTCGATAACGGCAACATGACCTACGAACCCCGCCAAGACCCCGAACTGGAACAGGCGCTGGCGGCGGGCCAATTGCCGCCGGGCCATGTTCTTGTCAACCGTCTGGGAGACCCCGAACTCCTGCACTGCGCCGTCTGCCGGCGGGAAGACGGCGCGGGCGGCTGCTTTTTGCTGGAAGACGGCGTGGGGCCGCTCATGGCCGTGGTGGCGGAAAGCAATCTGGCCTATGCGCTGGGTCTGGGGCTTTTCGGCCCCATGGTTTCCGAAGCCCGTTACGCGGCGGACATCTTTGAAAACGGAGCCGATGACGATGACGAGCTTTAGCGCCTCACGGCGTCTGGGCGTGGTCTTTTTTCCGGCCTTTGACTGGGCCATCTCGCCCACGCATCCCGAACGGGAGGAACGCCTGCTCTACACGCGGGATCAACTGCTGGAAGAGGGGCTTTTCGACATTCCGGGCATCACGGAACACCGGCTGGACATGACCGAATACGGCCAGCTCGAGCGCGTGCACTTCTGCCTGCCCTCGGCGCGTGCCGTGTGCACGGATTCGCACCTTGCTTCCGCGGGCGGAGCCATTACCGCCGCCCGGCTGGTCATGGAAAAGAAGGAAGACAAGGCCTTTGCGCTTGTGCGTCCTCCGGGGCACCACGCCATGCGGGTGGTACACGGCAACCGCGGCTTCTGCAACATCAATAATGAGGCCGTGATGGTGGAGTACATCCGCGACCACTATCCGCATCCCGACGGACGCCCGCTGCGCATTGCCATTGTGGATACGGACGTGCACCACGGCGACGGCACGCAGGACATCTTCTGGAATGATCCCTACACGCTTTTCATTTCCCTGCATCAGGACGGACGCACCCTCTATCCGGGCACAGGCTTCCTGACGGAATGCGGCGGCCCGGCGGCGCTGGGCCGCACCGCCAATATCCCCCTGCCGCCCGAAACGGCGGATTCCGGCTATCTCTACGCCATCCGGCATGCGGTGCTGCCCATTCTGGAGGAATTCAAGCCGGATATCATCATCAATTCCGCCGGGCAGGACAATCACTTCACCGATCCGCTGGCCAACATGAAGCTGTCCGCCCAGGGATATGCGGCCCTCAATGCGGCGCTTAATCCCGACATTGCGGTGCTGGAGGGCGGCTACGCCATCCGCGGCGCGCTGCCCTACGTCAACATGGGCATCTGTCTGGCGCTGGCGGGCCTGCCCGCCGACGACATCCGCGAACCGCAATGGACGCCGCAGAGCGAACGGCAAAGCCCCCGCGTCAGCGAATATATCGCCGGGCTCTGCGAGGCCGTGGTGAACGGCTACCGCAATCCCCCTTCCTGCCCCGACGAAGGCGCGGAGGAACGCCGTGCCGACGGCGTGTGGTGGAGCCGGAGCAAGCATATATTCTATGATACGGACATGCTGCGTGAACAGCAGCGGGAAAGCTGGCGCATCTGCCCGCACTGCACCGGGCTGGGCCGATTTGAAACGAGCTCCGAGCGCGTGCGCCGTTCCCTGTGCCTGCTCCTGCCGCGTCAGGCCTGCGAACACTGCCGCCGCGTGGCGGAAAATGAGGCCGACACGGCCCGCAAGAGCGGCCGTTACGCCCATGTCCTTCTGCTGGACGGCGACGCCCGCGACGACGGCTAGAGCCTGTTACCCCTATTCACTGTCTGTTTGGGGGGAGGGGTTCCTCTTCCCCCCAAGCCCCCCATCCCTTCCCCAGCGCGCGTTTACCGAGGGAAGAAGCAGGGACACGAGCCCCGCGCCCAGAGGCAAGCGGAGCGTGTATGGATAGTCATCTTATCCATTGCAATACTCTGTAGAGCATTTTTCGTTTGAAACGCTTTGCGTTTCAAACCATACGGCCTGGCGTTTCGCGGAAAAAACGCGATTTTTCCGCCCACTATTGGCCGGGCGGCGCTGTGCCGCCGCCTCGCGTTTTGCCTTTTGCCAAGGCAAAATCTAGAGCGGATTCGCATGGAAATTGTGTCCAATTTCCCTGCTGACGCTGCCCTCACACCATGGAAAAAGCGTGGTTTTTCCGTGTGTTCGGTTGCGGGTAGTCGCTCTCGCGACTACCAGAGCAATCCACATTTTCAATGTGAAATTGCTCTAAAATTTGTGAACAGCCCTCATCAGGCCCTTTTCGG
>CALVGJ010000142.1 GCA_944327045.1 uncultured Desulfovibrio sp.
GTTTGCCTGCGGCCCTGATGGTTCGGTTGACGGATGGATGTCAGCAACGACCCCGGCCACAGGCTTCGGTAAAGTACGCAAAAAAGTACCAGCCATAAAAGCCGGCGGCGTAGTTGGAAGCGGTGGCAAAGGTATTGCGGGACATGAAAAACTCCATCGTTTTGACCTTGGTACGCCTCTCCCCGTGGACTTGTCAAGTCCCCGGAAAACACTTTGCCGCATTTTTTCGGCACGGGCGGACGAGTTGCGTCCGGCCGGACAGACGGCCTGTCCCACAGGTCGCAGACGACGGCTCTTTACAGAATGGCGGCCTTGCGTGTATCCTGTGGCATGCGCGTTCATTTCTTTTGTCTTGTCCTGAGCCTGCTCTTCCTCGCGCCGTTGCCCTTCGACACCGGCGTTTTCACGGGAACGACGGCCATTACCCTGTCCGGGGAGGCGCATGCCGCGCAGACGCGCCGGAAACAGCCGCAAAAACGCCGCAGCAAAAAGAAAAAGAATGCCTCTCTGCACGGCGAGTCCTGGGCGTTCGGGCAGTCCGCTGCCCGTGAGGACGCCCTCTGGAAAAAGGGCGTGGAAGGGGCAACCCTGCATCATCATGCCACGGGCAGCAAGCCAACCGCTCCGGCTGTGGGCAATACCGCCAGCATCGAGGCCTCGCTCAGGCGGGAGTCGGAACGGCAAAAAAAGGATGAGGAACGCCGTCGCCGCGGTGGACTGGGCATGAGTCTGGACACGGACGATTCCGTCTGGCGGCCGCAGACGCCGACCGCCCCCGGCAAACCCGACGAGACCCTTTCCATCGGCAACTCACGCCATACCCTGCGCGCCTTCGGCGGCGTGCGCAGTGATGACCTCAGCATCTCCGTCGGGCCGGAAATCACGGTCAAGGACAGGGAAAACGGCAACCATTTCGCCCACAGCGAAGAACCGGACTCCGCCGTGGGCATGGGCATGCGCTTTTCTCTGGATTTCTGACCGCGTACCGCGTATCCGGCGGCGGGCTTACGCGCCGGGCCGGATGTACATGGCGTCCCCGTAGGAAAAGAAACGGTAGCCCCGGCGGACGGCCTCCGCATAGGCGGCCAGCATGCGCTCGCGCCCGGCAAAGGCGGAGACGAGCAGCAGCAGCGAGGATTCCGGCAGGTGGAAATTGGTCACCATGCCGTCTACCACCCGGAAGCGGCGGCCGGGATACAGAAAGATGTCCGTCCAGCCGGTAAAGGGCTGGAGCCCGCCGCAAACCTCCGCCGCGCCTTCCAGAGCCCGCACGCTCGTGGTGCCCACGGCGATGACGGGCCGTTTTTCGGCCTGCGCCTTGCGGATGGCCTCCACCGTGCTTTCCGGCACTTCGATATATTCCCGGTGCATGCGGTGATGGCGCACATCCTCGCAACGTATGGGGCTGAAGGTGCCGTAGCCCACATAGAGCGTCACCTCGGCCCAGCCGAAGCCCCGCCCGGCAAGCCGCTGCCGCAGCTCTTCCGTAAAATGCAGGCCCGCCGTGGGGGCCGCCACGGAGCCGAGCTTGTCCTCCCGCGCATAGACCGTCTGATAGCGGCTCAGGTCTTCCCTGTCGTCGCTGCGCTTGATGTAGGGCGGCAGGGGGATGTGTCCCGTGGCTGCAAAGGCCGCCGCCAGATCGCCCTCCCAGTCCAGCCGTACCCGACGCTGCCCGAAGGGGCCGGATTCCAGCACGGTCACCGTGATGCCCGCGCCGAAGGCCACGCTTTCCCCGTCCCTGATGCTGCCGCCGCAGCGGACAAGACCGCTGACTTCGGCGCTCCAGCCGTCTTCGGCACCCTTGCGGCGATGGGCATTCTCCATCACCAGCGGCAGGGGCGTCAGCAGCAGGAATTCCACCTTGCCGCCCGTACCGCGCGTGCCCAGCAGGCGCGCCTGGAGCACGCGGGAATTGTTGGCCACCAGCAGGGCCCCTTCGGGCAGGAGGTCGGGCAAATCCGTAAAGGCATGGTCCTCAAGGGTCAGCTCTCCCCGGCGCGGCATGACAAGCAGACGAGAAGTGCCGCGCGTTTCCGGCGGGAACTGGGCAATCTGCTCCTGAGGGAGGTCAAAACGGTAGGATTCGAGCTGAAAATCCTTTTCCGACACGGGAGGAAACACGGGCTGGGACATGCGCAATCTCCGAGGAAGTCGAGCGGCCCGCCGCTGCCGCGGTCTTGTCAGCGCGGGCGGGAGAGGCTATCGTTTTCAGCCGTTCCCCGGAGGGAACGAGCACCATCCGCAGGAGTATAGCCATGCCGCGTCTTTTTGTCACCTTGAGCCTTTGCGCCCTGCTCGCCCTGACCGGAGGCTGCGCCTCGCTGGGCATAGACAATCCTTTCGGCCCCGGGGAAAATACCCGGCAAAGCCAACTGCTGGGCGTGTCCTTCCCGGCGGGCATGTCTCTTTCCGGGGATCATTCGCGTGTCAGCGGCAGCGAAGGCGTGGAAGTGGCTTTCGGGCAGGTAACCTCCTCGGCGGCCGCGCAGGGTCTGTTCAACAATCTGCAGGCGGCGGGCTGGCAGTTGCGGCTCCAGCAGAGCCGCGCGAGCAAGGGCATTTATGTCTATGAGAACGGGGAACGCATGGCCGTTGTCGTGGTGGAATCGCAGGCGGTGCAAACCGTGGTGACCATCTGCGCGGGCAATCGTCTGCCGGACGGCAGCATGCTCAGTCTGACGGGCGGCGGTGGCGGAAGCGACGCGGGCGAGACGAGCGACGCGGGCAGCGGCGGAGGCTTCGGGACGCCCGCCGCCGATGCGCCGCCGGTGGGTACGTCCGAAAGCTGGGGGGCGCCCTCTTCCGGCGGTTTGCAGGAGCGCGAACTGTGAGTCTGGACTGCCTTTTCAGCCGGAGCCGTCAGTTTGCCGGGAAACGGCTGCATCTGGGCATTTGCGGTTCGGTGGCCTGCTATCGCCTGACCGATGTGCTGCGGGCGCTGCGCCTGATGGATGTTCATGTTTCCGTGACCCTGACCGCCGGCGCGCGGCAGTTCGTGACGCCGCTTCTGTTCGAGGCGCTGGGGGCCATGCCGGTGTACGGGGAAATGTTCGCTCCCGGCGAAGAGCCCTTTGCCCATCTGGAGCCTGGCCAGCATGCGCAGGCCATGCTGGTGGCCCCGGCCAGCGCGGACGCCCTGTCCCGTCTGGCGCAGGGCGCGGCCTCGGACATGCTGTCGGCGCAGGCGCTGGCTTTCGAGGGGCCGCTGCTGCTGGCTCCGGCCATGAATCCGCGCATGTGGCGTCATCCGGCCACACAGGCCAATGTGGCCACGCTGCGGGAGCGCGGCGCGCGCCTGATTCTGCCGGACTGCGGGCGCGCGGCCTGCGGGGATGAGGGGCAGGGCCGTCTTGCGCCGGTGGAGGAGCTTTTCTGGCACGCCCTGCGGGCCCTGTCGCCGCAGGACATGGCCGGGCGGCGGGTGCTGGTGACGCTCGGCCCCACCCGCGAACCGTGGGACGGCGTACGCTACTGGAGCAATTCCTCCAGCGGACAGATGGGCGGCGCACTGGCCCTTGCCGCCTGGCTGCGCGGCGCGGAGGTGACCGCCGTCCGCGGGCCGGGCTGTCCGCCCTTGCCGACGGAAATCCGGCACATGGAGGTTACCACGGCCCGCGACATGTTCGCGGCGGCGGCGGAGGTCTGGCCGGACATGGACATGGGCTGCTTCACGGCGGCCGTGGCTGATTTTTCCCCGGAGCCCTACGGGGCGGACAAATTCAAGAAGGAAGGCGCGCAGGACGGCTTCAGCGTCCGCTTTCAGGCCAATCCCGACATCCTCGCCACCCTGTCCGCCCGGCGGCGGCCGGGTCAGAAGACGCTGGGCTTTGCGGCCGAGACCGCGCCGGACATGGCGGCGCTCATGGCGCTGGCCCGCGCCAAGCGCGCCCGCAAGGACGCCGATCTGCTGGCGGGTAACCGCGTCAACGGCGAAGGCAGCGGCTTCGGCAGCCCGACCAACAGCATGGCCGTCACGGACAGAAACGGCCACGAGGAAATCTGGCCGCAACAGGCCAAGGCCGACGTGGCCTGGGAGCTGCTGTCATGGCTTTTGCGTCTGTAAGCCCGCTGGCGGCCCCGTGGCAGCGGCTCGGCCTGCGCTACCTGCTGTCGCCCGTGGACCTGCCGCCCGAGCTGTCCCTTGCGGCCGAACAGACGGACGCCGGGCGTCCCGGGACGGCCGAACGGACGCGACCGGCCGCGCCGCGACGGGATGCCGGGCCTGCCCCGTCCCGTGAGTCCTCCCGTCCCGCTGCCGTCCCCGCGAGCCGTCCGACGGTACGTCCTGCCGCCCGGCAGACTGCGGAACCTTTCCCCGGCTCACACGCGGCGGTCTCCCGGCGTGCCGTTTCGCCTCCGGACGCAACTCCCGCCCGTGAGGAGACGGACTGGCGGCCGCTGGCCCCGGCCCTCTGGCCCGCGCCCTGGCAGGAACGTCTTGCCCGCACGCGGCCCGGACTGGTGGCCTGGACCTACTGGAATCTGGGCAGCGATCTCTGTGACGGCGGACAACCCGGCAAGGCCGAACGCGGCCTGTTTTTCCGGCGTCTTCTTCAGGACCTCGGCCATCCGCAGGGGACGCACACCTTCTGGCCCGTCTGCCTGCCGACGGACGACCGGAGCCTGCGGGCCGATGCCGATATTTTCTGGTCAGGTCTTCAGGCGCTCAAGGCAAGAGGCGTCATCCTCATGGGTTCCGCCGCCGCCCGTGCGGCCGCCCTGCCCGGCCGCCTCGAACCGCTGACGCATCGGGTTTTTCGCGGACGTCGCGTCTGGATTCTGCGGGATGTGGACCTGATGCTCGACGATGCCCCCCGTTACGACCAGATGCTGGCCTTCCTGCAAAACGCCCTGCAATCCTTTCTCCCGAGGTAGTCATGTTCATTCCCATTAGTCTCATGCTGGCGGGCATGGCGCTCGGCCTGTGCCTGCGCAACGTCGCCTGGCTGGCGCAGGTGCCGCGAGCCATCACGCCCACCATCCTGCTTCTGCTCTTCGTGCTCGGCGTGGCGGTAGGGGGGGATTCCACCCTCATGGGCAATCTGCCCCTGCTGGGCGGCCGGGCCCTGGCGCTCACACTGGCGGGCGTGGGAGGGAGCATGGTCGCCGTCATCCTTGTCCGGCGCTATTTCCCGGGCGCTGAGGCCGGGCGTCATGCCCGCACCGCCGCCGTGCCCGGGGAGCCCGCCGGCAGCCCCGCGGATGCTTCGGGCATGGCCACCGCCTTTGAGGACGCTCCCGTCCCGCCGGAGGCGTCCGCCCGTTCCGGGGAGGAGGTGCGTTCGCATGAGCGGTAGTCTCGGCATCATCTGCTGTTTCATCCTCGGCGCGCTCTGCGCCTGGCTGGGCTGGGTTCCGGACTATCTGCTGGGGCATGAGGCCACGGTATACGTCCTCTATGTGCTCATGCTGCTGGTGGGCTTTTCCATCGGCTATGACCGGCGTCTGGGCGAGATTCTGCGTACCCTGCGGCCGCGTGTGCTGCTGCTGCCGCTGGCGACCGCCGTCGGCACCTTTGCGGGGTCGGCACTGGTGAGTCTGTTCATGGTCTACAGCATGAGCGAATGCCTTGCCGTGGGCGCGGGCTTTGCCTACTATTCTCTTTCCTCGGTCTTCATCACCCAGTACAAGGGGGCGGAACTGGGGACGGTGGCGCTCATGGCCAACATCATGCGCGAGCTCATCACCCTGCTGTGTGCGCCCCTGCTCGTCCGCTGGATTAGTCCGCTGGCGCCCATTTCCTGCGGCGGCGCGTCCACCATGGACACCACATTGCCCATCATCACCCGCTATGCCGGGCAGCAATGGGTCTTTGTCTCCATCGTGCACGCCATGATCCTTGATTTCAGCGTGCCGTTCTGGGTGACGTTCTTCTGCGAGCTTTAGGGCCTGTTGACACTATTCGTTGCCTGTTTGGGGGGAAGGGGAACCCCTCCGCCTGCGCGGGAGGGGTGCGCAGATACCATGCCCGGCACACTCGAATCCAGGAACCCCTCCGCCTGCGCGGGAGGGGTTCCCCTTCCCCCCAAGCCCCCCATCCCTTCCCCAGCGCGCTTTTACCGGGGGAAGAGTCAGGGACACGAGGCATCCCCACCTCTGAAGGCAAGCGGAACATGTGGAGCTTGTTTGTTTTATTTACTGAAATTGTTTGTAAAATTTGTGTTGACACGCCCCAAGGCGTTTTGCCTTTGAAAAAGGCGGAACGCGAGGCGGCGGCACAGCGCCGCCCGGACAAAACCAGGCTGAAAAAACGCGTTTTTTCCGCGAAACGACAGGTCGTATGGGTGAAAACGCCTTAAGGAGGAAAAGCCATGTCCCGTATGCGTCATGCCAAGACTCGTTTTCGCCAGCTGCTCGAAGCGCCGGACTGGCGGAGCCATCTGTCCGAGATCGCCGGAGAGGGCCTTTCCGCCGTGGGGCCGCTGCTCTCCTTCCTGCTTTTGTCGCCGTGTCTGCGTCATCGGGCCGCTGTGGCGCTGGGCGCCGCCGTCGCCGGTCTGGAGCGCGAACAGCCCGAAGCCGTACGCAACATCATGCGCCGCCTCATGTGGCACATGAACGAGGAGTCCGGCAATATCGGCTGGGGGATCCCCGAAGCCTTTGCGGAAGCCTGCTGCGCGTCGGAACTGGCGGCCAAGGATTTCCACCGCGTGCTCATTTCCTACGTCATCGAGCTGGAAAAGGACGACAACTATTGCGACCATGACGTCTTGCGCCGTTCCTGCTTCTGGGGAATCGGCAGGCTGGCGCAGGTCCGCCCGGCGCTGGCGGAATGGGCGCGCCCGTGGCTGCGCCGGGGGCTGGACGATCCCGACCCCGTTTGCCGCGGTATGGCCGCATGGGCCTTGCGACAACTGCCGCCGGACATGATGGACG
>CALVGJ010000143.1 GCA_944327045.1 uncultured Desulfovibrio sp.
GGAGCGAATCCATTTGCGGTCGCGGCTGAATCGGCGACATGGAGCGGTCTGCCGCCGCAAGCCTCGCGTCTGACGCAAACATGCAAGGAGCGGACATGAAAAAGAAAATCGGCATTATCCGGTGCCAGCAGACGGAAGACCTGTGCCCCGGAACCAAGGATTTTTGCTACGCGGCAGAAGGCAAGGGGGCCTTTGAACCCCTTGGCGCCTGTGAGGTGGTGGGATTTGTGTCCTGTGGCGGCTGCCCCGGCAAGCGAGCCGTGGCTCGGGCCCAGATGCTGAAGGAACGCGGCGCGGACGCCGTAGCCCTGACATCCTGCATTACCAAGGGAACGCCCATCGGCTTTCCCTGTCCCAACAAGGGCATGATGCTGCGTGCCATTCGCGCTCGTCTGGGAGAAGACTTCCCGGTGCTCGAATACACACACCCCTCCGCCGCGGAACTCAAGGCGGCGGAAGAGGCTGCCAAAGCGTAGAAAACCGGGCGGGCGGGGTGCGTATATTCCCTGCCCGCCCGGCCGAAATTGAGCGGAAAAAAACGCGTTTTTCCCGCGAAGTGCCAGGGCGTATGGTGTGAAACGCAAAGCGTTTCACACGGAAAATGCTTTAAAGATAAAGTGCGGGCGTGTCCCGACGTTCCAGACAGGGGCCCAGCTTTTCTGCCAGCAAGGCCATGACGGGCGCAGGCAGCGCACGGGCGTGAGCCGGGCAGATTTTGATGCAGCGCATGCAGAGAATGCAGCGTTCGCGGTCACTTGTCTGCGGATGAGCCGGATCGATGGCCCGGGCGGGGCAGTTGGCCGCGCAAAAACCACAGGCCGTACAGGCGACGGAAGCGGTGGGGGCTATCTGCATGGCCTGCCATTGCCGGTAGGGGCGCTGGCCGGGCAGATGCGGCGCGGGAACAGGGGCTGCGCGAAGGTGTTCGGCAGCCTGACGACCAAGGTCGCGCAGGGTTGCGGCATCTTCGCTATCCGGACGCCCTGCCGCCACGCTGCGGCACATGCTGTGCTCGGCAACGGCGGACATGCCGGCCATGACCAGCAGACCGCAGGCTGTGGCCTTGTCGGCCAGTTCCAGCAGGGCATCCTCAAAGGCCCGGTTGCCGTAGACGACAAGGGCTATGGTCGGAAGCTGCCTGCCGCCGGTGAGCGGACGCAGCGCCTCGAGCCGGTCGGCCAGAAAGCCCGGAATGCGTCCGCCGTATACCGGCGCGGCCAGCAGGACGACATCTCCGGCGGCAAATTCCGGCCAGACAACTTGCGGAGCGGCCAGATCGCAGGGGACGGCTTCCATGCCCAGCGTCTGCGCCGCAGCCTCGCCCACCAGCCGAGCCACACGTTCCACGCCACCTGTGGGGCTGAAATGCAGAATATGACAGGTTGACATTTTTTCCTCCCAGCGGAATGCCGGGCGTTCCTTTTCAGGCATACCCGGCATCCGCGCTAACACAAGCTTATTTCTGTACGGCAAGAATGACGCTGGAGGCCTTGACCGCGGCCGTTACGCGGGAACCGGGCGCCAGCTTGAGTTTTTCAGCGCTGGCGACCGTCACGATGGCGCAGAGCGTCTGACCGCCGGGCAATTCCATGTCCACCTCCGTATTGACGGCACCGGGGCGCACTGCCTTGACGGTGCCGGTGAACTGGTTGCGGGTGGAAAGCAGCCAGTCTTCCGCGTCTTCCAGCAGGATGACGAAGCTGGCCTTGATGAGGGCAAGCGCTTTCGTCCCCACGGCAAGCCCGAGACGTCTGGTGCTGGCCTGGGTGATGGACGCCACCACTTCTTGGCCGCCCTCCATGCTCAGGACGATTTCATCATTGACGGCGCCGCCGTGAACGGCAGTCACCGTGACCGGAAAGACATTGCGGGCGCTGGTCAGCATAGATGCTCCTTATTCTGGCGCACATGGCGCAGTTTGGCATGGTATCTAATTGAGAATAATTCTTTGTGAGCGTTTGACAAGTCCCCGGTTATTGCTCTGGAAAGTTTTGTAAGTAATTTCATATAAATATATTGCCTGATCATGCCCAGCCTCTTGGGGAAGGACGCAGGGAGCAAGGGCACAAAAGGCAAGGCACTCGGCATCCGACGTCCTCGGGCCCTATGCCGCCCGCAGCAGGCCGGTACCGGACGCCATATTCACGAGGCCAGCTTGAGGACGGCCACCCCGGCTATGATCAGCGCCACCCCCAGCACACGGGCCAGATGCAGCGGATCGCCAAAAAAGATCGCGCCGATGGTAAACGTCCCCACAGCGCCCATGCCGGTCCAGACCGCATACGCCGTCCCCAGCGGAATATGTCGCTGGGCCAGAAACAGCAGGTACCCGCTGAGAGCCATGCTGATGACGGCAAAGATCAGACCCGGTATGCGCCATGCCGGTTGCTGGGCCAGCTTGAAGCCCAGCGGCCAGCCGATTTCGAGCAGGCCCGCACCGATAAGCGTCAACCACGGATTCATTTTCGGCCCTCCGTTCACTCGTCGGCGTACGGGTCCACGCCCGCCTCGGCCAGTCGGGCCTGCCGCGCCGCTTCCTGCTTGCGCTGGCGAGTTCCCAGAGGCACAAAGGTTTCAAAGGCTTCGCTGCGTTCCTGCTGGCGGCAGAAGACCAGAAAGCCGGTGTGAGCCGTCATGCGGTCTTCGGGACGCAGACGGTCGGCAACGGGCTTCCAGCGTCGGATGAGAATCTCGCAGACCTCCACTTCGGCAAAGGGACGCTGTTCAATGCCGAGCAGCAGCTTGCTCACCTGATCCACCGTGGGCAGAAGAAAGCCGAACATGCCGCCGGGGCGCACGGCGCGCAGCGCATGATCCAGATATTCCCAGGGAGTGCGGACGTCGAGAAAGAGGGCATCCGCATTGTCCACGCAAAAGCCTTCGGCTATATCGCGGTGATGGATGGTCACGTTATCGCCCAGACCGGCCCAGTCCAGATTGCGGCGGGCAAGCTTGGCGAATTCCTCGCGGGCCTCATGGCTGACGACGCGGCCGGTGGGGCCGCAGAACCAGGAAAGCCCGCAGGTCATGCCGCCGGAACCGCAGCCCGCCTCGATGATGGTACGACCGGGCCCCGCCCCCAGCCGCAGGGCAATGTAGGCTATGTCCTTGGCATAGATGACCTGTGTCTGGCGTTTGAGGCCCTGAAGACGGTCAAAGAGCGTGGCTTCCAGCACGCGGATGGGCACATCCAGCGAGGTGCGGGCCTCGCTGCCGAACTGCAGCGCATGTACCTGCGCGGCGGTCAGCACACCGTCGTTGCTGTGCCAGTCATTGCCTTCTTCCAGTCGTTTGATGTAACGCTTGCCCGTCGGGGTCAGGTATACCACAAGAGAGCCGTAGGGAATCATTGTCCGTCCTTTGCAGGGGCGTTGAAGGGAATACGGGGCCTGGGGCCTCGGAACAGTAGAGCATTTTCTGTTTGAAACGCTTTGCGTTTCAAGCCATACGGCATGTCGTTTTGCGGAAAACGCACGGTTTTTTCCGCTCACTTTGGGCCGGGCGGTGCGGGCACGCCGGTGTCATGGCCTGCGCGGCGTGGACATGTCTTCCATCGAAAAGGAACCGCATGCCGGCCATGCCGTGAGCGGCGTCAGGACGGCGGACATCGCTCCGGCGAGTGGAAAGCGGCGCCCCCCAAGACATCTACCCCAGTGCGCTTTTATCGGGGGAAGAGTCAGGAATACGGGGCGAGCCCGCCACCAGAGACAAGTGGCCTGTGTGCAGTCTGCTTATCTTATTTTATTGAAATTATTTGTAAAGTCTGTGTCGGCAGGCCCTAGAACATCTGTCGCATGAGGGCCTCGCCGCCGTCGGAGGTGTCGGTCATGCCGTCGCCGGTGGTGCCGTCGCCGCCGTCAAGAGCCGAAAGGCCCGGCACAGGTTCCCCCTGGAAGGCCAGTCCGCCGGACATGGTGATGCCCGGGGGCATGGTGAATTCCTGCGGCTGATCCTTGTAGAGGTCCTCCACCGCTGTCCGGTAGTAGCGGAAAATGGGGGCCGCCGTGCGTCCGCCCTGTTCGAGGCGGCCCAGCGAGCGAACCTGATCGAAGCCCACATAGACGCCGGTTGCCAGATAGGGCGAGAAGCCCACGAACCAGGTATCCCGTTCCTCGTTGGTGGTGCCTGTCTTTCCCGCAATATTTGTATGCCCCTCCACACGGGCGCGGCTGCCGGTTCCGGCGTTGACCACTTCCTTGAGCAGGGTCGCCATCTGGAAGGCGTTCTGCGGGCTGACAGCCTGCCAGTGTTCGGGGTCCTGCCGGTAGAGCTCGCGCCCCTTGCTGTCCCGTATGGAGGTGATGATACGCGGCCGCACGCCCAGACCGTTGTTGGCAAAGGCGGCATAGGCCTGCGTGAGGTTGAGCGGGGTCACGTCCACAGCGCCCAGACAGATGGCGAGTTCCGCCGGGAAATTGGGTTCAAGACCGAGGGCCTTGGCTCGCATGATGACGTTTTCGATGCCGATGGTGTGGGCCACACGGACGGTCGTCGTATTGCGCGAGAGCGCCAGCGCCCGGTGCAGCGGCATGACGCCCTTGAAATTGTGTTCGTAGTTGGACGGCCGCCAGACTTCATTGGTATAGGGGTTCACATAGACAAAGGGGCCGTCCAGCACTTCGGAGGTCGGCGTGAAGCCGAAGTCCAGCGCCGCGGAGTAGACGATGGGCTTGAAGCTGGAGCCGGGCTGCCGCCGGGCCTGCGTTGCGCGGTTGAAGTGGCTGTTGCCGAACTGATACCCGCCGATGAGGGCCACCACGTCGCCGCTTTGCGGTTCGATGGAGGCCAGCGCCCCCTGCACCTCGGGCACCTGCTGCAACAGCAGGGGAATGGCCGTGCCGGGCCGCACGCGTCCGGAATCATAGGGGACGGTTTCCGTACGCTTTTTCTTGGTCTTGGGGTCGGTCTTCGTTACCTTTTCTTCGGCTGCGGACACCCAGATGACATCTCCGGGCGTCACCACGGGCCGGGCGTCCTTGATGGCCGGTGCGTACATGCCCGCCACCCTGGGGTTGGGGGTACGTGCCCAGCTCATGTTGGCCAGCGGAATGACACCCACATACCCCCTGCCGAAGGCCACTTCCACCCGCTGCTGCTCCACCTTGGTGACCAGCGCCCGGGCCCAGGCGCCACCCAGCAGATTATCCGGGCTGAAGTCGCTCTTTTCCAGAAATTCCCGCTGGTCATTGCTGGAAAGATGGGTGACCGGGCCGCGCCAGCCCTGCCGCTTGTCCAGCTCTTCCAGACCGCGACGCAGAGCCGCGCCCGCCGCTTCCTGCTGCACGGGGTCCATGGCGGTTTGCACGGTCAGGCCCGCTTCATAGACGTAGTCCTCACCGTAGCGGGGCGTATCAATGCCGAGGGCGCGCAGATTCTGTTCGGTAAAAAATTCGATGAGCAGGCGGCGCGCTTCTTCCAGATACCAGTCGGCTGCGCCGCCGCGTCCGTCGGGCATGCTCCAGTAGACAAGGGGTTCGTTGCAGGCGTTCTGATACTCTTCCTCGCTGATCCATTGCAGCGTCCGCATGCGTTCCAGCACATAGCGCTGCCGGGCCTGGGCGGATTCGGGACGGCGGAACGGATTGTACTTGCTCGGGGCCTGCGGCAAACCAGCGATGACGGCGCATTCGGCCAGCGTCAGATCGGAGGCATGCTTGCCGAAGTAGGTGCGCGCCGCCGCTTCCACGCCATAGGAATGCTGCCCCAGATAGATGTAATTGAGGTAGGTCAGCAGGATTTCGTCCTTGCTGAGACTGTTTTCCAGCCGGTAGGCAAGGATGGCTTCCTTGATCTTGCGGGTATAGCTGCGTTCCGAAGTCAGCAGGAGCTGTTTGATGATCTGCTGGGTGATGGTGCTGCCGCCCTGTCCCGTGCCGCCGTGCTGGAGATTGTGCAGGGCCGCGCGGACAATGGCCACGATGTCGATGCCGGGATGGCTGTAGAAGCTGTCATCCTCGGCAGCCAGAAAGGCCATGGGCAGATGGGGAGACATGTCCGTCAGCTTGATGTCGTAGCGCTTTTCGTGCGCCAGCGTGCCGAGAATGGAGCCGTCACGGGCCAGAATGGTGGTGGCCTGCGGCGCATCATAACTGATGAGCCTGTCCAGATCGGGAAGGTCGCGCGAGGCCCAGTAAAACAGGGTCGCCACGGCGCCCGCGGCGCAGAGGCCGCCCAGAAAGATCAGCAGCAGAAAGACAAGCGCGGTGCGCTTCAGAATGCGAGAGAATTTCATGGCAGGGCGATACCGTTTTTTTGCGCCGAGGTAAAGAGGGGAGAGGTGGCGCACCTCTGCGCGCGGGAGCTGTCGGCAGGTGCGGGCCTTGCGCGTAAAACCGGTCACGCGGGGCAGGCGGCCCGGGCACCCGGAAAGAGGCGGAAGGCCCAGGGCGGGTGATGGAAAAGGGCGGCCGTGCGAATAAAAAAGGCGGAACCGAAGTTCCGCCTTTGAAAGCCTCAATGAGGACTACACGCAGCCGGTGGGCTTGGGCAGGCCGGCCATTTTGCAGGCGCCCTTGCCGGGGCCGGAGGGGAAGAGTTCGTACACTTCCTTCAGCTTGTAGCCGGTGTTCTTGGAGAGGATACGCACCATGGGGGCGATGCCGTTTTTGCGGTAGTAATCCT
>CALVGJ010000144.1 GCA_944327045.1 uncultured Desulfovibrio sp.
AAGAAGTTTTTCAATATTTGCCCATACCTTGTCGGAAATATCATGCCTTCGATGTGCCGCCATATGACCTCTCCTCATTGTAACTGAGGAGATTATAACATACTTTTAATTTGACGACGCTATCTAAGTTTTAGAGCGTTTTTCCTCATAAAAAAGCAAAAGCGGAAAAACCGCAGTTTTTCCGCGAAACGACAGGCCGTATGGTTTGAAACGCGAAGCGTTTCAAACTGAAAATGTTCTTAACGTCAGCGCAAGAACGGATGTTTTCAGCTCTGCGACAGGGCTTCTGGTCTGCCGTATACCGCAACCAGGAGTTCGGTAAATGCCTGGCAAAACAGCTCCTTGTTTCTGTCCGGCAGCAAAATGGCGCAGCCAGCGGTCGGAGCGGCAAGACGCTGCGACGCATGCTTCTGGATGTGCATGAGACCGGGAGGGCCGTAGTAGCGCAGACTCCCCCAGCAGAGAAAGGGCATATCCTGAGCTTCATCCGGGCAAACCTCCACTTGCTGGTAGCCGTCCGATTGCTGCCCCAGGCGAACGAGACAGGGCAGCCCCTTATCTCTCCTGATGTGCAAGGCGCGATAGACGGATTCCAGTTCGGAGTAGAACGGGTACTCGCGAAACAGGTTGTACGACCGTTCCACCGTACCGGCCGCGAGGCGCTGGAGCAGGAGAGCCAGCTCGTCGTTTCGCGAGGCGGGACAGCAGTCGCCGATGTACTCGCAGGCGATGGCGACTGCCTGAGGAGGGACGGTTCCCCGCAGTATGTCTGCCAGATACTGCCAGAAAAGATGGCGCGTTTCGCCGGGCCGGTAAAGGATAGACTCTCTCAGGTGACGCAACTCAGGCACTTCGCCCTGTTCGAGCTGGGCGTCGTCCTGGGTGAGGTAGTAATCGGCAGTGCCCAGATAGGACGGTTTTTCCTCCAGCATTACTTTCGTTTGCGGTCTCTCCCAGAAGGCATGGGGTATGGCGATGAGCGGCAAATCAGAGGGAAGGAGGTCGCACGGCGCGGTGCAGTCCACCGTAAAGGCCGCCCGGAAGGCAAAATGGGCAAAGAATCCCCGCGGCAGGTTCCGCTTGTTTACGACGCCTGTCAGAAGTCGCACTATGCGACCTCCCCGTGCTTCCAGCAGAGGCTGCAGGCTTTCGTCCAGACGATGCATATACCGCTGAGACGTCACAAAAAGATAGTTTCCAGAAAAGTCGACATCGCCGGCATGGCGGAAAAATTGCGTATCGGGCGGCATAGCGGACTCCGTCAGCGGACAGGACAAAGGAGCGGAAGGCGGGGATACGTGGCGGACAGGCCGGAGAAAGATTCCGCCGCCATACCACAGGCCGACATCTATTATTAAATAAAATTAGGAAATGTGCTGAAATCCGTCAAGCAGCAGCGCGTGCGGAGAGGCGGGAGCACATGACGCTGCGATGACGTCTGCAGAGAGGGCCGTACTCAGGGCGTAACATAGATAGCGCGAATAAGTTCGGCAAATGCCTGGCAGAACAGCTCCTTGTTTCTGTCCGGCAGCAGGATGGCGCAGTCATCGGTCGGAGCGGCAAGGCGCTGTGTCGCATGCGTCTGGATGTACATGAGGCCGGAGGGGCCGTAGCTGTTCAGGGGGCCCCAGCAAAGAAAGGGCAAGTCGTCCTCCCCTTCCCGGCAGATGCCCAGTTTATGGCCGCCCTGCCGCTGCGTCAGCCGGACGAGGCAGGGCAGTCTTTTTTCGGCCCGGCGGCGCAGGGTGCGGTAGAAGGCTTCCAGACTGTTGTAGAACGGACAGTCCCGGAACAGGTTGTATGACCGTTCCACCGCACCGGCCGCGAGGCGGCGGAGCAGGAGCGCCAGCTCGTCGTTTCTCGAGGCGGGACGGCAGTCGCCGATGTATTCGCAGGGCACGGCAATCGCCTGCGGGGGCACGTTTTGCTGCAGCAGACAGGCCAGATAGTCCCAGAAGAGGCGGCGAGACTCACCCGGCCGGTAAAGAATGCTTTCGCGCAGGCGGCGCAGTTCGGGCACTTCGCCCTGCTCAAGTTGTGCAAGGCAGGCGGCGACGGCGGCGGGAAGTTCATCCGGGGAGTGGATGACGCAGGGATGCAGGGCCTTGTCCTGCGGGTCCATGTCCAGCGAGGGAATGCAGACCGCCGTCTGTCCCGTGGCGATAAGAAAAATACGCCCAGCCGTGGTGTGGGAATCATAAAGCAGCGTTGCCGCGCGCGGCAGGTAACGCAGGGAGCTGCCGCCCGTATCCAGCAGAAAACGCTCCTCTCCGCGCAGGGCCTCCACCAGCGGGGCATAGGCCGCCTCGGCGCCGGGAAAGGGACGCACCACAACGTGATGCTGCGGAAAGTGCCGCAGGCAGCGCCGGACAAGCTCCAGCTTTTCCTCCACAGGGCAGCCGTGCGCCGTGGTGCCGCAGCAGTACATGATGATGTCCTTGCGCGGTTCAGCCAGCCAGCGCTCCCGCAGGAGATCAAGCTTGAGGCTGCCGAAGGGCAGCAAATACACCGCATCCCGCCGCCGCAGGGAGGAGACGAGCGCGTCCCTGCCGGGAGAGGGGCAATCCTGCGTCAGGTAATAATCCGCATTGCCGAGATAGGCGGCCCAGTCGCCTAGAATCTTTTCGCTTTGCGGCGTCTCCCAGAAGGCATGCGGTATGGCGATGAGCGGAACCTCAGGCGGGACGAGAGCGCGCGGCGCGGAATTGTCCGTAGTGAAGGCCGCGCGAAAGGCATGGCGGGCGAAGAAGTCCGGCGGCAGATTCAGCAGATTCCAGCCGTCAGGCGTGCCGGAGGGCTGATCATCGGCCTGGAGACGCACAATGCGCCCGCCCCGCGCTTCCAGCAGCGGCCGCAGGCTTTCATCGAGCCGGTGCATGCGCAGGCGTTCCGCCACAAACAGATAGTTTCCGGAAAAGTCGAAACGGTCGGCATGGCCGGACAGGGGCATGGAAGAGGGACATTCCGATGGCATGGCAGTGCTCCGTCAACGGGCTGCGGAAGTGCTGGCGGAAACGGCGGAACATGTCCCGGCTCCGCCGGCCGTGACCGTTGAAAAACATCCGCTTCCCTTTCTCCGGGGAGGGGAGGGAAAACGGTAGAGATTGCGCGGAGATTCGTCAAGTTCGGCGGCACGTCGCCACCCGGCGGACAGTCGGGAAAAGAAAAAACTTGTCCCGGACAAAATAAAAGCGTAAATTGTTTGTCTTATATGCTACTATTGAGGATACGCCATGTCTCTTCCCCCCAAGCATATTGCCATCATTGACGACAGCCGCATGAAGCGGCAGTTCCTTGCCGACCTGCTTCAGGACGCGTTCTGCATCCACACCTACGGCAGCGGCGAGGAAGCCCTGAAGGAAATCCCGCATCTGGACCTGCAGTGTATCCTGCTGGATATCGACATGCCCGGCGAGGACGGCTTTCAGGTCATCCGGCGCATCAAGGATATGCCCGCCATTGCGGATGTGCCTGTCATTTTCGTCACATCGCTTTCGGATCAGGCCGTTGAACGCCGGGGGCTGGAAAGCGGGGCCGTGGACTTTGTGGGCAATCAGTTTGCGCCGGAGATCATCCGCGCCCGCGTGCTGCACCATGTGGACCTCTACGGCTACCGCTGCCGCCTTGAGGAGCGGGTGCGCGAAAATACCAAGACCATTTTTGAGCTGCAGGACGCCATCATGGTGGCCTTGTCCGATTTGGTGGAGTGCCGGGATGAAAATACGGCGGGACATGCCCAGCGCACGCGCGCCTATGTGGAACGGCTTATCCGGCAGCTGCGCGAGGACGGCAGTTTTCGTGACGAGCTGACGGACAGCTTTGTGCGTGATGTGGTCCGCGCCTCCCCGCTGCACGATATCGGCAAGATCGGCGTCAGGGACGCCATCCTCAACAAGCCCGGCCGCCTGAGCAAGGAAGAATTCGAGGAAATCAAGCGCCACACCATTTTTGGCGCATCCGCCATCAGCCGGGCCATGCAGACTGTGCATGACGGATCGTTTTTGCAGGTGCTGCGCGACATGACGTTCAGTCATCATGAACGCTGGGACGGTACGGGCTATCCGCTGGGCCTTGACGGCGAACGCATTCCGCTGGTGGGCCGCATCATGGCCATTGCCGACGTCTACGATGCCCTGATAAGCCGTCGCCCCTACAAGGACCCCATGTCGCATGAACAGGCGGTGAACATCATCCGTGACGGCATCGGCAGCCATTTCGACCCCGTAGTGGGGGCGGCCTTTCTGGCCTGCGAGGCGGATTTTCACCGTATTGCCCAGACGCATCGGGCCTGAGCAACCGCAAGACGGCAACGCACTTTTGCTGATCTGTCCAGCATTTTCACAGAACAGGGAACGGGCCGAAGCGGCATGCCGCTCCGGCCCGTCTTCATTCCTTCGCGCTGCCGGTCGCGCCCGTATCGTCAGGCGGAAAGTTCCTTCTGCGGCGCGTCGAGGGCCGCAGCCAGGCTTTCGTCAAGGCTGGGATGGGCAAACATGAAGGCCAGCGGATGCCCGCTGTCCACACGGTGCAGCACGAGCTGCTGCGCGGCGGTGACCAGATGGGAAACGCCGTGTCCCACGGCGGCCATGCCCACCAGTCGTCCATCGCAGCGCACGGCCTTCACGAAGCCGGTAATATCGCCGTGCGCCTGCGCAATGGGATTGGCGCTCAAGGGAGCCACTCCCACCGTGACCTTGCCCTGGAGCGCCGCATCGCGGGCCGTCAGCCCCACCCGCATGACCTCCGTGCTGCCGTAGACGCAGGCCGGTACCGGCCCGGCGGCATACGGCCCGCTGACCTGTCCCAGAATGCGCCGCGTCACATAAAGCGCCTGATGCTCGGCGGCATGGGCCAGCTGCACCCGACCGTTGACGTCCCCGATGGCGTAGACGTGCGAGGCGGCTTCCAGAAAATCGTCCGTGAGGATGGCGCCGCGACCGTCCAGACGGCAACCGGCGCTCTCGCAGCCCAGTCCCTGCGTATGGGGGCGGCGGCCCACAGCCAGCAGGGCCTTGGCGGCCGTGCGCTCCTGTCCGTCGGCAAGGCGCAGCACAGCCTGTCCGTCACGGGCCAGCAGCCCCTGCGTCATGCTCCCCGCCAGCACGGTGATGCCGCGCTTTTTCAGGGATTTGGCCATATCCGCGGCAATATCGTCATCCTCGCCGGGCAGGATGTGCGGCGCGGCTTCCACCACCGTGACGGCGCAGCCCAGCGCCGCGTACAGATCGGCCATTTCCAGCCCGATGACGCCGCCGCCCACGATGAGCAGGCTTTCGGGCACTTCCGGCGAGGCCAGCATATCCGTACTGTCCAAAATGATGCTGTGGTCGGGCTGCATGCTGGGGAAGGTCGTGGGCAACGATCCTGTGGCGATGATGATGTCGTCCGCCTCGATATCCCGCGCACCCTGTCCGGTCTTGAGCTTCACATGGCCCGGCCCGTCGAGGACGGCATGACCGCAGGCCGTTTCCACGCCTTCGGCCGCGAGCTGCTTGCTCAGCGCCTGCCGGGTACCGTTGACGAAACGCTGCATGCGGGCATGCATGGCCGGAAAATCCAGTTTCACCTCGCCCGACAGCACACGCTGCCGCTCCAGCGCCTGTATGCCGGCCCTGGCCGTCACGGCCCCCAGCAGCATCTTGGTGGGGATGCAGCCGCGGTTGAGGCAGGTGCCGCCCACTTCCGCGCCTTCCACAAGCAGGGTTTTCTTTCCGGCCGCGGTCAGCAGGCGCGCGGCGCGGACACCGGCGGGGCCGCCGCCAAGAATGCAAACATCATGGGTCATGGTCGTTCTCCTGAATCAGGTTGACAGCAACTCGGCAAGGCCGGTCTTCCGCATAGAGCATTTTTAGTTTGCGACGCTTCGCGTTGCAAACCGGCACGGCGCGGCAGCCCGCCCGGACACTCCCCCGCAGGCATGGCTAGTCATCGCCGCTCATGCGGAAATCCACACGAATCTTGAACATTTTGGTGGCGGGCAGGTTGAGAATGGGCACGCCCGTTCGGGCCGTGATGTCATCCAGCGTGGCCTGCACCTCTTCCCGCGAAGGGCCGATGCAGGTAAACCAGATATTGTAGGCATGCTCCCGCAGATAATTGTGGGTGACGCCGGGGCAGGCATTGACGGCAGCCACAAAGGCCTCCATGCGTTCGTCGGGCACCTTGGCCGCGCAGAGCGTGGAGACAAAGCCCAGCTTGGCGGACTGGAAGTTTGCGCCGAGCCGACGGATAATCTTGCGGTGCCGCAGGCTGCGCACGCGCTGGAAGGCTTCATCCTCGCTGATGTCCAGCAGGCGGCCCAGTTCGGCATAGGGGCGGGGCGTGAGCGGGAAGGCCGTCTGGATGATGTCCAGCAGGCGCTTGTCCAGCGCGTCCAGCGTCACCGGCTCGGGAGAGACGGCGGCGCCGTCGGCTACGGGAGACGAGGCGGGAGCGACAGGGGATGGGGACATGAAATTCTCCTCTTGGCCCGCCGCGGACAGGACGATGCGTGCGGCAAGACGGCCGTTTGGCGCATCCCGGAGGAAGGCCGGGGTACGGGGCGCGCCGGAGTCCTCCCAGTGCGGGAAGGTTCCGGCGCAGGCAGGGGTCAGCGACCCTGCCGTCGGGGTTCGTAGGTACACAGGGGTTCGGGCCCCATGTGATTGCCGTTCATGCTCCAGGCGCGGGCGCGGCAGCCGCCGCAGACCTTGTGGAACTCGCAGACACCGCATTTGCCCTCATAGCAGGACTGGGTGCGGAACTGCTTGAAATAGGCGCTGTTGCGCCAGATTTCCGGGAAGGGAGTTTCCCGGACATTGCCGCAGTTCAGTTCCAGATAGCCGCAGGGCTGCACCTGTCCGGTATGGCTGATGAAGCAGAAACCCGTGCCGCCGAGGCAGCCGCGGGTCATGGCGTCCATGCCGAAGGTCTCCGGCGTGACGGCAAGGCCCTCCTCGTGGGCGCGCTGCCGCATGATGCGGTAGTAATGCGGGGCGCAGGTGGCCTTGAGGTGCATGTGCGTGGTCTTGCGGAAATCATAGAACCAGTGCAGCACGTCTTCGTATTCCTGTGCCGTGATGACCTGATCCGCCAGACCGGCGGCCCGGCCCATGGGCACGAGCAGGAAGATGTGCCAGGCGGACGCGCCGAGGCGCTCGCACAGCCGGAAGATGTCCTTGAAGCTGTGCAGGTTGCTGCGCGTCACCGTGGTATTGATCTGGAAGGGCACCCCGGCCTGCTTGAGAAAGCCGATGCCCCGCAGGGAGGCGTCGAATGCGCCGGGCACGCCGCGGAAATCGTCGTGGCTGGCGGCGTCGGCTCCGTCGATGGAGATGGACACCCGGTCAACCCCGGCATCACGAATTTTTTCGGCCAGTTCGGGAGTGATGAGCGTCCCGTTGGGCGAAAAGGCGCAGGGCAGCCCCCTGGCATGGGCATAGGCCACCAGCTCATAGACATCCGGCCGCATCATGGGATCGCCGCCGGTGAAAATGATGATGGGCTTGCCCACCTCGGGAAAGGTGTCGATAAGCGCCTTGGCTTCCGCCGTATCCAGTTCGCCGGGATAGGGTTCGGGGTGCGCCTCGGCCCGGCAGTGCTTGCAGGCCAGATTGCAGGAACGCGTCACTTCCCAGGCGATGAGCTTGCAGACCGGGCTGCCGTCGGGCAGGACGCGGGGCGCGCCCATGCCGCCGGGATGTCCGGCCTGTCCCGGATGTCCGGGATGGCCCGGATGCCCGGCAGGTCCGCCTTGCTGCCCGTGCTGTGCGGTATGCTGGGGATTCGTCATCAGCGCACCAGTCCCCTTTCCAGCAGGGTTTCACTGAAATAGGTGATGAGCATACGGGCCCCGGCCCGCTTCATGCCCAGCAGGCTTTCCAGCATGACGGCCTCCTCGTTGATCCAGCCGTTGCGTCCGGCCGCACGGATCATGCTGTATTCGCCGCTGACCTGATAGGCGCACAGCGGCAGATTCACCGCATCGCGCACCTCCCGCAGGATGTCCAGATACGGCCCGGCAGGCTTGACGATGAGGGCGTCCGCGCCTTCTTCCACGTCCGCCAGCGCCTCGATAAGGGCTTCACGCCTGTTGCCGGGGTCCATCTGATAGGATTTGCGGTCGCCGCAGGACGGCGCGGATTCCGCCGCCTCGCGGAAGGGCCCGTAAAAGGCGGAAGCATATTTCACCGCATAGGACATGATGGGCACCATCACAAGGCCCGCCTCGTCCAGTGCCGCCCGGATGGCGGATACGCGGCCGTCCATCATGTCCGAGGGGGCCACCATGTCCGCTCCGGCCGCCGCATGGCTGACGGCGGTCTTGGCCAGCAGGGGCAGGGTGGGGTCATTGAGCACCACGCCGCCGGGCGTCAGCACGCCGCAATGGCCGTGGCTCATGTATTCGCACAGACAGACGTCGGTGATGACGTAGAGGTCGGGCCAGCGGTGCTTGAGGCGGCGCACGGCCTCCTGCACGATGCCGTTTTCAGCATAGGCTCCGGAGGCCTTTTCATCCTTCTGCGCCGGGATGCCGAAGAGGATGACGGACTTGAGGCCGTTGTCCACGGCCTTTTCCACCTGTTTTTCCAGCTCGCCGAGGGAAAGCTGATACTGACCGGGCATGGCCGAAATTTCCTTGCGGAAGGACTGGTCGTCCGTTTCCACCACAAAATAGGGCATAATAAGGTCTTCAGTCAGCAGGGGAGCGGTGTCGCGCACCATGTCGCGAACCTGTGTGCTGCTGCGCAGACGGCGGCCACGATGAAAGAGCGGATGAGACATGGGTATACCTCGATGCGGGAGTTCCCGCGGTTGGTGACAGGATGACGGGCCTCAGGCCCGGAGGCAGCATAGCGCAAAACGCCGCCCGCGCAAAGGGTGTCGCAGGGGGGCGCGTCGCTCTTCAGCCGGAGAGCATGAGCGTTTTGCCCGTGAAAAAGGCGGGACGCGAGGCGGCGGCACTGTGCCGCCCGGCCCGAAGTGAGCGGAAAAATCGCGCTTCAGCCACGAAACGACAGACTGAAGAGGGCGCTCTTTCACGCAAAAAGCCCGCCCTCACGCGAGAGCGGGCTTGAAAGGCCTTGTCAGGCGAGTCTACACGGCAAAGGAAAACATGGAGCCGGACACATTGGCGGAAGCGCCGAAGCCCGCCCCGAAGGACATGCCTGCATACGCGCGCATGGCCCGCTGCGGACTGACGCCGGACCAGACGCTTTCTCCGCCGCCGGAGACCTGCGAACGCTGCGCCTGACTGCCGCTGCTGCTGTAGGCGGCAAAGACGCCGTCAGCCGTCATCCGCCACGAGCCGCCGTCACCGGAAGGGGAGGCCGCGCGCGGCAGTTCCCCTGTGGCGGGAAAGCCCAGACTGGCGCTTTCATACGCCTGCGCAGCCTGACGGCGGGAGCTGCGTTCGATCTCGATGCCGCCCAGCGATTCATCCTGTCGGGCTGCGGTGGACGAGGCCATGCCGGAGGCCTGCGCCGCCACGTTCACATTGGGCCCTGCCGCCAGACTGCTGGAGAGGGGATCCACAACAGCGTTGGGCGTGCTGCCGTCAGCGGCGCCGGACTGCGTCTCCTCCTTCTCCTCTTCGCGCGCATCAACCCGCGCTTCAGCTTCCATCTGGGCAGCCTGCGCGGCTACCTGCATATCCTGGGCGGAAGGATCACCGGGAGCGAGCGCCGCCCGGCGCACCTGCTGCGCCTTTTCTTCCGAAGCTTCCGGGTCATCGGGAACCGAGGACGTGTCGATATTGACGTGTCCGCCTATGGCGTAACGGCGGCCATCCGGCCCGGCCTGATAGGTATACTGCGCCCCGCCGACGGCATGCTGACCGGCAGCGGCCATGTGCGCCCGTTCATGCGCGCGCACCTCCGCATCCCGCTGCTTCAGTTCCTTGAGTTGTTGTTCGGCTTCAGGCGAAAGCTCCACGCTGTCGCCGAGCTGTTCGGAGAAACTGCCTCCCTGTTGCGCAGCGTCCTTGCCTTTTGCGGCATCCGCCTGCGTGTAGGGAGACTGTCCACGGACGGATGTCTGCGATGCCTGCCGGAAAAACTCTACGGTACCCGCGGAGGAAGCTCCCGTAAGGCCGCCTATGCCTCCAACAGGTTCAGCATTCTGTGACATATGTTCCCGCCTTTTTCGTTAAAGAGAATTGTTACGCATAACTATACGCAGGCTGACGCATTTGCGCAAGCGTCTATCGTGCCTCCTGCCGTGACAGCGCGGCACGCAGACGGGGCAGGCAGCGAATGCCGACCAGCATCAGGAGCAGCGCCACGCACGGCGCTCCGGCCAGCGCCAGAAAGGCCATGCCGTATCCGTACTCCGAAGCCACGACGCCGCCCCAGGTGGCGCTGAAGGCCGCGCCGATGCCCTGCAGCGTCATCACCATGCCCAATCCGAGATTGATGTGCCCGCTGCCCCGCAACAGCAGGGCGACCATGCCCGGCGTCACCACGCCCATGATGCCGGCCCCGACGCCATCGAGAATCTGCACGGGGATGATATTCCACGGGCTGTGCCAGAATCCGGCAATGAGGCCGCGTATGGGCAGGGCCACAAGGGCGCAGAGGAGTGCGGGGCCGTAGCCCCGGCGCGGGGCGATCCAGGCGGCCCAGAGGGCGGTCAGGATCATGGTGCCCTGCGCCACCAGTACCGTACACGCCGTATACACGGCGGGATTCACGTCGAAATGGGCCACGGCGGATTGACCGAGCAGCGGCAGCATGGCGGCATTGCCCAGATGAAAGAACAGCATGATCCCGCCGGTGCAGAGCAGTGCCTTGTCCGCGAACAGCAGACTCAGGCGCGAGGGGGCCGGGCCCGCGCCGTGCCCCCCGCCCTTGGCGAGGATATCCCTTTCCAGCCCGCGTGCCGCGGCGTAGTCGATGTGCTGGGGGCGAATCCTCCGCACCGCCAGCAGCGAAAGCATGCCCATGCCCGCCATGACCAGCAGCACGCCGCCGATGCCGTAAAACCAGCCTACCGCGCCGCCCAGCATCGCGCTGGCGGCATTGCCCGCGTGATTCCAGGCCTCGTTGCGGCCCAGTCGGGCGGACAAGCCTTCCTGTCCCACGAGCCCCAGACTCAGCGCGCTGATAAGCGGCGCCACGGCCGCCGCCAGCAGCCCCTGCGTGATCTGGCTCGCCCCGGCCACCAGCGGCAGGGGAGACAGAAAGACGGCCACGGCGGCCAGCATGATGCCCAGAACCACCACGGTCAGCAAACGCCGCTTATTGTGTGTGGCGTCCACGAGCGCCCCCAGCGGCGAGGCCGCCACCACGCCCATGAGGCCGCCCAGCGTCATCACATAGCCGATGGCGGCGGGCGTCCAGCCGTGGCTTTGCAGGTACACGCCGAAAAAGGGGCCGAGCCCGTCCCGGACATCGGCCAGCGCAAAACACAGAAGGGAAAGTGCGGCCAGCGAGTGCTGCCGCGAGGCGTCGTTCATGGCGTGACTCCTTGGGGCAGGCGGTTCTCTCGCGGGGGCATTCTTGCCAGTACCGTATGAAAGCGCTATCAAGAGGACTCGCAATTGCGGGCGGCTGCCCGCAGGAGGTCGTATGCCATCCCCCGTCAGCGTCGGCGTGCGCCGCGCCCTGCCCATTGTTCTCGGGTATGTGCCCGTAGGTTTCGCCTTTGGCGTGCTCGCCGTCAAGAGCCAGATTCCGCCCTTTCTGGCCGTTCTCATGTCCGTGCTGCTTTTTGCCGGTTCGGGACAGTTCGTCGTTGCCGGTCTCTGGGGGGCGGGCGTCGGTGCGGCCTCTGTGGTGGTGGCGGTTTTTGTGGTCAACCTGCGTCACCTGCTCATGTCCGCGGCGCTGGCGGAATATCTTGCTCCGCTCAAACGCTGGCAGCGATTTCTTTTCGGCTGCGAACTCACGGACGAAACCTTCGGCGTGCATATCGGCGCCTTTCAGAAAGGCTGGCAGCTTGCGGCAGCCACCCTGTATTCCTGCAACATCACGGCGCATGCCGCCTGGGTCGGCGGCACGGCGCTCGGCGTCTTTTGCGGCGAACTGGTGACGGATGTCCGCCCGCTGGGTCTCGATTACGCGCTGACGGCCATGTTTCTTGCCCTGCTGGTGCCGCAATGCACGAGCCGCCTGCATGTGCTGGTGGCCCTGCTGGCCGGCATTCTTTCCCTGGGATTCAAGATCGCCGGCATGGGGCAATGGAATGTGGTCATGGCCACCGTACTGGCCGCCTGCGCGGGAACCTTCCTGCTCGCCCGGCAAAACCGCTCCCCGGAGACGTGTTCATGAATTTTCTTGCCCAGCATGCGGAACTTGTCTGGTGCATCATCGGCTGCACGCTGGTGACGGCCATCCCGCGCGTCCTGCCGGTCATGTATCTGCGGGCGGAAAAACTGCCGCCCCTGCTCCGGCACTGGCTCTCCTTTGTGCCCGTCTCGGTCATGGCGGCCCTGCTGGCCTCGCAAGTCTTCTATTATAATGACCGCTTCGACCCCACCCCCTCCAACCTGTATCTTGTGGCGGCCCTGCCTTCGCTGCTGGTGGCCTGGAAGACCAAAAGCTTTTTCGGCACCATCATCTTTGCCATGCTGCTGGTGGCCGGAGCGCGCTTTTTCGGACTGTACTGATGCCTGACGCCGCTTCCCTGCCGGCGCTGCGGCGCCGACGCGACCGCTCCGCCCCTCTCCCCCCGGCCCGCGAAAGCGCGGCGCTCTATCTGCGCCTTCCCGCCGAGCAAACGGCATTATTCCGCTTTCTGCTGGAAGCTCGCGAAAATGTGGCGTATTTCACGGTTCTTGACCGCCGGGAGGCCCTCATCAAGGTTGTCTTTTCCCCGCATATGCGTGAGCAGGCCGAGGCCGCCCTTGCCGATATAGCCCGCAGCGTGTCGCTGGAGCGCCTGCCCTACCAGCCGGACGAAAGGGACTGAGCCCCGCTGGGGCATCCGCTTCGCCTGTGTGCCTGCCGGGCGAGGAGGATGTCCGGCGTCCGGGCATGACCGCCGCCGGGCAGGCAGCATCACGGAAAAAACGCCGGGACACAGCCTGCGCCGCCCTTTACCTTGCGCCCGCTTCAGGCTATGTGAACGGCACGCGCAACTGATTGGGCGCATTCCGTTCTGGACGAGGCCCGACGGGCCCTTTACCCCAAAAGGAGACATCATGGCGGACATTCTGATCATCGGCGCCGGGGGCGTCGGCAGCGTTGTGGCGCACAAGGTGGCGCAGGCAGCCAGGGCTGAAGGCGTTTTCGGCAAGATCACCCTTGCCAGCCGTACCAAGTCGCGGTGTGACGACATCGCCGCATCGGTGAAGAACCGTTTCGGCGTGGACATCGCCACGGCGAAGGTGGATGCCGACAATGTGCCCGAACTGTGCAGCCTCATCCGCGAAGTCAAGCCGGAAGTGGTCTGCAACATCGCCCTGCCCTATCAGGACCTGCATGTCATGAATGCCTGCCTCGAATGCGGCGTCCACTACATGGACACGGCCAATTACGAACCGCTGGATACGGCGAAATTCGAGTATAAATGGCAGTGGGCCTATCAGGATCGCTTCCGTGAGGCGGGACTGACGGCCCTGCTCGGTTCGGGCTTCGATCCCGGCGTGACCAACGTCTTTGCGGCCTGGGTCATGAAGCACAAGCTGGATGAAGTCCATGTGCTGGACATCATCGACTGCAACGCGGGCGATCACGGTCAGCCCTTCGCCACCAACTTCAACCCGGAGATCAACATCCGCGAAGTGACCGCGCGCGGCCGCTACTGGGAGCGCGGCGAATGGGTGGAGACCGACCCGCTGGCCTGGAGCATGACCTACGATTTCCCGGACAACATCGGGCCGAAGAAGTGCTTCCTCATGTATCATGAGGAGCTGGAATCCCTCGTGCAGAACCTCAAGGGCATCAAGCGCGCCCGCTTCTGGATGACCTTCTCCGAGAACTACCTGAACCATCTCAAGGTGCTGGGCAATGTGGGCATGACCCGCATCGATCCCGTGAACTACAACGGCATGGACATCGTGCCCATCCAGTTCCTGAGCAAGCTGCTGCCCGACCCGGCCTCCCTCGGCCCGCTGACCAAGGGCAAGACCTGCATCGGGGACGTCATGCGCGGCATCAAGGACGGCAAGGAAAAGGCCGTCTACATCTACAACATCTGCGATCATGAGGAATGCTACCGGGAAGTGGGCTCGCAGGCCATTTCCTACACCACCGGCGTGCCCGCCATGATCGGCGCCAAGAT
>CALVGJ010000145.1 GCA_944327045.1 uncultured Desulfovibrio sp.
TCTTATGGCTGTTCACCCTTTCCCTCGCTCGCTTGTTGGTTTGTCTGGTAACTTCCAACTTACCGAATGAGGAAAGGGTGAACAACCTATCGGAACACAACATCTAGAGAAGCGCCAGCAGAAACCAGAGTTGCGCCAGTTCGATGCCCGCTCCCAGAAAATCCCCGGAAAGGCCGCCGTGGGCAAGGGCCGTCCGGCGCAAGCGGCGATGCAGCACGTATTGTCCCGCAAGCAGAAGGCATACCTGCCACACGGGGACAACCATCCCCCCGAGTACGGCCGCAAGGGCCAGCCAGAGCCCTTGTTGCCGCGCGAGGCGCGGCGTCATGGCGGAGCAGACCAGCCTGCCGAGGCTGCCGCCTCCCTGCGCCGGAGCCGATGCGGCCAGCAGCAGCGAGCAGGCACGCCCCCAGAGGGGGGCCAGTATGAGCTGCAACCAGTTAGCCTGTGCCACATGTGCCGCGGCCAGCAGAAGGGAACCGGCCAGCCCCGAACTGACGGCCAGCGCACCAAAGGCGCCCAGACGGCTGTCACGCATGATTTGCCAGAAGCGTTCTCCCGTGGTTCCGCTGCCGCAGGCGTCGGCCAGGTCCGCCACCCCGTCCCAGTGCAGGGCGCGCGTCGTCCAGAGCAGGGCCAGCGTCCATATCCAGCCGGCTAGGAGACAGCAAAGTCCGGACGGAACGCCAGCCGTTGCGGCATATTGCCATGCCGCAAAGGTCGGCGCGGCCCAGATCAGCCCAAGCGTCGCTCCGGCGGGCGCAAAGGCGGAAAGGCAGGCCTGAAAGCGCTGCTCCGTCTGGCCGGGACGTGTGACAAGACGGCTGAGAAAGGACAGGGCGTCCAGATAGCGTTCCGTCAGGCTGCCTGCCTGACGGCGACCGGCATCAGGCATGTTCTTGCCGGTGCTTGAAGGCCAGTGAATAGAGGTGGTGAAAAAAGTCCACATATTCGACGGTGACGTGCTCGGGAACCTTGATGCGGGCGGGCGCAAAGTTGAGAATGCTGGTGAGACCGGCGTCCATGAGATGCTGGGCCGCACGCTGGGCACGTTCCGGCGGCGTGGTGATGATGCCGATTTCGATATGCTGCTCGGTCACGATGTTGCGCAGGTCCTTGGTGCAGTGCACTTCCAGTCCGTGCACGATTTCACCAATCTTGAACGGATCACAGTCAAAGATGCCGACGATGTTGAAGCCCCGGGCGCGAAATTCGCCGTGGTTGAGAATGGCCTTGCCCAGATTGCCCACGCCCACCAGCGCCATGCGCCATTCACGATCCACGCCCAGCGCCGAGGTGATGGACGCAATGAGCGAGGTCACATGGTAGCCCACGCCGCGTATGCCGAATTCCCCGAAGTAGGCGAGGTCCTTGCGGACCTGTGAGCCGTTGACGCCGCAGGCCTCGGCCAGGGGGTTGGACGAGATGACTTCCACCCCGTCGCGGGAAAGATTTTCCAGCACCTGCACATAGGTGGCAAGGCGCTGGATGGTGGCACGGGGAATGTGTTTGCTCTTGGGCTGGTTGACCATGAATGTGTCCTGTGCAGAGCCGCCTGCTCTGTTGTGAAATAAAGTTTTTGCAACCGTACTGCAAATTTTTTTGCCGCGCAAGGGAAGAGGAGCAGGCAAATATGAAAAAGGCATTCATTGCCATATCAGGCTGCGGAACTGGACGGGATGAGCCGTCCGCAGGAGGGCATAAAAAAAGGGGGGCCGGAGCCCCCCTGAAAACATGCTGTGCGGCAGCCTACGCGTAGGGGTTGGCGTACAGCAGGATGAAGCTGATAACCAGCGCGTAAATGGCCAGCGATTCGATGAAGGCGAAGGCCAGAATCATGGTACCGGTCACCTTGCCGCTGGCATCGGGATTACGGGAGATGCCTTCGGTGGCGCCCTTGAGGCCGAGGCCCATGCCGATGGCGCAGCCGAAAGCGGCGATGCCGATACCCAGAGCGGCGGCCAGGCAGGCCGTGCCGAGGGAGGCGGGATCAAGCTTGTTGGCGGCGAAAGCCATGCTGGCCATGCCGAGCAGAGCCACCGTATTCAGCAGGGTGAGAAGAAGTTTGCGCATCGTGAACTCCTTGAACGGTTTATTGTTGGGTCGCAAGCGACCATTCCCCACAGAAGGACGGGTTTAATGTTCCGGGGCTTCCAGTGCGCCCTTGATGTAGACCATCGTCAGGATGAAGAAGACGAAGGCCTGCATGGTCTTGCCGAGCAGGAAGAGGCCGTAGATCGGAATGGTCCCCAGAATGGGCGCCATGACGAAGAAAAGGATCATGACGATTTCTTCACCGCGGATATTGCCGAAAAGACGGAGAGACAACGAAACCGGCCGCGAGAGGTGCGAGACGATTTCCAGCGGGAACATGAGCGGAATCAGGAACTTGGAGGGGCCGGTAAAGTGATGGACGTAATGCGCCTTCCACTTCAGCAGACCCACGGCGTTATAGAAGACGAGCACAAAGAGGGCCATGCAGACCGTGGTGTTCAGGTTGGCCGTGGGCGCGTCGAGGCCCGGAATCAGGCCCATGATGTTCATGGAGAAAATATAGATGAAGATGCCTGCCAGCAGCGGCACGAATTTGCGTCCCACCTCGCCCATGCTGCCGCAGACGAAATTCTCTATGGTATCGACGACGGCCTCAAAGACGTTCTGCAGTCGTCCCGGCACCAGCGTGAGGCGTCGGCGAACGATGAAGGCCAGAATAAAGAGGACGGCCATGCAGACCCAGGAGTAAAAGACATGCTTGAATTCCACCGCCTGACCATTGATGATGACCTCATCCATGTCCAGGAAAGTGGAGAGCAGTACCGGATGCGGCAAACCACCAGCCATAGGAGCCTCCTCTTGTGCGTCGTCCCTGCCGGGAAACGCCGGTATGGGTTCAGCGCCTGCCGGCGCGAACGTAACTGGCAAGGGCAATGATTTCGGCAAGCACCAGACCGGCCACAAAGGCCATCGGCGAGGCCCTGCCCACGACGAGAACCAGATATACCACACCGGCCCCGACGATCAGGCGCAACCCCCAGCGCAACAGCAGCAGGGGCAGCACCGCCATGCCGTTATCACTCAGGGAGCGGCGGAGAAAAAAACGCGCCAGCTCCCAGAAAATCCATGTCATCAGCGCACAGCCCGTTCCGGCCCAGAGCACGGCCGATCCGAAGCCCGGCGCGGCAAGCGCGCCGCCCGTCAGCAACAGCAGCGCGGAAGCCAGCAGAAGATTCCGCAACAGGGGCAGAATCTGCATATGGCAGATGCCCCGCCGCCACAACCAGCCGTCCAGCCGGGTCAGCAGATCGCCTACGGCGCTAGGGGCCTTCATGCTTGTGCTCCGCAGTCGTTGCGGGCGGCTGCACGGTCGTCGCGTCGTCCATCGCTTCCGGCCGGACGGCGTTCCGCGCACCCTTGTGCTGCGCGTCCTCGCGCGCCATGCGGGCCAGCAGGCGGCGGCTGTCCCGATACACATTGAGAAAGCCCGCGCCGATGCCCACAAACAGAAAAATCAGTTTGCACCAGGGGCCGGTATCCAGCCACGCATCCAGACCATATCCGATGGCAACGCCCACCAGCGGCCCGCTGACCATGTGCAGCCCGATAACCCCGACATTTCCCATGAATTCGAGGCCGCGCTGTTGCTGCCGCAAAATTTCCCTGAAGGACATGCAAACCCCGTGTCTGTCGTCCGTCGGACTGTGCCGCACCTGCCAATGGTCGCCTGTTACCTTATCAGCGGCAGGCAAAATCGTCAATGCGCAATGCTGACCGGGTCTCGGCGGCGCTGCCAGAGGCTGACGGATTCCAGATGCGGCGTGTGGGGAAAAAGGTCCACAGGACGGATGGCCAGCAATTCATAGTCCCGGCTCATGTGGGCGGCATCCCGTGCCAGTGTGGCGGGATTGCAGGAAACAAGCAGGATATGCGGCGGGCGCAGCCGGAGGAGATGCTCCCGCACGGCGGCATCCATGCCTGCCCGCGGCGGATCCACCAGTGCGGCGTCAAAGCTGCCCGGCGCGTCCGCCCGTCCGCTCAGGAGCTTTCCGGCATCCCCGGCCTGCCAGACGCCCCGGCAGCCGAGGGCCGCGGCGTTGCGGCGGGCCAGCCGGACGGCGCGCGCATCGTATTCAAGCCCGCAGGTGTCGGCGACATGGCGTGCCAGAAGCAGCCCCGGCGCTCCCACGCCGCAGTAGAGGTCCAGCAGGCGTCCCGATGCGGAGCGTCCCGGCGCGTCCGCTGAGTTTCCGGGCAGGACGGGCAGCAGTTGCGTCGTCACTTCGCGGGCAAGCAACTGGGCTGCGTCCGTATTGACCTGAAAGAAGGAGGCCGCATCCAGCGTGAACCACTGACCGCCGAGCGGCAGGCGAAGCAATTCCGCCCCCTCCCCTTCCCCGCCGTCTGCGGCGAGGTGAAAAATGCGCTTCTCCCCTTGGGCAAGCGCATCATTTTGGCGGCGTTCTTCATGGATGAAGCCGGCAAGATGCGGATGGCGCGCGAGCAGGCGCTCGCCCAGCGTGCGCACGATGCGGCGTTGTCGGGCATCGCCGGGACTGGTCAGGCAGATGGCCCAGGCCCGCCAGTCTTCCGGTCTGTCGAGCGCCTGTTGCGGCGTCAGGGCGCAATGCGGCGCAAGGCCGCGCCGCAGGATGAGAAAGCGCCAGAATCCCCTGCCCCCCCCGTCCCGCCGGGTTTTGCCCTGCCCGCCCCGGGTCGGGCGGGATGCGGGCGTATGGGCGGCCAGGCGGATGTCTCCGGCCGAAAGTTCCCGCGCCAGCTCTTCCGCCGAGCGGACGACCGCCAGCGTTTCCGGCGGCAGGAGGCGGCATTCCGGCACGGAAATGACCGCAAGGCCGCCGCGCTCCCGCAGACCGAGACAAAGACGCTCGCCGCCGTGCCGGTCATCCGCGCCGGAGGCTGACGTCATGCCGAAGGCGAATTCCATCTTGTTGCGGAAATGCGTTTCCTGCGGGGCGGCAAGAATGGGAAGCTGGGGCGGGTTCGCCAGCCTGCCGATACGCTGCAGGGCATCCCGCAGGAGTTGTTCCTTCCAGCGGAGCTGGGCGGGACGGGCAAGGCATTGCCAGGGGCAGCCGCCACACTGCGCCTGATGCGGACAGAGCGGAGCGCGGTCGTCAGGGCCGGCCTGTACGAGTTCCAGACGGCAGGCCTCGGAAAAACCGGCCTTGCGCCGCAGCAGACGGGCCCTGACCGTCTGGCCGGGCAGACTGTCGGACACAAAGACGACGCCGTCCGGCGTGCGGGCAATGCCGCGCCCGTCGTGGGCGAGCGCCTCGATATTCAGAAGTAGGGTATCTGCGGCCATGCCCTGTTGTACGGATTTCACGGCATGGCGGCAAGCGGCGGACGGCCGAAACTGACTGGGAATGCTTAAAATAAGGAAAGGACGCGGCTTTCGCTTGCCATGCCGTGCAAATCGTGCTAAGAGCCAGCGGCGACAAAACGGAAAAGCCGCATTGACATTTAGTGAATAATGAGGCAAAAAAGCCTTTCTCTTTTCGGAGGTCGAGCATGTACGCTATTATTGAAACCGGCGGTAAGCAGTACCGCGTGGAAGAAGGTTCCAAAGTGGTTGTGGAAAAGCTGTCCGCG
>CALVGJ010000146.1 GCA_944327045.1 uncultured Desulfovibrio sp.
TTATATTACAATGGTGAAATAGACGAAAGTATAAATCAATTTATCCTCAAAAAGAATGATATGATAATAGGTATGGATAGGCCATGGATTTCTACAGGATTACGTATTGCAATCTTAAAAAAAGAAGATGATCCATCTCTTCTTGTGCAACGCCTGTGTAAAATATGTGGAATAAATATTTTTCAGAAATTTCTTTTCTATATTTTCATATCAGATATTTTTAAAAATTCAATAATGGGTACAATGACAGGGGTAAGTATTCCTCACATCAGTGCAAATCAAATTGCAAACTGTAGGCTTCCCCTTCCCCCCCTCGACGAACAGCAGCGCATTGCCGCGTATCTGGATGAAAAATGCGCGCGCATAGATGCCCTGCTGGCGGAGAAGGACGAGCTGCTGGGCAAGCTGGCGGAGTACAGGAAAAGCCTCATTTTTGAATGCGTCACCGGCAAGCGGGAGGTAGCCGCATGATCGACAACTTGCGGGAGCGGAATTTTGAGGACGACATCTGCGCGTGGCTCTGCACGGAGGGCGGCTACACGCCGGGCGATCCCGCGCGTTTCGATCGCACGCGGGCGCTGGACGTGCAAACCCTGCTGGATTTTGTGCGCACCGGCCAGCCCGATGCGTGGAAAAGGCACGAGCAGCGCAACCCCGGCAAGGCGGAGACCGTCTTCATCGACCGCTTTTGCGCGGAAGTGCAGAAACGCTCCCTGCTGGACGTGCTGCGGCATGGCTTCAGCATTCTGGGCGTGGCCTTTCGCGTGGTCTTCTGGCAGCCGCAAAACGACCTCAATCCCGCGACCGTGGCCCTCTACCGCCGCAACGTGCTGCACTGCACCCGCCAGCTCCGCTACAGTCCCAACAAGGAAAACAGCGTGGACGTGGCCCTGCTGGTCAACGGCATCCCCGTCATCTGTCTGGAGCTGAAAAATCCCTTCACCGGCCAGACGGTGGAGCACGCCATGCGCCAGTTCCGGTACGACCGCTCCCCGGACGACCTCTTCTTTGCCTTCAAGCGCCGCGTGCTGACCTGCTTTGCGGTGGACCTCTACCACGTCCGCATGACCACCCGTCTGGCGGGCAAGGATACCGAATTTCTTCCCTTCGATCAGGGCAGCAACGGCGCGGGCGAGGTGGGCGGCGCGGGCAATCCCGTCTCCCCGGACGGCGACTACGCCACCGCCTACCTCTGGAAGCGCGTCCTGCGGGCCGATTCCCTGCTGGAGCTTCTGCAAAAGTTCCTTCATCTCAAGGTCGAGGAAAAGAGGGACGAGCACGGCAGGCCCATCCGCAAGGAAAGCCTCATCTTTCCCCGCTATCATCAGTGGGACGTGCTGCACAGGCTGCTGGACGACATCCGGCAGCGGGGCACGGGCCGAAATTACCTCATCCAGCACAGCGCGGGCAGCGGCAAGTCCAATTCCATCGCCTGGCTGGCCCACCACCTGAGCGGCCTGCATGACGCGCACAACAAGAAGATTTTCCAGTCCGTCATCATCATCACGGATCGCCGCGTGCTGGATGACCAGTTGCAAAAGACGGTCAGCCAGTTTGAGCAGACCCGGGGGCTGGTTCACCCCGTCCGCAAGAGTTCCGCCGACCTGCGCGACGCCATCAACGACGGCAAGGCCATCATCGTGACCACCCTGCAAAAATTCCCGGTCATTTTTGAGGAGGTGCGCCACGCCGACCGCACATTTGCCGTCATCGTGGACGAGGCCCATTCCTCGCAGACCGGCCGGGCCGCGCTCAAGCTCAAGCGCGCGCTGGCCGATACCGAAACCGCGCTGGAGGAATACGCCGAGCTGGAGGGCCGCGCCGAGGCCGTGGAGGAGATGAAGGAGGATGCTGTCTGGCAGGAGCTGGCCGCGCAGGGCAGGCACACCAACCTTTCCTTTTTCGCCTTTACGGCCACCCCCAGGGACAAGACGCTGCAACTCTTCGGGCAGCGGCAGGCGGACGGACGTTTTCGCGCCTTCCACTATTCCATGCGGCAGGCCATCGAGGAAGGCTTCATTCTGGACGTGCTCCGCAATTACGCCACCCTATTTCAAACTGGTGCGCAAAACGGCGGATGACCCCGTCTACGCCACGCTGGCCGGAGCGCGCGCTGTGGAACGCTTTGCCGATCTGCACCCGCACAACATCGCCCAAAAAACCGCCGTCATGCTGGAACACTTCCGCACGGTCACGGCCCACAAGCTGGGCGGCCGGGCCAAGGCCATGCTGGTGACGCGCTCGCGCCTGCACGCCGTGCGCTACATGCAGGAATTTGATCGCCAGATTCGCGCGGGCGGCCTGACGGGCATCCGGGCGCTGGTGGCCTTTTCCGGCGAAGTGCGGGACTTTGCCGCCGGGAAGGAAAGCGCCTGGACGGAAGAAAAGCTCAATACCGCCATACACGGCGAAAAGATCACGGAACGGGACCTGCCGGATCGCTTTGCCAGAGATTTTCAGATTCTTATCGTGGCCGAAAAGTACCAGACCGGTTTTGACCAGCCCCTGCTGCACACCATGTTTGTGGACAAGCGCCTCGAGGGCGTCAAGGCCGTGCAGACGCTGTCCCGCCTCAACCGTATCGCTCCCGGCAAGGAGGATACCTTTGTGCTGGACTTCGCCAACAGCGCGGAGGAAATCCAGCTATCCTTCGCCCCCTATTACGAGGCCACCGTGCTGGAGGAGGAGACCGAACCCGGCCTGCTGTACGACATCCGCCGGCGGCTGGACGCCTTCGGCGTCTACACGCCCGCACAGGTGGCGGCCTTCGGCGCGGCCCTGCGCAAAGGCGGCGCGGCGGGCACAAGCCCCCTTGCCGCGGCCTCGGCCACACTGGCCCCGGTGCTGCACAACGTGGCCGCCCTGCCGGAAGAGCAGCGCCGCGCCGTCCGCGGCGAACTGTCCCGCTTTGTCCGCCTCTATAATTTCCTGACCCAGATATTCCGCCTGTTCGATGAGGAAATGCACCTCTTTTCCCTCTTCGCCAAAAAGCTTGCCGTCGCCCTGCCGCCGGAGGACGACGGCCTCGTCAACCTCGACGGCCGGATCGACCTTGCCTTTTACCGGCTGACCAAGACCGGAGAACAGGACATCCCCCTCACTCCCACGGAATCCGGCTTCTCCGGCATCAAGGGCGAAGCGATTCCCCCCGCCCCCAGGGAGTACGCCAACCTTTCCGACATCGTGGACAAGTTCAACCAGCGCTTCGGCACCACCTTCACCCCCGCCGAACAGGTGAAGCATTTCGCCGAACTGCAAAAAAGCGTACTGGACGCGGAACAGCGCCTCATCGGCCTTGCGGAGACCGGCAGCCGCGCCACATGGGATATGGTCTACCGGAACGCCTTCCAGACCGGTGCGAACACAGCCGCCCAGATCGGCAGCCCGGCCTTCCGTGACCTGCTCGCCACCCCCGGCGCGCTGGACTTCCTCAGCACCCTGATGAAGGAAAACATCTGGCAACAGGCCGTTGCCCGCCGCCGGGAACTGGAGCAGGGGAGCGAGCGCTGAAAAGGGCGGGGCGGCATTCCCGGCGTCCCGCTAGGGCCTGTTAACACAAATTTTACAAATAATTTCAATATATAAAACAAATAAGCCGTACACGCTCCACGTGCTTTTTGGGGGGCCTCGTGTCCCTGACTCTTCCCCGGTAAAAGCGCGCTGGGGAAGGGATGGGGGGCTTGGGGGGAAGAAACTACCACGAACGCCTTTTCTCGCTTCACTGCGAAAAGGCTGGGCCCTCCCGCGCTGGCGGCGACCGAAAGGCGGCCCGCAGGGCCGTGCCCGTTAGGCGACGCAGGAGCCTTACAGGCATCGACAGCAGAGCGAGGGGTTTCCCTTCCCCCCAACAGGCGGCAAATAGTGTTAACAGGCCCTAAATCTTCCAAAGCTTCGGCGTCCCGCTTCGCTTCACAAATTGTGTATAGCATAGTATATGTGGAGGTATGAAAGCTCCGCATACCGCCACATCCGCATCGTCCCGAGGTTTTCCCGCGCTCCCGCCGGAGCGTTGTCTTGCCAAGACGCGCGAGCTTCCCGACGGCCGCGCCGCCGGGCGTACCGTCGAGGAGCACTGCCGCATTGCGGGCGCTGTTGCCGCCAGCCTTGCCGCGCGTCTTGAGGCCGTCCTGCCGGGCCTGCTGCCGCCGGGGGCGGACATTCCCGCCCGCCTGCATGATGTCGGCAAGGCCTATCCTCCGTTTCAGGCCAAACTCTACAAAAACATACTGGGCGACGCCTGGCGGCGGATGCCGGAACTCGCCAAGGCCGACGCCGAGCAGGAAAGCCGGATCGGCGGGCATGCCGCCGTCAGCCGGGCCTGCCTTGCCGCGCTGGGGGCGCCCGCGGCGCTGGCGCGCATCGTGGGGGCGCATCACGCGCGCAACATCAGCGACGTGGCCGAAAGCGCGCTCAACGGCGGCCCGCTCTGGCAGGAGCTGCGTCGCCTGATCTGCCGCCGCCTGCTGGGCGAGTCCTCCGGCTGGCCGGACATTGCGCCGCGCCATGAGCGCATGCTTTGCGGCCTGACCATCACGGCGGACTGGATTGCCTCCGGGCCGCTCTTTGACGATCCCGGCGAGGACTGGCGGCCGCTGGTGGAGCGCGCCGTGGACGAGGCCGGTTTCCGCTGGCCGGGCGTTCGTCCCGGCCTGAGCTTTGCGGACATCTTTTCCTTTGCGCCGCGCCCGGCGCAGACGGCCTTTTATGAGGCGGTCAGCGGGCCGGGCGTCTTTGTGCTGGAAGCGCCCATGGGCATGGGCAAGACCGAGGCGGCCCTGTACGCGGCCTACCGCCTGCTGGCGCGGGGCAGGGCCTGCGGCCTGTATTTCGCGCTGCCCACCCAGTTGACTTCCAACCGCATCCATGAGCGGGTCAACGCCTTTCTGGAACGCATTCTGGACGGCGGCGGCCCGGCCATGCTTCTGCACGGCATGGCCTGGCTGGAACGCTTCCGGCAGCAGCGCATGGGCGAGGAGGCCGCGCCCGGTCAGGCCTGGTTCAGCGTCGGCAGGCGGGGCATACTGGCTCCCTTCGGCGTGGGGACGGTGGATCAGGCGCTGATGTCGGCCCTGAACGTGCATTTTGGGGCCTTGCGTACCTTCGGGCTGGCCGGGAAGGTGGTCATTCTGGATGAAGTCCACGGTTACGACGCCTACACGGGCAGCATACTGGACGCCCTCACGGCCCAGCTCCGGGAGCTGGGCTGCACGGTCATCATTTTGAGCGCCACCCTCACGGCGCGGCGGCGGGCCTCCCTGCTGCCCGGCGCAACGGCCGGTTCCGACGCCTATCCCCTGATCAGCGCCGCGCCCAACGACGCGCAGGCGCGGGAGATTCGCTGCGAGGGCGGCGCGGCGGCGGAGGTCGTGCTGTCCCATCCTTCGGAGGAGGACGCCGTGGAGGAGGCGCTGGGGCGGGCGGAGCGGGGCGAGCGCGTGCTCTGGCTGGAAAATACCGTGGCCGAGGCGCAGGAGCGCTACCGCCTGCTGGCCGCGCGGGCCGCCGCCATGCCGGGGCTTGCCGCGGGGCTGCTGCATTCGCGCTTCACGCCCGCCGACAGGGAACGGCAGGAAGCGCGCTGGACGGACTTTCTGCATCCGAAGGCCCCGCAACGCGGGCGGACGGGCGGCATTGTGGTCGCCACGCAGGTGGCGGAGCAGTCCCTTGATCTGGACGCGGATATGCTGATCAGCCGCTTCTGTCCCACGGACATGCTGTTCCAGCGGCTGGGGCGGCTCTGGCGGCACGGGGAGCGCACGCCGCGTCCCGCCGACGCCCGCCGCCGGGCCTGCCTGCTGCATCCGGGACTGGAGGAGGCCGGCGAGAATCCCAAAGCCGCTTTCGGCCCGTCCGGTCATGTGTATGCGCCCTATGTGCTGTGGCGCAGTCTGGAAGTCTGGCAGGGGAGGGCGGCCGTCCGCCTGCCGGAGGATATCCGGCCGTTGCTGGAAGCCACCTACGCGGAACGGGAGGAGACGCGGCCCGCCGTGGCGGCCGTCCGCCGGGAGCTTGTCGAGCGCCGGGACATGCTGCGCCGTCAGGCCCTGCTGGGGCAGTCCACCACCATAAAGCCCATCGAGGAAGGGAACGTCCCCACCCGCTGGCAGGATCGGGAAGAGGTCGAGGTGCTTCTGTACCGCCGCCGGGATGCTGCCACCCGCCGCCTTCTGCTGGCCGACGGCAGCGAGCTGGCGCTTCCTCCGTTGACGGAACTTCGCACGCGGGAAGAGCGCCTTGCCCGCTGGCAGATGAAGCGGGAAGCGGCGCTGCTGATTGCCCGCAATACCGTGCGCATGCCCCGTGACGCCGCGCCGCGTGAGGCGGCCTGGCTGGAAGGCTGGATGTGGGATGCGCGGGCGGCGCGCATTGCGGAGGACGGCAGTCTGCTCCACGAGGACGGCAGCCCCCTGCCGCGTCCTGCCCGTTACGATGAAGAGCTTGGTTACAGCCGCACATGATGCCTGCGAAAAAAGGAGACAAGATGACAGAGGAACGACGCTTCAACCTCGTTGACGAGGCCTGGATTCCCGTTGTCGGCGTGGGGCGGGCGAGCCTGCGGGAGGTCTTTTCCCGTTCCGGGCCGGGCGTGCTCGGCGGCACGCCGCTGGAAAAAATCGCCCTGTTCAAGCTGCTGCAGGCCATTGCCCAGGCCGCGCACACGCCCGCCGACGAGGACGAATGGCTGGCGCTCGGCCCGGACGGACTGGCCGATGCCTGCCTTGCCTATCTGGAGCAATGGCGCGAGGCGTTCTGGCTCTACGGCCCGCAGCCCTTTTTGCAGTTCCCCGCTGTGAAACGCGCAAAAATCGTGCCCTACGGAAAACTTCTGCCGCATATCGCCAGCGGCAATAACACCCTGCTGTTTCAGTCGCAGGTGGAGCAGCCGCTGGACGACGGGCAGAAGGCGCTTCTGCTGCTGGTCAATATGTCCTGCTGCTTCAGCGGCAA
>CALVGJ010000147.1 GCA_944327045.1 uncultured Desulfovibrio sp.
CCCCTCAGCGCTTTTCCGCCCGGTCCAGCGCCCGCCGCACCTGTCGGCACATGCCCATGAGGGCGTCGTATTCGTGTCGCCGCAGCCGGGCGCGGCCGAACAGGCGTCGCCACGGCATGAGGAAGTAGTCGGGATTGTCGCCGTGGAGGTAGTCGATACGCAGCAGCATCTCCCGCAGGGCGGCCATGAGGCGCTCCTGATCCGCCGCCGAGGCCAGCGGGCCGGAGCTGTCCTCCCCCTTTTCGCCGTTCCCGGCGGAGGCGGCGGTCTCCGCTCGCGGCCCGGTCGGGGCGGTCGGGGCGGTCGGCCCGGCGGCGACGGCCGGGCTGTCCTGGGCGCTCTGTCCTGTCGCGACGGTCTCCGTTTGCGGGCCAAACGCGGGGATCGACGCCGTCGCGGGGCTTGGAGAACTCGTGCCGGTCGGGCCGGTGGCGGCCCGTCTGTCCCCCTCCCGCACGGCCGCGGCGCAGGCATACAGCACAATCAGCACCGCCTGCGCCAGATTGAGCGAGCTGGCCGCCGGGTCCGTGGGAATGCACACCAGCCGGTGGCAGTGCGTGATGGCGGCATTATCCAGCCCCCTGTCTTCCGGGCCGAACACCAGACTCACCCGGCCGCCCTGCCGCAGGCAGTCGGCGACCTCCTCGGCGCAGCGTTCCGGCGAAAGCAGGGACTGCCGCCAGCCGCCGCGCCGGGCCGTGGTGCCGATGACCAGCGCGCTGTCGGCCACGGCCTCGGCCAGGTCGGAGTGGACGGTGATGCCGTCCAGCAGGGCCTGCCCCCTGGGCGTGGCCAGCGGGGACGCCTTGTCGCGCAGCCAGCGTTCCGGCTCCACCAGCGAGATGTGCCCGCAGCCCATATTGACGCAGGCACGCGCCGCCATGCCGATATTTTCGGGAAAACGGGTCTGGACGAGCACCACGTCCAGCCCGCGCAGCAGATGTTCCATGCCGGCTCCTTGAGCGTTCCAGACCCTGCGGCCTGTGGTTTCGCGGGAAAAACGCGGTCTTTCCGCGCACGTTGGGCCGGGCGGCGTGCCGTCGTCGTGCGTCATGCCCTTTCCCGGGGCAAAACGCCCGTGCGATGGGGGACGCCCTGTCCCGTGTCCGCGCCGGGCCGCCCCGCTCCGCGCTCTTTACGGGAGAGGGACGGCCGCCGGAGGCCGGGCATGCCTCCCGCCTGACGTCCGGGCCTCCCGCCTGACGTCCGGGTTGGCGGACGGGGTGACGGGCGGGCCGGGCCTCCCGTCTTTCAGCAGAAAAGCTGTCCCAGCCGGATCACGACCTGTCCCGCTTCCGCCGGGGGAACGGACGGCAGCATGTCCGGCGGGAGCGGCAGGGAGGACGGCGGTTCCGGCCAGATGCGCCGGGCGGTGAGGGCCACGATGGCCCCGCCCACCCCGCACTTGCAGACGGTTCCCAGAAAGCGCCCCATCATGGTGCCGAAGGCCGCGTCCAGACTTTGCCGCAACGGACGGCCGCGCACCAGCTCCATCAGCAGGCAGCCCAGCCAGGCCCCGAACAGCGCCCCGAGCAGCGCGCCGACGCCCAGCAGAAAGGGCGCAAAGACGACGGCTCCCGCGATGGCCCCTATCATGCCCGCCACGGTTCCGGCCTTGCTGGAGCCGTGACGCCGGGCCTTGATGACCTGCACGCCGGTTTCCAGCACTTCGCCCAGCACGGCCAGCCCCACGGCCATGACCCAGAACCAGATATCCAGCTCGCCGGGCTGGGGGTGCACGAACTGCCAGATGCCCACCAGCACGAGCACCAGCCAGTTGGCGGGCAGGCCGGGGATGTTGAGCAGCAGCACGAGGGCCAGCAGCACCACAAAAAAGTACGCCAGCCCGAAGGAAAGGGCGTGCAGCAGTCCTTCCATGCGCCCGCCCTACTTTGTGAGACGCAAATCCTGCACGCGCACGGCCTTGCCGTCCGAGGCGGGCAGGCTGTTGCTCTGTACCAGCTCCACGCGCGGCGTGATGAGGATTTCATCCCGCAGGCGGTTGGCAATGGTCTTTTGCAGGCCCTGCAGGCTGCGCATGTCTTCCACGAAATACTCGTCGCGGATTTCCACCTGCACGCGCATCACGTCCCCGAAGCCGTCGTTTTCCAGCAGGATGAGGTAATTCTGCCCCACCTGCGGGAAGCTCATGACCACCTGTTCGATCTGCATGGGATAGACGTTGACGCCCTTGATGATGAACATGTCGTCCGAGCGGCCCACAATGCGGTCGAGGCGGCGATGCTTGCGGCCGCAGGCGCATTCTCCGGGCAAGAAGCGGGTCAGGTCGCGGGTGCGGTAACGCAGGATGGGCATGCCCTGACGGCACAGGCAGGTCATGACCAGTTCGCCCGTCTGGCCGTCCGGCACGGGCTCGCCGGTCTCGGGGTCGATGATTTCCGGGATGTAGCAGTCCCCCCAGACGTGCATGCCCTGCTGTTGCAGGCACTCGAAGGCCACGCCCGGCCCGTTCATCTCCGAAAGCCCGTAGGAATTGTACGCCTTCATGTCGAAGAGGTCCTCGATGCGGCGGCGGAACTCCTCGGTATACGGCTCCGCGCCCACCACGGCGATCCGCAGGGGAAATTCCCGCGGGTCCTCGCCCATGCTCCGCAGATGCTCGCCCAGAATGAGCGCATAGGACGGCAGGATGTGGGCCACCGTGGTCTTGAAGTCCCTGGCCAGCTTGATCTGACGGCGGGAGTTGCCCGGCCCGGCGGGGATGGTCATGCAGCCGATGCGCTCCGCCCCGAAATGGATGCCGAGACCGCCGGTGAACAGCCCGTACCCGGACATGTTCTGAAAGACGTCCTCCTTGCGCACGCCGACCATGTAGAAGCTGCGCGCCACCAGATCGGCCCAGGAATTGATATCGTTCTGGGTGTGGCAGATGGCCACGGGGCTGCCGGTGGTGCCGCTGGAGCAGTGCATGCGCACGATCTCCGACTGCGGCACGCAGAGCATGCCCGTGGGATACTGGTCGCGCAAATCCTGCTTGGTGGTGAAGGGGATGCGGCGCACGTCGTCCAGACTGCGGATGCTTTCAGGCGTCACCCCCGCCTCGTCGAGGCGGCGGCGGTAAAATTCGCATTTGCGGGCCTGCGCCACCGTGGCGCGCAGCCGCGTCAGCTGTGTGTGCTCAATCTGGTCGCGGCTCCACAGTTCCGCCGGATCAAAAACGTCCATCGTTGTTCTCCTTGCACAAGGCAATCTGCACAAAACATCACGCGCGCCGCGCGGCTCATTCCCGCCGCGCCTGCCGCCTGGCCCAGCCCCAGAGCAGGCCGAAGCTGCCCGCCTGCATCATGTCCCCGTGCGGGGACAGAAATTTCCCCTGCCCCGCCAGCATGTCCCGGCGCGGCCCCAGAATGAAGGTGGGCACATAGCCCCCGGCCTCCTCGCAATACGGGCCGAAGGCCGTGCCGTGTCCGCCGCTGGCCCGCACTTCCTCGGCGGGCAGCCACGTCTTGCGGAACTGTTCCAGATCGGACAGGATTTCCGGCAGGCTCCGCATGCCGGTATGGTGTTCGTACACCCCGCGCACGATCCCCTTGTAGACGAGCGCCGCCACCGTGTGCCCGTTGCCTACGTTGACGATGGTGATGCCCTCGCGGAAGCTGCGCTCCATGACCTCCGGCTCGCTCAGCGCCCCCAGCAGGACGCTCACCCCCGTGTCCGCCACCGGGCCGCCCGTCTTTTCCCGCAGGGCGCGCAGGCGCGTGAGCAGCGGCGGCACGTCCGCATGTATCCATTCCTCCGGACTGGCGGACTTTTGCAGCAGCTCCTGCCATATCCGCATGCGGCCCGCCCGGTTGCCCTGCCCGTGCTCGCCGTGGTCCTGCGCGGCGGCAAGCGTCAGGTGCGGCTGCGGCAGGCCCGCATGGCGCAGCAGCGAGGCCCAGAATTCCGGCGAATAGTCCGTCAGAAACAGCGGCACATGCCCCGCCGGGCAGTCCTCGGCAAGCTGCACGCCCATGCTGCAGACCACGTCCTCCCTGTCGTGCAGGGCGCGCGAGGCCGCCGCCGTGGCGCTTATCTTCAGGCCCGCGGCAATGTGCTCCCGCACCGCCTGCCCGAAGCCCCCGCCCATATTGCCGCCGTACAGCCAGACGTTGCGCTTGAGCAGGGTCAGCTCGCGGATGCGCTGCGCCACCATCCGCGCCGGGGCGGGCAGCACGAAACGCGGCCAGTTGTGCGGCTCAAGGCCGGGCCGGGCCAGCAGCGCGTCCTGCGTGCCGCTGCCGATGTCCACACAGAGCACCGGCCCCGACCGGCGCAGAAAATCCTGAATCAGGGCATCCATAAGCGCACCTCTCGTCGCATTCATGTACGCGCAAGCCCGCCCCAACGCAAGCCCCGCCGTGCCGTGCGGGCGCGGGAACGGGAGCAGGGCCTGCTCAACTGGGCAACGGAAACGACGCCGTGCCGTGCGGGCGCGGGAACGGGGGCGCGGAGGGGACGTATCCGGGGGAGGGGGAACCCCCTCGCCTCGCGCGGGAGGCCCGGCCTTTTCGCAGCGAAGCGAGAAAGGGCGTTCGTGGTAGTCCTTCCCCCAAAACAAGCAATAGACATTGTTAACGGAAGCAAAAACAGAGAGATGGGATATATTGCGGAAAGGGATGGGAAAGGGTACTGAATGCCATGCGGCAGCCACCGCAAGGACAGGCTCTTGATTCAGCAAATCGGGGGAGTTGTATGTCAAAATATGAGCGTCCAGTAAAAGCCCATAAACGACGAGTGGCATATGATAAGGAGCTGGGTGAGCGGATACTCCGGAAGCGCCCCAAATATGTTGGTAATCCTCTCCATAAGAAAAATCCGGGAGACTTTGGACTTATTCCTCCTTCCTGTCCGTCTTCCAAAAAAAATCTATGTGATCTTGTTGATATTTTTAATCGAAATATAGCTCAAAACTTGTTGGAAAAAGGATTGAGGCGGGGTTTTCTCAGCAAAAGCCTGGATGGGGAATGGCCGCGAAATATTTGGGCGCTTTCTGAAAAGAAGATTCCGCTTGAGGCAAGACTTGATCAGGCCACAGGGACATATCACGGTTTTCCCATGTCAAGAAATGATCCCTTATACGCTGAAATTTTGGAAAATTGGGAAAGTTGCAATGAATGAAGATTTTTCCATTACAGCAAAATGGTTGCAAAACCGGGAAAATGTCGACTGTGAAGATGTTATCGCTGATATTTCCATAGATTTATTGGGGAAAAATCTTACAGCCAACTATGATATGAGTGACAATCAAGAAAAAGCTTCGGTTGCGCTTGCCCCATACCCAATGGCACTTTGGTTTGTTTCAAATTGGTGGAGACTTCGCTGGGAACCGACTCCTTCTTCTTTGAAACCGTCAACCGACTGGCGCATGTCGCATATGCTTTCAGCGGCAGGTTATGGATATAGCTGGCCTACAATCGGGTTTCAAACTGATGGAGAAACGATCCGTATAACATCCTTGCCAACGACAGGCGGTGATGGAGCTTCAGTCATTTATCCGACGTCTTTTTCCGCGCTCATATCAGCGAATAAATTTGAAAAAGAAATAGAATCCTTTATCATGGACTGTAATGATAAATTCGGCAAAACTGATATATGCGCATTGTGGGAAATAATTCAGAATGAAAAGAATGATGAAGATTTGGCAATATTCCGCCAAATTGAAGCACGGCTTGGATTTGATGCCGGAGAAGGCCCGGAGCGCGAGATACTCTCCATTATGGATAAAGCCAAAAATTTTGGACATAGCTCCACCCAGGAATTATCAACACTATTATATAAAAACGATATCATCAATAATGAAATTCAGAACCTTGAAGATAAAAAATACGGTACAATCATAAGCATTGCCGATGCAGATGAGTTGCGGCAGGTCGGGGAGCAGAAGCGTGGAAGTTTGCACCCCTGGGAATTTGGTTATTATCTTGCGAAGCAGGCGCGTCGAATCTGGGGAATCGATGGTGTTTTTTCCACAGAAAAATTATGTGCAATTCTGGACATATCATTAAGGGATTGGAATGCCTCTTTAGATAGAAGAGACAATTTTGGATTGGGTGTCAAACATCAAGACAATGTTTTTTCCATTGCATTAAATAAAAATCATTCTTCATCAGCACGTTTCATGGTTGCAAGGATTATTTGTGACGCAATTACCGCACCCAAAGACGACCGTATCCTTCCGGCTACCGTGAATAAAACAGCACGACAGAAAACACAGAGAGCTTTTGCGGCGGAATTGTTATGCCCTATAGATTTAATTAAAGAAAGGATAGAATCTGATTATTACAATGAAGACACTTGGGGAGACATAGCTGAAGATTTTGCTGTCAGTCCCTTTGTCATCAAGTCTCAACTTGCAAACAACAATCTGATACCGCAATTTGAAAATGCTAATATATGGTTTGAAAATTTGGGAACAACAACTCCAACGTATGCCACACAAGAGTTTATTTGATGGATATACTTTTATAAATTTCTGAAAATTCGCCGACTGGTTTACGCTTGGTAATACCATTTTTCCCATGCGTACAGCGGCGGGAACGCGTCCGGGGGAGAACGCCGTGCCGACAGGCATGCCCGCCGCATCTTCCCGCCCGCACGGATTGACCGCATCCGGCGATCCCGCCTATGCCTTGCGGATACGCACCGATACGACTGCCCCACAGCCGACAAGGGAGAGAGAAGAACATGAAACATTTTCTTCGTTCCGGCAGCCGATGGCTCCGACAGGCGGGTCTGGCCCTGTCGGCGCTCCCGATGCTTTTTCCGCCCGCCGCCCTCGCCGCCGCTCCGGCCGCCGACCAGTCGCCGCCGAGGGGCTTCATCCTGGACATGACGCCGCTGCTCGGCGAAAACGACCGCCTCCGGGCCATTGCCCCGGGCTGTCGCGCCATCACCGGCATCATCGAGAGTCAGCCCTTTGTCTGGAGCCGGAATTTCGGCATGATCCGCCTCCCGGTCTCGGCGCCGGATTACGGCATGGGCGTCTTTCTGAGCGACGACGGCCGCACCATGACGGGCTTTCTCTCCCGCGACGACAGAGCCCATCCCGTCGGCTGCGGTCAGACGTGGGCCCAGACCGGCTTTATCTGGCATCACAGGGGAAAAAGGCATTTCATGTCCCGGCACGGGCTT
>CALVGJ010000148.1 GCA_944327045.1 uncultured Desulfovibrio sp.
CCACCAGGATGGGGCAATAGATCTGATCGCGCTGCGTCAGCCAGAATACCGGCGTCTGCAGGATGATGTCCCGCAGCGTGCCGCCGCCGATGGCCGTCAGCACGGCCACCACGACCACGCCGAAAAGGTCCAGCTCGGCCTTGCGGTCGCGGGCCGCAAAGACGCCGCTCATGGCAAAGGCCCCGATACAAACCCAGTCCACCCAGATGCCGACGTTCACCGGATTGCGCTCCTTTTTCCTGTTGTGGGATATATCAACTCGTCGTTCCTTGCGCCTTCACGAGATGGCTTACCGTATCTCTCGCTCTCCCTGATAAAAGCGCGCTGGGGAAGGGATGGGGGGCCTGGGGGGGAAGGGGAACACCTCCAGCGCAGGCGGCGACCGAAAGGCGGCCCGGAGGGCCGTGTCCGTCAGGCGACGCAGGAGCCTTACGGACATCGACAGCAGAGCGAGGGGTTCCCCTTCCCCCCAACAAAACTTTTCGCGCCTGACCGCGCTCAGCGCAACTGACTGTCCTTGCTGCCCTTGCGGTTGTAGAGCTGCACCACCTGCCGCTCGCTGTCGGCCTCTTCCTGACAGTCGCGGCACAGGCGCACGCCGGGCAGGGCCTCGCGCCGGGCCTGCGGGATGGGCTCGCCGCAAAGGTCGCAGCAAAGCGCGCTCTCCCCGCGCGGCAGAGCCGCCCGCGCCCGTGCTATCTCATCATTGAGGGAATCCTGAATCTGATCCTGTACGGCATTGTCACCGGCCCAGCCAACAGCCATGCTCCTGCTCCTCCGACGCGGGAACGGTTCAGCAACGCACCCGCGGCAATTCGTCCCAACGGGTGGTCAGACGCGGCGAACGATGCGCCTGCCGCATGTGCCAGTCCGCTTCTCCCAGTCCCTGCGCGCCGAAAAAGATGGACTCCCGCCCGAATTTGCCGTTGATGGCGTCCAGCGTCCGCATGAGCGCCTCCCGCCGCCTGTCCTCCACCGGGGAAGCGGCACTCAGGAGACTGCCCTGCCTCCTGTCGGCCGCCTCCAGCCCGTAGAGCATGACGCCCGCCTTGGCATAGGCGAGCCCCGGACGGAAGAGCCGTTCCAGTCCGGCGCGGGCGGCCCGCAGCAGGGGCAGCGTATCGGCCGTGGCTTCCGGCAGGGGCAGGGAGATGTCCGCCGCGTGGCAGGGGACGCCCTCCCCCGCGTGCCGGGAGGTGCGGATGTGCACGGCGATGCCCCCGGCGACCAGCCCGGCCCGGCGCAGCCGTTCCGCCGCCCGTCCCGTGAAGCAGGCGACCGCCTCGCGCAGGGCGGCAAGCTCCGTCACCGGACGAGCAAAGGAACGGGAGGACACCAGCGTATGACGCGGCAGAGGGGCATTCTCCACGGCGATGCAGGGCAGGCCGCGCAGCTCCAGCGCGGTACGCCAGCCCGTCACCGTCAGGGCGCGCCGCAGCCATTGGTCGTCCGCATCCCGCAACGCCGCTGCCGTGGTGATGCCCGCCGCCCAGAGCGTGCGCGCCTGCCGCCGTCCGATGCCCCAGACCTCGGCCACGGGCATGCGGGCAAGCACGTCATCCGCACGGAACAGCAGGTGCGCGTCGTCCCCCTCCAGCGCGAAGTCCTCCGCGCCGCTGCCGAGGAAGGCCAGCCCGTCGGCGCGCTTCTTGCCGATATGATTGGCCAGCTTGGCCAGCGTGCGCGTGCGGGCCACGCCCACGGAAACGCTGATGCCCGTCCAGCGCACGACGCGCTCCCGCAACTGGCGGACGACTTCCGCCGCCTGCGCCGCCTGCGCGCCGTCCAGCCGCACAAAGGCCTCGTCGATGGAATATTGCTCCACCTGCGGGCAATGCTGCTCCAGAATGCGCATGATGCGCGCGGACATGTCGCCGTACAGGGCGTAATTGGACGAAAAGACCGCCACCCCGTGCTGTTGCAGGAAGGCCCGCCACTGGTATTCCGGCGCGCCCATGGGAACGCCCAGAGTCTTGGCTTCCGGCGAGCGGGCCACGATGCAGCCGTCGTTATTGGACAGCACCACCACGGGCTTTCCGGCAAGGTCGGGGCGGAAAAGGCGTTCGCAGGACGCATAGAAATTGTTGCAGTCCACCAGCGCCCAGAGTGGCGCGGACGCGCGGGACAGGCCCGCCCTGCCCTCAGAGCTTGTGGATGACATAGCTCACCACGCCCCAGATGTGGACATGTTCCCGCTCGGTGATGTCGAAAGGCGGATAGTCGGGATTCTCCGGCATGAGGTAGACCCTCCCCTGCCGCCGCACCAGCCGCTTGACCGTGAGTTCGCCGTCCAGCGCGGCGATGACCACCCGATTGTGCCCGGCCTGCAGGGAGCGATCCACCACCAGCAGGTCGCCGTCGTGTATGCCCGCGTTGATCATGGATTCGCCATGCGCGCGCACAAAGAAGGTGGCGGCCTCATTGCGCACGCAATAGTCGTGCAGGTCCAGCTTGCGATCCTGATAATCATCGGCGGGGGACGGGAAGCCCGCTTCCACGGGCGCAAGATAGAGCGGCTGGCCTTCGCGGTCCTGCGGCACGGCGGCGGCCGCGCCCAGCACTTCGAGACGTCCGGCGGGAGGAAAAACCGATCTCATGGCGGCACTATAACGGCTTGCGCACAGGCGCGCAATGGCGCGCGTGGCCCGGCCCGAACGTGCGGCGGGCAACAGAAAGGGCGCGGCCCGAAGGCCGCGCCCCGCATGTCGGACTGTTCCCGCTTCCGCTTAGAAGAAGAGGAAGGTCAGGACGATGAAGAGCGGCACCAAGATACCCACGGACCACATCATGTAACCGAAGAAGCTGGGCATGGGCACGCCGCGTTCTTCGGCGATGGAGCGCACCATGAAGTTGGGCGCGTTGCCGATGTAGGTGTTGGCGCCCATGAACACCGCGCCCGCCGAGATGGCCGCCAGCGTGGACGCCATGTCGGTCATGAGGTGAGCGGCGTCGCCACCGGCCGTGTTGAAGAACACGAGGTAGGTGGGAGCGTTGTCCAGGAAGCTGGAGAGCGCGCCGGTCAGCCAGAAGAACATGGCGTTCACCGGCTGGCCTTCATGGAAGACCATGTTGATGACGCCCGCCAGAGCGCCGTCCGTACCGGCCCGCAGAATGGCGATGGCCGGAATCATGCTGACGAAGATGCCCAAGAAGAGCTTGGCCACTTCTTCGATGGGCGCCCAGGAGAATTCGTTGAGCTCGCGGCACTGCTTGCTGGTGAAGGCCCAGGACAGACCGGCGATGGAGAGCAGGGAGATGTCGCGCAGCAGGTTCTGGCCTTCGACGGTCACGCCGTAGATGGTGAAGGCTTCGCCGAGCTGGAGCAGACCGGACACGAGCACCGCGCCCACGATGAGCAGCAGGAAGAAGAGGTTGATGCTGCCGTCCAGACCGAGCTTTTCCTTCGGCGCGTCAGGATCGACGGCGGGGACGGGGCTGCCTTCCTTCTTGTAGAGGGTCGTATCCACCACATAGAAGATGGCCAGCAGGGCAATGACCATGAGCAGGGTCTTCAGGAACAGATTAGTAGTGGTCCAGAAGAAGCTCACGCCCTTGAGGAAGCCGAGGAAGAGCGGCGGGTCGCCCAGCGGGGTGAGGGAGCCGCCGATGTTGGCCACGAGGAAGATGAAGAAGACCACGGAATGCACACGATAGCGGCGATGGGCATTGGCGCGCAGCAGCGGGCGGATGAGCAGCATGGCCGCGCCGGTGGTGCCCATCCAGCTTGCCAGAACAGTCCCCACGGCCAGAAGGCCGGTATTCACCACAGGCGTGCCCACCAGCGAGCCTTTCAGGCGCACGCCGCCCGCCACCGTGAACAGGGCGAACAGCAGGATGATGAAGGGCACGTATTCCAGCAGGAGCGCGTGCAGCAGTTCATAAATGGCGACCTGCGCCCCGTAGACGGCAAAACAGGGCACCAGAAAGGCCAGGCCCCAGAAGACGGCGATCTTGCCGAAGTGATGATGCCAGATATGCGGGATGGCCAGCGGCATGATGGCGATGGACAGGAGCATACAGGCAAAGGGGATGACCCACACGGCAGACAGTT
>CALVGJ010000149.1 GCA_944327045.1 uncultured Desulfovibrio sp.
AGGAATAGGTGGTGGGTTTCGTGCTGCGGAAGGGCGACAACGGCAACCGCCTGAATGCCGATATCTCCGGCACAGAGAAAGGAAAAGCACCCCACGGCTTGAAACCCGATGCTCAAAGTCGGGGCCACGAGGAGCTTTCCCAGAGCGCGAACGCGCCTGTAAAAAAAATTTATTCGTTCCCGACGGCGGCGTCAACCTCATGTTCCTGAGCGACCCGGCGGACGGCCGGAACGGCGCGCGGGGCATGGTGCGTTTCGACGACGACGGCGCGTCCGTCACGACCATCTTTGCGGATGCCGCCGACCTCTCGACGCCCATCCACGAGGGGGCGCACGTCTTCATCAACGACCTGATCCGCGTGGTGGCCGACCGGCGCACGCTCGCCGCCGCCACGGAGGCCGGTCAGGCCGATATGACCGCCGCCCGGCCCGTGGGCGACATCCTCAGGGAGGCGGGGGTGCTGGAACGGGCCTACGACAGAGTGCGGCAAGACCCGCTGGGCGGAGAGCCGGACGAGGTGCCGGCCGTCTTCCGCCCGGGGGGCATCGAGGCCGTGATCGTGCCTTTCGGCCCGGCGGTCATGCGGGACGGGCAGATCGTGGCGCAGGGCCGGACGTTGCAACGGGAAACGGGTTACGGGAAAGGCGGTTTCGGCCTTGCGAAGATCATCCTTGCCCACGGGGAAGGCGGCAACAAGACGCCGGACATGCCGCCGGTCACGCGGGAGGACATCATTTCCCTGCCCCGGCTTGTGACCATGTTTGTGGACAGGGAAAACGTGAAACCGTCAAAAAAGAAAACCCGCTCAGGGTCTCCTCCCCTACCGGAAGAGCGGGGGAAGGATACACGTCAGGGGATTTCGGTTTTCGCACCTGACGGCCTGAGCGGGCAACGTCATATGACTGACTCCAGCCTGCCTGACGGGGCGGAGTCTGTCAAGCCCTTTTCCCCGTCCTCCAGAACACGCAGCCATGCGGGGAAGAGTTTTTCCAGAGAGAAGTCATCGGCGCGCAGCAGCCGGAGGCGGCTGGATTCCCCGGTTCGGCCGAGGGCGATGCTCGTTTCCAGCCCGTCGGCCAGGGCGGTCGCCGTCCCCTCGACGAGCAGACCGACACGTCCATTTTGCAAGACCTCCGCCGGCCCGCTGGGGCAGTTCACGGCGACCACAGGCAAGTCGAGCGCCAGCGCCTCGATGATCACCAGCGACAAGCCTTCATAAAGCGAGCTGAGCGCCAGTACGGTGGCCTGACGCATGAGCGGATACGGGTTCAGGAATCCCGGCATGAGGACGCTTTCGGCTGTTCCCAGTTCCCGGATTTTTTGCGCCAGCAGGGGCCGTTCGCTTCCTTCGCCGACGATGCAGCAGCAGACCGGCAGGCCGCGTTTTCGCAGCAGGGCGTGGGCCTCAAGCAGCAGGGAAAAATTCTTCTGCCGCTCCAGACGCCCCACTGCCAGAATGACAGGCCCCCGGGCCATGAAACGGGCAACCTCCGGGGGGAGGGGGAGAAGGGAGCGCTCCCGGACGGCGGGCAGGTTCATGGGATTGTGGATACGTTGAAAACGGCTCGCAAGACGCGGCCAGAGCGCGCGTGAGGAGTGCAGGATGCCGTCGCTCACGCAGACCACGGTCCGGCTGCGCCGAATGGCCAGCGCCATGAGCGAGAGATAGAGCGGACGATACGCGCGCGACTTGCCGTCAAGATAGCCGGCAACGTCCTTGTGCAGCCAGCCCACGGTTCTGCCCGGCGCCAGCAGGGCCGCTCCCAGCATGCTTTGCAGTTCAAGGCTGCCCACGACCACGGCGGCCTCGGCGGTCAGTTTTTCCACCCGCGGCAGGAAGAGCAGCCGCGAAAGCGCGCCGGGCCGGGCAGGCATGGAAAAGGACACACCGTCCGGCACGGCCCGCGGCAACAGGGGCTGGTGGCTCAGGCAGGCTATGCCGACCTTGCGACCGTGCCGCGCCAGTTCTTCCGCGAGAAGAAGGGCCATTTTTTCCCCGCCGCCGCCGAAACTGTGCATGATGATGCAGCAGCCCGCGCGCTCACGGCGCTGCCGCGCCGACCAGTGCAGGGAAATGCCCAGAAAGCAGGCGCCCGGCAGGAGAAAGAGCGCATTGCGCGGATCATATGAGCCCAGCAGGGTGACGATCCCCATGACGAGCCAGGCCGGACACGCCGCTGCGGCAAAGGCCAGCGACTCGCTGCGGGGAAATCTGTCGCGCAGGCGATGGAGGCGCAGGCAGAGCCACCCCGCGCCGCAAAGCAGCAGGAGGGTGCACGGGATGCCGTACCTGCTCGCAAAGGCAAGCAGCGCGGACATCTCGCCGGCAGCGCTTTTTTCCCAGAGAGCCAGTTCGGGATCGGCAATGTGATCCCGGTAGTCCTTCTGCTGGTAGAGCAGGGGCAGGTAGGCGTCGCGCCCGACCCCCAGAAGGGGGGACTCCGCAAGTATCGGCAGGCTCGCGCGTGTGACGACGGCGCGCGGAGCGGCGCTGGAGAGATAGCCGTCCATGCGGACGAGCAGGCTTGTATACCCCTGCGGAATGAAAAGAAGCATGCCGAGAATGCAGGCAAGGGCAAGCAGGCCGCAGGACAGGATGCTGTACAGGCGTTGCCGCTCAATGTGCAGGCAAAACCAGATGATGACGGCGACAATGAGCAGAAGCTGCCCGGTGGTGGATCGACATGCGGCCAGCATGAGACAGCAGCCGGCAAACATGAGCCGGGCAAGACGCTTGCGGCGTCTGTCTCCTGACAGTCGCGCCCTCCCCAGCAGGCCGACCGCCAGAGGAAAGAAGAAGACCCCGATATGGGAAGCCAGCATGGACGCTTCTTCAAAAACAGCATTGATGCGCGGCAGCGTCAGGGCATATGCACCGCCGTGATAAAAGTCGTATACGCCATTGCCCCAGCGGGCTTCCAGAAAGCTTGCCAGAAAGTGCAGGGGCCGGCGCACGATATCAAGAATCGCCTGCGCCAGCGGGTCGCCGGGGAGGTTGTCCGTGGTGTAGGCCGTTCCGTCGGGAGAACGCAGGTAGACAAAGAGCGCCTGAAGCAGAAAGAGCAGAAAAATGAAGAGGAACAGGGCTATGGCTCCCCGAAGCAGGGCGGTTCGGCATGCCTTGTCGCGCGTCAGCAACAGGCCGACAAGGCAAAAGACAAGAAGAAAGGGCCACTGCGCCACCAGCTTGACCAGCGAGCGTACCGTAAACGTGAGTTCGTCTCCCGGTGTCAGCAGGTGGGCGCTTTGCCGGCAGGCCGCGGCCTGAAGCGGCACAAGCAGCGCGAGGAAGGGAAGAAAGGGACGAGCCAGCGCCCAGGCGTCGGCCATGCGCCAGAGCCCGCGCCACCATGCCCAGGCCAGAAAGGGCGGCAGCAGCCACATGAGCGGATGCTGCAAATGATAATTGGGGATGTCGGTGATCCAGACCTGCCAGGCCGCCAACGGGAAAAGGAGGAGGGAGGAAAGGCGCAACAGCTTATCGTTCATAACTTTCCCGTATTTTCCGAAGGGTTGCGGCAAGATAGAAGTGGAGTTCGCGCCCGAGCCGGACAAGGGATACCGAACGGCGGCGGCGCAGGAGCAGCCGCAGGGGGTAGTACAGGCCATGCAGCAGGCAAAGGCGGCGGTAGACGGAGAACAGGCGCGGGGGAGAGGCGGTACGGCGCAAAAAGAGGTGGAGGTCGTCCAGCGCGGCAAAGATTTCATGGCGCAGGCGCAAGGTGCCGGAAAGGCTCCCGGGGCGTCGCACATACTGATAGAGGGCTTCGGGGACACCCCCCATGCGCGGAGACCGGCTGCACAGCTTGACGGCAAAGGCCATATCCTCTCCGATGCGGCAGCGGCTGAAGCGTATCAGCTCGTCACGGAGAAAATTCGTCCTGTATATCTTGTTGACGGGCGCATAAAGCAGGATTGTCCGGCGCAGCAGGGAAGCACTGTCGCAAGCGGCGGCGGGGAGAAGTTTTCTCGACGACGTCGGGGTAATGACGTCAATCCCGCAGACAGCCGCATCAAGGGCGTTTTGCGTGATGCAATCGTACAGCCGCGACAGGAAATGAGGCGACAGGCGATCGTCGACATCCATAAAGACAAGAAAAGGGCTGCGACACGCCGCGATGCCCGCATTTCTGGCGATGCCCGGCCCGCTGTTTGCGCAAAGCTGTATGATGCGGACACAAGGGTATCTTTCCTGCCAGAAGGAACATCGTTGCACGGTATCGTCCGTCGAGGCATCGTCAACAAAGATGATCTCGTCCGGCGGCCTCCGTTGCGCAAGCAATTGCTCCATGCAGGCAGCTATCCATTGGGCGGCATTGTGGACGGGAACGATGACGGAAACATGCTTCGGCATATGATTATGTTCCGCTGTTGCGAGACTGAAGGAAGGGAATCCGCCCGGGACAATGGCGATGGATTCCCATGCAGAGAATGAGGAAGATGCACCCCTCCGCCAGCAGGGGGAGCGCGGCGGCGCCGGGCAGGCCGTAAAAAAACGTCAGCGTCAGGGCGGTGGGGATGCTCACCACGGCGGCACAAATCTGCGCCATGATGACGACGTGTTCCTTTCCCGCGGGAACGAGCAGGTGGGGCCCCAGTATCTGGTTCAGACTCAGCAGGGGGATGACAAGGGCCAGGAGGCGCAATATCAGCACGGCGTCCTCGGACGCCTGGCCAAGCGCGAGCTGGAGGATGGCCGGGGCAAGCAGTTCCACCAGGGCGCATCCGCCCGCTGACGCCAGCAGCGCCGCAAGGAGCGCCATACGCTGCAGACGAAGTCGGCGCGCGGCATCATCCAGGCCATGCAGGGCGCAGATCTCCGGGAAGAGCGCCTGGCTCAGGGGATTGCTCATGCTCACGATCGCCCGGCTGATCTTGTCCGCGGCCAGGAAGAGCCCCATCTCCCGAGCGGGCAGGATGCCGCCGATGCCGAGTTGCGACCAGTTGGAGTAGGTCTGCCCCGCGATGCCCCCCACAAAAAAGACGCGGGTCTCCCGCAGAAGCGCCAGAGCGCCGCTCACTGTGGGACGAAAGCAATAGGCGCGGCATGTCCGCAGACAAAGCAGCCCGTAAGCGGCTATCTTGCTGAGCGCCAGCAGGGCAAGGTAGAGCGAGGCATCTTCCGGTCCGCGGATGAGCACGACCATCAAAAGCAGGAGCAGAGCCGTACTTGCCAGATCATAGACGGCCAGACGGCGCAGGCTGTCGTCATCCATCCCCTGAAAAAACCAGAGGGGCGAAAATCCGCGTGCGATTCCCGCCAGCGATGCCCAGAACATGGCCGGAAGGCTGAAGGGAGGGTGCGGAAAAAGAAT
>CALVGJ010000150.1 GCA_944327045.1 uncultured Desulfovibrio sp.
AGCCTACTTGTCGAAATGGACGCATCATTACAATTTTGTGCGCCCCCATTCGGCTCTTGGCAGAAAACCTCCAGCTTCATGTCTGAGCAGAGGGTGAACAACGTGTTGACACTCTACACCTAGAGCAATTCCATATTGAAAATGTGGATTGCTCTGGTAGTCGCGAGAGTGACTACCCGCAACCGAACACACGGAAAAACCACGCTTTTTCCGTGGTGTGAGGGCAGCGTCAGCAGGGAAATTGGACACAATTTCCATGCGAATCCGCTCTATAAGTACGGCGAAAACAGCCAGCAGGCGGCATCCCGCAGGCGCAGCGGCAGACTGCGCGCGGTCAGCCGCTCCAGCGTCATTTCCCGTCCACGCCCCGCTGCTTCCCGCATATGGCGCACAAGCAGATCGTGGAAGCGCGGATCAAAGACTTCCATATTCAGCTCGAAATTCAGGCGCAGACTGCGGGCATCCAGATTGGCCGACCCGATCTGGGCATAGTAGCCGTCCACGGCCAGCAGCTTGGTGTGGGCGAAGGGCGGCGGCTGATGCCATACGCGCACGCCCGCCCGCAACAGGGAAGGCAGCAGCCGGAAGCTCGCCCAGTGCACATACGGCAGGTTGTTGCGCTCGGGCAGGATGACCCGTACGTCCAGTCCCCGTTGCGCCGCGCTGCGCAGACTGGTCATCAGCTCGTGCGACGGCAGGAAATAGGGCGTCATGATGTGTACGCTGCGCGTCGCCCCGCTGATGGCTCCCGCCATAAGATCGCTGAGGCTATCGTCATCGGAGTCCGGCCCGTCCAGCACCAGGCGGCACAGGCTATCCCCGTCGGAGGCCGTGGAGCTGTCCGGGGCGGGCACAGGTTCGGGGCGGCCGCAGGCAAAGCCCCAGTCCAGCAGAAAGGCCCGCAGAAGCTGAAAGACAATGGGGCCGCGACACCGAAACTGCATGTCCTGCACATCGCTTTTTCTGCCGGACAGGACATGATGATCCGAGATGTTCATGCCGCCGGTAAAGGCCACTCCGTCGCAGACAAGCAGCTTGCGGTGCGTGCGCAGATTGATGCACAGCTTGGGCGGCAGAAGCTGCAACGGCAGAAACTGCGCCACCCGAACGCCTCTGGCGGACAGGTGTGCCCAGGGACGGCGCAGAGAGTAGAAGCGCCCGCCGAATCCGTCCACCAGCACGCGCACGTCCACACCTCGCGCCGCGGCAAGGGCAAGCGCCTCGCAAAAGGCTTCCGCCGTGCTGCCGTGCGCAAAGATATAGGTGGACAGGTAGACATGCTTTTGGGCCGCATGGATGGCATGCAGCATGGCGGGATAGGCTTCATTGCCGTTGCGCAGCGGTTCAATGTGGTTGCCGCCGCACAGCTCCTGCCCTGTCAGCCGCCGTCCCAGCCGCTCCAGCAAGACGGCCTGCGCGGGAATGTCCTCCGGCCGCTGCGGGCTCTCTTCGGAAAGAGGCATGTAGGGCTCTCCGGCCGCCAGCCTGCGCAGCATGCGCTGGGCGGCGCTCTGCGTGCGGCTGATGCCGAAGGCCAGATACAGCAGCAGGCCCGCCACCGGCAAAAACAGCAGGGCCGCCGCCCAGCCGAGCGCCGAGCGCGGGTCTCGCTTGGTCAGTACCGCGTGTCCGGCAGCCCCCCAGGCCAGCAGATGAAAAAGGAGCAGCAGCACCAGCTGCAACGGCTGAAACACGTCCCACATGTTGGCATACGGTGTTCTCCGGCCCGCCGCGACGGGCCGGAGATGTTTAGCGCAATTCCTTCTGAATGGCGATGCGGTTACGCTCCACCTGCGCCACCAGATCGGGCAGGAGGTCCCGCAGCGCCCCCAGGTCTTCATGACGGCCCGCCTGCTCCACGCAGCGCGCCATGCGCCCCAGCGAACGGAATCCGTAGGCATCCGCATCGCGGGCAATGCTTTCGGCCGCCACGGCGACGGTCAGGCAATTGCCGTTGGCAAAGGACTGCTGCGCCTTGCGGACGGCGGCATCAAAACGGGCCACAAGGTCCAGCATTTCCTGATCCGCCTCACCAGCTCCGCTGCCGGTCGAGGGCGCGGCAACCGTTACGGCGGCTTCCGGGGGCGTCGGCTTCTGCGGCGCGGGGGGCACGGCGGGAGACGGCGCAGGCGGTACCGGGGCCGGGGCGCTTACGGCAACCGGCGTGCTGCTGGCGGATACGCTGCTGGAGGGCACATCGCCGACGGATACGTCGCTGGTGGCGGAACGTGCCGCGGAAGCCTTGATCGTTGCCCGGCGACGTGCCTCGGCAGCCCGGGCGCGCCCTGTCTGCGGCCCGCTCGGCGTAGCGGGATGTTCTCCCTGTCCCTGCAGTCGGCCCAGCACACGACGCAGGAGGGACGGTACGCTGGAACCGCTCTCCTCGCTGTTCTCCGCAGCAGGCGCTTCCGTCTGTGCCTGTTCAGCGGCCTTGAGCGCTTCCTGCATGGTCAGCGTCAGCGGCTGTGCGGCATCGCCCGACGCTGAGGCGGCCGATGAGGCGGCGGGCTTTCGGGCCGCCTCCTCTCTGGGCCGACTGGACGGAATGGGGGTCGGCTCTCCCACCCATTCAAGGAATTCTCCAGAGGCAGGCAACGGCGCCGCCTGGGAGGGCGTTGCCGCAGAGGAGGCCGGACTTTCCGAAAGCGGCGAAACGGCAGGTGTTTCGTCGGAGACGACTGCCGCAGGTGCTTCCGCAGGGGCCGCAGGCGCGACCTCCGACGGTTCGGACGCCACGGACGGTTCGCTGGCCGCCCCGGTCGCCGCGACCTGCTCCGACGACGCAGGCGCGCTTTCCGCCTGCGGGGCGGGATGTTCCGTCGCCTGCGTCGCTGTGCGTTCCGCTGCGCTTTCCGTCGTCAGGGCTGATTCCGTTTCCTGTTCCGTCCCGACAATGCCGGAGGGAACGGAGGATGCTCCGGAAACGGCCGTTTCAACGGATGGAACGGTTGCCGTCTCCGTCTGAAGCGCTTCCTCGGCATCCTGACCGGCCATTTCAGGCATCGCGGTCTCCTCAGGCTCATCGAAAGCCGCTTCGTCATGCTGCACCTGCGATACGGCCGCGGCTTCGCCCTGCGGCGCATCCGCAGAAAGCGTTTCCTCGGCAGGCGCTGTCGCCGTCTCCCGCTGCTTGTCCGGGACGGACAATTCCTCCGCCTCTCCGGCCTCCGCCGGGGCTGCGGCCGTTGCCGTCTCAGCCTGCTGCGGTATTGCTTCGGACGCGTCCTCAACGGCGGAAGACGTCTCTTCCCCGCAGGCTGCGTCAGCGTCGGCAGCCGCCACGGGGGCCTCGCGCTCCGCGTCATGCGGCCGCACTTCTTCGGGTGCGGGCAACGTCTCCTCCGCGCTCGTCTCCGCTTCGGGCACGACGGCCTCCGCAGGCATCTCCGCCTCGGATTCGACAGGCTCCGCGACGGGCTCCAAAGTCGCCGTTCTGTCCCTTTCTGTCTCCGCGGTACGGGGCGACGGGCTCAGCAGGCCGGAAAGCGGCGGGAATCCGGCGGGATGTCCCGAAGTTCCTTCGGACATCGGCGTGCCCGCCTCGCCCTGACTGCCGAAAAAGGCTTCCAGAATTTCCCGCACCGTCTGACGCAGGGCCTCGCGGTCAACCGGCTCAAGCAGAGCGTGGGTAAAACCGGCTTTTGCCAGCGCATCCCACTGGCTGTCGTCTCCGGTCACGGCGATGGCGCCGAACACCGGCAGATGCGCCGTCGTGGCGCGCTGGCGGAAGCGTTCCAGCATATCCTGCGCCTTGACGGACACCTGCGATCCGGCGGCAATAAGCATGGTGACAGGCCGCTGCTCATGCAGAGCCAGCGCTTCCGGCAGGGTACGCGCCTGCAGCACGACGCATGCCAGACCGTCCAGCATATGCACCAGTGCCTGACGATCCATGGCTCCCGGCGTGCAGACCAGAATGCGCGCCCGCCTCGCCGTCTTGTCCGCATGTCCTGCCGTCCCCGCTTCCGCAATGCCTTCCACGGGCTCCAGGTGCAGGGTAAAGGCAATGGTTGCTCCCCGTATGCCGCATTCGGCGCTGAGGAAGCCGTTACTCCGTCCCGCCAGTTCCCAGACATGGCTCAAGGCCAGGCTGGAGCGCTCCGCCGGAGGCGTGCCGAACCCGCTGTCCTGCACGGTGAACAGCAGATGACCGGGGTCGTCGCTGTCCGGCACCCGCCGCACGGAAAAATGTACCGCTCCCTGCCGCGTGGCCCGCACGGCGCTTTCCAGCAGTTCGCGCAATACGGCATCCAGCGCCTGATACTCGCCGCTGTAGAAGGAGGGCAGATAGGGCGGCATATACCAGGCCAGCGCGATGCCGTTGTTTTCCGCCGCCGCGGCTACGGAATCGTGCACCGAGCGCATGAGCTCCTGCAGGTCGAACGTCTCCTGCAGGGCCGGAGCGGACACGCCGGGCAGAACGCTGGCAGGGTCCCGCAGGACGGCCAGCATCTGACGGGCGGCCGCGGTCATGTTCCGGGCGGTTTCCCGCGCGGAGGGCGGCAGGGAGCACTGTTCCAGCGCCGCGCTTTCGCGCATGAGATCATCCAGAGGACGCCGCAGGACTTCTTCCAGTCGTTCGGCATCCGGCGTATCGGTCGCGGCAGGCCGTGCGGGCGGCGTTTCCGTCCGTGACGGGGCGGGTTCGGCTTCCCGTCGCGGCATGTCGTCGTCCATGCGGGGCAGGGCTATGCCCTCCTCGCCGGAAGGCAGCAGGCGCAGGTGGGGATCGTCCGGCAACGGCAGCTGATCCGGACGCGGAGGCGTTCCCAGATTCAGCGGGCCGTCATCCATCAGCAGCGTTCCCTGCGCAACGGTCGGCATGGTCAGTTCAATGGGCGCTTCCCCTTCGTCGCTCTCTTCCTCACGCCGGGGAACCGCCGTGGCGGCAATGATCAGGGCGCTCAGGGCAGTACCCCAGAGCGGCAGCGAGGCCAGCACGCCGGGCGCATAGCCGAAGTCCAGACCGAGAACGGCCAGGGCCACAGCGGCCGGCGGCAGAAGAATGCCCAGCAGGAAACGCCGCGCGCCCGGCAGCCCCATGAGGCAGGCCCCCGTGGCCGTAGGCACATACAGCAGCATGGCGAGGGGCCAGAGCGGCAGATAACGCGCCGTCCAGCCCATATCCGGTACCAGCGGCAGCAGGGCCAGCGCCGCACCGGGCAGCACCAGCAGGATGAACTGCACATCAAGAAAGCGATGGCGTCCCCGTGTCTGCATGAGGTGGCGTCCCACATGCGGCAGGAACATGAGTGCCAGCCCGGGCGTCAGCAAGACCGCCGCATCCTCGAACGAAAAGTGACCGGCCCCGTTGCCGGGAACGCCGAAATACCCCTGCACCAGAGCCGCCGCCACATAGAGGGCCGTCCAGATGCGCCACTGGCCATGTTCGGACAGGCCGCGCAGCAGGCACAGCAGCATGACCACCGCCAGCGCAACCAGCGCGCTCTTGGAGGCCAGGCCGGAAAGATCGGTGGCCGCATTGTGCGGCGTACGCAGCATGGGAGAGAACCACAGTCCCGGCAGGCCGTCCAGCCGCAGGAAGCAGACCTGCGCCTCGCTTCCCGCGCGGGGCAGCAGCAGGACATTACGCGAAGTCGGCGTATTTTCCCGCCACTCCACCGTATTGCTCAGCGTATCGAGCAGCGGATTGTACAGGGTGGGCGTACCGGGGACGCTCTCCCCCATGTCCAGCAGCACCGCGCTGTTCTCCTGTCCGGGCACGGCGGCGTCCAGCACAAAGCGCAGCCAGGTCACCCCCGACACATGCGGCAGGCGTCTGACGTCCAGCGGGACAAAATGCTTGTCGGGCGGCAGGGCGGCCACTTCTTCCACGTCCATCTCGCCCGTGACGTCGATGTAGACGTGCAAAAACGGCAAGAGGGACAGACTGGGCCGACTCATATGGGCGGGCACCACATCAGGCTCCCCGGAGGGGGCGGACTGGGGCTCGGCGGCCGCGGGCGGCTGCAGGAGCGCCGCACCGGCCGGTGCGACGCACAGCAGCAGAAGAACCGGCACGAACAGCAGAATTCCCCGCAAGTGACGGCGCGGACACGTGGCGGAAACCGCCATACGGATGCGTTCTAACATGGCTTTTCTCCCACCTCCAGGCGTGTTGACACTATCCACTGCTTATGCCGGGGGGAAGGGAAACCCCCTCCGCCGGCGCGAAAGGGGTTTTCCTTCCCCTCAGGCCCCTCATCCTTTCCCCGGCGCGCTTTTGCCGGTGAAAAAGACGGGGTGCGAGGCAAACGACCATCCAAAAGCAAGCGGGGTATGTACAGCCGTAGTTCCTTATTCATTGAGATTGTTGTAAAATGCTTATTTAAGGCAACGGCCGGTCGCATTGCTCGATAAGCACGTGCATCCCTGTTCCGTCCGGAGCCGTTGCCCGGGGGTTCTTGCGCAAAAGCTCCTGCCAGACGGCCTTGGCTTCGGCGTTGCGGTGCAGGTCAAACAGCAGGACGAACCCCTTGTTGAAGCGGGAAGGTTCATGCGAGGGGTGGATGCGCATGGCCTGCTCAAAACAGTCCAGTGCCCGATCCAGCCGTCCGGTTGCACGGTACATGATGCCGAGGTCCGTCAGTACGTCGGGATTATCGGGGCGCAGCGCCAGAGAACGCTCATAGGCCGCAATGGCCTTGAGGGGATGCGTATCAAAATAGATGTTGCCGAGTTCCGTCCAGCGGGCCGCATCCTGCGGATTGTCGGCAAGGAATTTTTCCAGATGCCTGATCTCTTCCTGCCGTTTGCCGTCCATGCTCTTCTGACGTGCCGGAGCTTCCCCCGCCCCCGGCGGCACAGGCGAAGCGGCGAAGGAGCTTTCTCCTGCGGGAGTCGCGCTGACGGGCGTGACTCCCGCCGCGGAATCCGCCGGTTTTGCCTCGGCGACCGCATCCGTCGGCGCGGAAGCGGACGGATCAGCGGGAGCGGGCTGCTCGGCAGGAGCCTTGCCGGCCCTGCTGTCAAGAACATGAGGCATGTGGTTTCCCAGCAGAATGCCGCCCAGCAGGCAAATGCCGCAGCAGAGCGCGCATGTGAGTCCGGAAACGCCGTTCCTTGTCCGCTCGCGTGCGGAACTGGAGTCCGGCGTCTCGCCCGGCAGGGGCAGGGTGTCGGGACTGGGCGACGCGGCTGACGGCGTGTTTTCGGACACGTTGGGAGCCGTTTCGTGACGGGAAGCGGAAGCCGCAACAGGCGTATCGGCGGCGACGGCTTTCCGTCGTGAGGAAGGTTTTCGTTTGGAACGCGACATGATTCTTTTCTCTTTTCAGGGAAGCGGGGAGGCCGTCCCCGCTGGGGGATGCCCCTTTTTCTAGAATATTCCTAGATTATTGACAAGGCGGAAAGCCCCGCTCCCGTCCGGCCCTGCGGCAGGCCGTCCCGGACGGGAAAGGGGAGAGCGCAATGCTCTCCCCTTTCCGGATTCAGCAGATACGGTCTGCCTCGCGGCCTTGTTGCGGTCTTACGCGGGCCAGTCGGGCGAATGCGCCGTCCGCCCCCCGTCATCCATGACAAAGCTTGCCGCGGCATGCTCCGCCGCCCCGGCGGCCACGCGGGCCGCGGGCAGGAGGGAAAGGCCGGTGGCCAGGGCATCCGCCAGACTGCAGCGGGCAGCCACCACGCTGCACGAGCGCAGGCGGGACAATGTGCCGTTGCGGGGATCGCACAAATGGCCGTCAGGTTGTTCATAGTTGCCGGACGTGGCAATGGCCTGATCACGCAGCGGCAGGATGGCGGGATAATTGCCGCGCTTTGCGGGGTCCTCCACCGCAACGATCCAGGGCCTGCCGCCGTCGGCGGTTCCACGGGCCACGATGTCGCCGCCCGCGTCCACCAGATGGTCGGGGCAGCCGCAGCGGAGCAGTTCGGCGGAAACGGCGTCCACCACCGCCCCCTTGGCGATGCCGTCCAGCGTAATGCCCATGCCCTGCCGCAACAGGCGGACGCGCCGGCCGTCCACGCGGATGGCACGGGCATCCACCAGCTCGCGCACATCACGAGGCGCCGCCGTGTCGTCCTGCGCCGCCTGCCGCCATTGCAGAAGCGGCAGCACACTGACGTCAAATTGCGGCGTGCGGGCATGAATGTCCGCCGCCAGCTCCAGCAGGGAACACAGTTCGGCGGGGGCCGCGTCGAGCGTACCCTGCCCATTGAGCACGCTCAGCGGAGAGCCGCCGTCATGGCGGTCATACAGCGAGGCCAGCCGCCGCCCGAGCGTCAGCGCACGTTCCGCGGCCTCGGAGGCCTGCGCCTGAGTGCATCCGGCAATCTGCACCCGCACAAAGGTGCCCATGAACAGCTCCGTCCGCGCATAGGGGACGGCGTCCGGCTGTGCCAGAGCCCGAACCTGTCCCGGCAGCAGCGTCATGCCGGCCAGCGCGCCGCCGCCCAGCAGCAGACCGCGCAGAAAGTCGCGCCGCCCGCACCGGGCGGCAAGGGGACGAAAAAGGGAGGAAGGCTTCAGCATGGCATTACTCCTGCGCGGACGCCTGGGGGGCGGCGGGGCTGGTCTGGGGGATAATCCCGGAGACGGGGCGGATTTCCTCCATGATGCCCCGCGTGTACCGGAAGATATGCCGCGGACAACCGGCCACGCAGGCCTCGTTGCACTCGCCGCCGTAGGAAAGACATTGCAGCTGATCAATGACGATGCGCGCGTTTTCCAGCCGTACGGCCTTGGCCGGGCAGGCCTTGACGCATTTGCAGCACTTGATGCAGCCGCTGTCGCAGATATCGGTCACGGCGCGCAGCTTGTCGCGGGTATTGCAGTACACGGCCACACGGGCCCGCTTGGGCACAAGCTCCAGCACGCCGCGCGGGCAGGTCTGGACGCAGCGCCCGCAGCCGATGCACTTGCGGGCATCCACCTGCACGAGTCCGTCCACAATCCGCATGGCCTCAAAGGGGCAGCCCACAACGCAGTCGCCGAAGCCGAGGCAGGAATAACGGCAGTTGTCCACGCCGCCGCGCAGCATGGCGGCCGCCGCGCAGGACGGCATGCCCTGATACTGATAGCGCAGGGCCACATTGCCCGCCACCTTGTCGCATCGCCGCAGCGACATGAGCGGTTCGGCCTCGGACACGGTCTTGCCGGTGAGCTCGCCCACGGCAATGCTGGTCTGCGCGCCGCCGGCACAGCAGCTGTTGGCCGGAATTTTGGGATCATTGACCACCGCGGCGGCGTAGCCTTCGCAACCGGCAAAACCGCAACCGCCGCAGTTGGCCCCCGGCAGCACCTCCAGCACGGCCTCCACGCGCGGGTCCTCCTTGATGTAGAAGACGCGCGAAGCCACGGCCAGCACCACCGAGGCCAGCAGCCCCAGCCCGAAAAGGATGATGATGGATGTCGTCACCATAGCAGAATCCTCATCCGCCCGCAGGCGGCGTGTTCGGACGGCGCTACTGCGCCATACCCTTGAAGCCCATGAAGGCCAGC
>CALVGJ010000151.1 GCA_944327045.1 uncultured Desulfovibrio sp.
CGTTGCGCACGGCCAGCCAGCCCTTGCGATAGGTGGTCAGGCCGGATACGGCGATGGCCGCCAGCGCGCAGAGCAGGGCGACGGCCTCCGGCAGGCTCCAGCCTTCCGGCCAGAGGGGTGTTATCGTGACCGCAGCCTGTGCGCACCACATCTCGAACAGTTCGGCGGCTTCGGAAAAGGCGGCCAGTCCCCCGGCCAGCAAAAGACGCTTCCAAGGGATGGACGCGGCAGGCAGAGCATCCCCGGCTCGGGTCGGTGCGCCAGTCTCAAGACGTTGCGGCTCCATGTCGATGGCCCGCAGGGCCTGCTCAATGCCCTCAGTGGACGACAGCTCATGATGCACCGTCAACACCCGCTGCATCAGGTTGAACTCCAGCCCCGTGATCCCCGGCAGGGAAGAAAGCTTTTTCCTGATCAACGCTTCTTCCGTGGGGCAATCCATGTTCAGAATGCGGTACAGGACGCAGGTATCCGACGCCATCCTTGCCACGGCGGCCATATCAGGCGCTTCCAGCGCCGCATGGCCGCCGCAGCAGCAATGTTCATGGGCAGGCGAGGCTCCCGCATCCGATGATGACGGGCAAGCGGCGGGCGATGCCGCCTTTTCCGCAAGGGACGCGTCTGCGGCGGCATCCCGGCAGCAGGCGCAGGAGGAAAGGACTTCAGCCATAACACGGACTCCAGAGGATACGGCCTCAGCCATGTACGGCGGGGCCGGGTTGATGACATGTCCCCCTGTTGCATGGCATACTTGCCGGCAGGGGGGCTCCCGCCGTTCATCCGGCGTCCCACACGCAGCGGGGACAACGTCTGAGCGACAGGAGATACGTCAAGCCTACTCCCTCGAGTTGGTAGAGGGTCAAGCCCTTTTTCTTTTTTGGGGGATAACAAGAAGACAAAGGACGGGAGAGGGGAAAGCCGGAGCTGCATGGAGGACAAAAATGGCGTTCAAAATCGGCGAACTAGCCCGTCATGTCGGTTGTCGTGTCGTCACTATCCGCTATTACGAAAAGGAGGGGCTGCTTCGCGCGCCCGAGCGCACGGCGGGCAATTACCGTCTTTATGACGAAACGGATGTCGAACGCCTGCGTTTCATCCGCCAGTGTCGCCTGCACGGCATGGCTCTCCACGAAATACGCGACCTCCTCTCCTTTCAGGATCAGCCCCGGCAAAGTTGTGACTGGATTACGGCCCTGGTGCAGCAGCATCTGGCCAATGTGGATGCACAGATTGCCGCCTTGACGCATTTGCGCGAGCATCTTGCCTCGCTGCTTCATGCCTGCACCGGCGGCCGGGCGGCCGACTGCGGCATTCTGGCCCAATTGCGCAAGGGCGAAAGCTGCCACCGCTGCGAACAGATGCAGCAGCAACAGGATGCAACGGCCAGCAAACGACGAGACGCGATAGATTGTCCCCCGACCGGAAGCGCTGCGAAAAAATAGCCTCCTTTCTCCTTGACAGCCAAGCGCCGGAACACAGAAGGCGAAAAGCCGGAGAAAGCTCCGGCTTTTCAACGCGTCTCTGTCTTTTTCAAAAATGACAATCAGGCGGTGACGGCCAACTGCTGTTTGGCCTGGGCAGATTCCAGCTCCAGAGCATCCTTGCGCTGCGGCAGGATGTGCAGGGCCTGGGCAAGCCCGTCAAGGTAGCTGCGCTCCATAAAATGGTCGATATCCACGATGAGGCAGGAGAGACGGTAGACGTCTTCCCCCTGTTCGGTGGAACAGACCTGCGCCGCCAGCACGGCCGGATTGATGGGCTCGTTCAGCAAGGAATTGACGAGCTGGCTGGCATCCTGTCCGGGGAACATCTGGGCTACCATCTTGGAGATGCGCTCCTGTTCCGTGGCGTCGATGTGTCCGTCGGCGCGGGCGGCAAAGATCATGGCCCGCAGAAGCAACATGGCTGTGGGGTCATTGGCTCCCACCACTGGCCCAGCCGGTGCTGCGGCGGGCTGCGCCATCCCGAAGCTTGCGGCCGCCTGCTGCGTCGCTGAACCCTGATCCTTCTTGTCCGACCATTTCTTGTAGAAATTCCAGGCCACAGCTCCGGCGCCCACCAGCGCCGCGTTCTGCAGCATGTCCTTGGAAAGCACGGAGCCCAGCAGGGCCCCCAGCGCACCGGCCCCCAGCAGACCGCCCATGCCGCCTGGCGTATTTCTGGTCAAATCGCTCGCACCGTTCTTGGCCTTGTCGGCCAGCGAACCGAGGGTAGCGCCCCAGGCCTTGCCCTTGATGATATCAAAAAGTGACATATTTGCTTACCTCTGAAAGATTGAGGGGTGACATTCTGAAAGAAAATAATAGACCGCAGGCCTGTGCTGTCAAGGCGGGAAGGGAGGGAAGGAGAGTTTGTCACGCAATTGTCACATTGCGTGCCGCACAGCCTGCTTCATCTTGCCCTGGCACCTTTCGGACGGCGGAACGAACAAAAGGAAAAACCCCTGCGCTGAATAGCGCAGGGGTTTTGCTTCCGTGGCTCCCCGAGACGGACTTGAACCGCCAACCTAGTGATTAACAGTCACCCGCTCTGCCGATTGAGCTATCGGGGAATGTCGAACTGACGAAGACTCTTTTATGCGATGCCGCCTCATCTGTCAAGAAAAAACATTTTTTTCTTTGATACAGGATACGTGAGCGTACCGCCCGTGGAAACAGCGTCGTTTTGCGGGGCAGGGCGGCGGGAAAGATCGGACGCGCCTGTCCCGCTATGCCACGGCATGCTTTTCCGGTACCGGCGGCAGGTGGGATGATACGTCCCGACGTTCGTTGCTGGCGCGACTGCTCGTACTGGAGCAGCTCGCAACCCAAAGCACCCATATGGAAAAGCCCCGGCGCTGAATAGCGCAGGGGCTTTACTTCCGTGGCTCCCCGAGACGGACTTGAACCGCCAACCTAGTGATTAACAGTCACCCGCTCTGCCGATTGAGCTATCGGGGAATGTCGAACTGACAAAAATGCTTGTACGCGCCTTTTCTCCTGCGGTCAAGAAAAATTTTTTCTTTTTCTCAGGCCTGTCCGCCTGCCGCCACCAGACGCTGCCATTTCTTGTGGTAACGTTCCGCCTCGCTGTAGACACAGCCGCAGTACGGCTGTCGGTAGACGCCCCAATTCTTGGAAATGTCGATGCCTGCCTGCCAGTCCGTGCGGAAATCCTGATAGACAAAACGCGGTCCTGCCGCCGTTACCGCCTCCGCCGCAGGGGCGGAAAGCACCTCCGGCAGGACAGCCGGGACATCCAGTCCGCTCAGGCGAAAACCCGCCGCGGCAATGGCATCATGCGGCTGATAGCGGGAATAAAGCAGGCTGCTGGAAAAATAAGCATAGCCCAGCGCGCGGGCAGCGGCATAAGCCGCTTCCATCCGGCTGGTGCAGCACCAGTGACAACGTTCCGGCGGCAGATCACGCCCGGCCACCTGCCGCAGCCATTCCACGATATTCCACGGGGCATCCTCATACAGAATGGGAATACCCAACCGCGCGGCGCATTCTCCGGCAGCCTCACGACGCCGGAAATATTCGCTCAAGGGCTGGATATTGGGATTCATGAACCATGCCGTCACCGCATAGCCTGCCTCCTGCAGGCGCTGCACCGGCATGATGGAGCAGGGCCCGCAGCAGACGTGCAGGAGCAGGCTGTTGGCAGCAGTTGGCGTTACGGACGCAGACATATCTCGATGCTCTTACCGAAGCTGCTTTCCATATCACGCAGGGTATCCCGTTTATGATTCAGCAGATACATGCCCACTTCGGCAGTGGTCTCAAAGCGCAGCCTTTCCTCCTGGCAGGAACGCAGCAGACTGCGCAATTCGCGCAGGGCCTGCAGGGCTTGCCATTCACGGTTACGCCGCTGACCGGTGCCGTTGCAGTGCGGGCAGGGTTCCATGCTGATGGCCAGCGCCGAGGAACCCATCCGCTGCCGTACCAGCTCGAGCAGCCCGAAAGAGCTCATGCGGCCTACATCATGTCGGGCACGGTCATTCTTCATGGCCGTGCGCAGAGTCTTTTCCACTTCCAGAATATGCTTGCGGTCGCGCATCTCGATGAAGTCGATGACCACCTGTCCGCCGATGTCGCGCAGCTTGA
>CALVGJ010000152.1 GCA_944327045.1 uncultured Desulfovibrio sp.
GATATGAAGGAAGTGCAGCGTTATCTGCCGCGTCGGCGTATTCATACCTGCCTGTTTTCGGCAACCTATCCCCCGCATGTGCTCAAGCTGGCGGGCGAGTTCATGACCAGCCCCGACATGCTGTCGCTGTCCTGCAAGGAAGTGCATGTGGCGGAGGTGCAGCACCTTTTCTGTCGCGCCAAGCCCATGGAAAAGGACCGCGTGCTGGTGCGTCTGCTGGAGACGGAAAATCCCGCTTCGGCTATTATTTTTTGCAATACCAAGGCCAACGTGCATTACGTGACCAGCGTCCTGCAGGGCTTCGGCTATTGCGCGGACGAGCTTTCCGCCGATCTTTCCCAAAGCCGCCGCGAGGCCGTGCTGGACAAAATCCGGCGCGGCGCGCTGCAATACCTCGTGGCCACGGACGTGGCGGCCCGCGGCATCGACATCCCCGCGCTTTCGCACGTCTTCCTGTACGAACCGCCGGAAGACCATGAAAGTTACATCCATCGTGCCGGACGAACGGGCCGCGCCGGAGCCGCCGGAACGGTCATTTCTCTGGTGGACGTCATGCAGCGCATGGAGCTGGAGCGCATTGCCCGGCATTTCAAAATCAATCTCACGGAGCTCCCCGCTCCCACGGACGAGGATGTGGCGGCCGTGGCCGGGGCACGTCTGCTGACCGTGCTGGAAGCCCGCTTCCGTCAGCTCAACGGTCTGGAACGCCTGCGCGTCGCCCGTTATGCGCCGCTGGTGCGCAGTCTGATTGCCCAGGATGAGGGAGGAGACGGCGAACTCATGCTGGCCATGCTGCTGGATGCCTGCCACCAGCAGAGTCTGCGGGAAAGCCGTTTCCCCGAAGGGCTGCCGGAACAGCGCGCCGCCGGAGAAGGCAAGTCCGGCCGTTCGCGGCGCAAGCGTTCCTCCCGGCGGGAAAGGGAAAACAGGGACGGTGAAGCCGCAAGCCGGCAGGATGCCGCCACGGATGAAACCGCCTCCCCGATGGAGGGCGGCGACATGTCCCCTGACGAACCCGCCGCCGAAACAAGGCGGAAGTCGCGCCGCCGTTCCGGTCGCAGACGGCGCGGACGCGGCGACAGTGCTCAGGCTGATACCCCTCCGTCGGACATTCCTTCCCCAGAGCAGGCAGAATGAGGCAGACCGGCAATGGCACAGGCGGCTGACGCAACCACCCATCAGAACTTCGTGCAGGAGGCGCTGGACAATTTCGCCGTTCTGCTGGACGATACCGATTTCACCGCGCATTTGCATCTCATGGGCGTGGGGCGGCTGCATTTTACCCGTCGCAAACAGCTTCTGCAGGAATGGCGCGGGCTTTATGTGGCGCTCTGGCGGCTTGCGCTGGGGCGTTCCTTTCCGCAGGATGCCGACGCCATGCTGGAAGCCTTCTGCCGCTCCTACCGGCAGCGGCACAAGGACAACAAGATGACGCCGCAGATGCTGGAACGCGCGGAGCAGTACTGGGACATGATGCGCGTAACGAAGGAAAGCGACTTTACGGAGATGGCCCGTCATTTCTGTTCCTTCTGCCAGATGAACGAAAAGGACACCCGCTCCCTGCAGCTCAAGCTCGTGCTGATCATCCGCAAGGCCTATACCGATATTTTCCGGCGTCTCATCTGATCATGTGCACAGCAGTCTTTCCGCCTGCGCCCGCTTCCGGCATCGCCGGAAGGCGTCCGGCCTCCGCCCTGACCATCGGCAATTTCGACGGCGTGCACCTGGGCCATCAGGCCCTTATCCGCCGCACCTGCGCCGTGGCCCGCGCCGCGGGGCAGCGCAGTCTTGTGCTGACCTTCTGGCCGCATCCGCGCGCTGTACTGGGCAGCGGGCAGGCCCCGCCGCCCCTGACCAGCCGCGAGGAGCGTCGTCGCCGCATTCTTGCCCTGGGCGTGGACGAGCTGCTGGAGCTCCCCTTCACCCCCGCGCTGGCCATTACCGCGCCGGAAGAATTCATCCGCCAGCAGCTCATGCCGCTCAATGTGCGGCATCTGCTCATCGGGCACGACTTTTCGCTGGGCAGGGGGCGCAGCGGCGGCCCCGACGTTCTGCGCGGCCTGGGCGAAAAGTACAGTTTCGGCGTGGAACAGCTGGAGCCCGTGCTCCAGCTGGGCAGTATCGTCAGCTCCTCGCGCATCCGCCGCTGCGTGGCCGAAGGCGATGTGGAGACGGCCGCGGCCCTGCTGGGAACCTTTCACAGCTGCGAAGGCTCCATTGCCCACGGCATGGGGCGCGGGAGAGGTCTGGGCTTTCCCACGGCCAATATGACCCTGCCGGAAACCCTGCTGCCGCCGTCCGGCGTCTATGCCACGCTGGCCCGTGTGGACGGGCTGCCCGGCGCGCGGCAGGCTGTGACCAACATCGGCCGCAATCCCACTTTCGACGGCACGGCGCTCAGTGTGGAAAGCTTTCTGCTCGATGCGCACGGCGATTTTTACGGGCGGACGCTGCGTCTGGAATTTGTGGCCCGTCTGCGCGAGGAACGCCGCTTTGACGGCCCGGAGGCGCTCATGCGGCAGATCGCGCAGGATGTGGCCTGCGCCCGCCGCCAGCTGGCCGCCGCCCGGACGGCCGCGGACGATATGTCCCTTCAACCCTGCCCGGCGTCCTGCGGCGCCCCTGCGGAGGAAGCATGATTCTTGCGGATTTGCATACCCATACCAAGGTATCCCACGGCATGGCCAGTGTGGAGGAAATGTACGCCGCCGCGCGTGAGGCCGGTCTGGAGTATCTGGGCATTTCCGAGCACAGCCCGCTCCCGCCCGGCTTTTCCTGCCGTCTCTATCAGGAGCATTTCGAGCGGGACTTCCCCGTCCTCTGCGACGAGGTGCTGGCCCTCAGGCAGCGGGGCGGCTCCCCTCAGGTGCTGCTGGGCATCGAGCTGGACTGGATTCCGTCCAATGTGCCGTACATGCGCGATCTGCTGGCAAGCAAGCCCTTTGACTACGTCATCGGCTCGCTGCATTTCCTGGGGGAAATGTCCATCGGCTTCAACGCCAACTGGGACTGCCCCGTGGAGGAGGCCTTCCGCCGCTTCGAGGACTATTACAAGGCCATGGCGGAAATGGCCCGCAGCGGTCTCATTCACGTGGCTTCCCATCCCGACTTCATCAAGCTGCACTGCTTCGATCTCTTTCAGGAATGGCTCTATCAGCCCATGAGCCGCCTGCCCATCATGGAAGCCATGCAGGCCCTGCGGCAGAACAATGTGCTGCTGGAGGTCTCCTCCGCCGGTCTGCGGCAATCCTTCTGCGAGCCCTACCCCGGCCCCATGATCATGGATATCGCCGCCCGCGAGGACGTCCGCATCATGCTGGCCTCGGATGCTCACCGGCCCGATGACGTGGCCGACCAGTTCGACGAGCTCGTCCGCTATGCCCGCAGCTACGGCTACCGGGAAAGCGTCATTGTGGTCGGCGGCGAACGCCGTTTCCTGTCCTTCTGAGCCGCGGCATGCTTCCGCCCCAACCCGGCAACCTTCTTCCGGACGCCGCCTGTGGCGGCATTGCGAGCTGAGCCATGATTTCCGTTCTCATCCCCGTCTACAACAACTGGGAGCTGACCCGCGCCTGTCTGGAAGCGCTGGCGGCAAGCGGCACAGGCGAAGAGACGGAAGTCCTTGTTGTGGACAATGCCTCCTCGGATGCCACGCCGCAGGCCTGCCCCGCTCTGGGGCGCAGCCTGTTCGGCGAGCGCTTCCGCTATCTGCCGCAAGCCGCAAACAGGAATTTTTCCGGAGCCAACAATATTGCCGCGGCAGCCGCGCGCGGCGACTGGCTTTTCCTGCTCAACAACGACACCCTTCCCCAGCCGGGCTGGGCAGCGCCGCTGCTGCGTGCCTTTGACGAGGATTCCCGGCTGGGCGCGGCCGGGCCCCTGCTGCTCTATCCCCCGGACAAAAACGGTCTGCACAGGGTGCAGCATCTCGGGGTTGTCCTGTCGCCCGGCTGCCGGGTCAGTCACCTTTACGAATATCTGCCCGAACAGCATCCCGTCGTGGCACGCCCCCGCCGTCTGCAAATCATCACCGCCGCCGCCCTGCTCATCCCCCGGCAGCGCTATCTGGCGCTGGGCGGGCTGGATGAAGGCTTCATCAACGGTTTCGAGGATGTGGAGTTCTGCGCGCGTCTCTGCCGCGAGGGACTGCATCAGCGCGTCATTCCCGAGGCGCGCATCATCCATCTGGCCGGACAAAGCGAAGGCCGCAAGGACAGTGAGCAGGCCAACAGTGCCCGCTGCTTTGCGCTGTGCCGCCAGCTGCTGCACATGGACGAACCGGCCCACTGGCGGGACGACGGCTATCAGCCGGAACTTTCGCCGTGGCTGACGTATGCTCCCGGTCTGTCGCCCGCGGCCCGGCTTCGGCTGCTGCGACAGAGCGGAGGAAAGCCCGCCGCCCTTGCCGCCGCCGTTCAGGCCGAGCCCCTGTGGCAGGAGGGCTTGCTGCTGCTGGCACGACAGCAGGAAGCGCAAGGGCTGTTCCGTGATGCGCTGGATACGCTGACGCTGGCCACGCGCCTGCACGCTTCGCCGGAAACGCTCCTGCCCCTGCTGAACTTTGCGGAGCGCGCGGCGCCGGAGGATACGCAAAGCCTTGCGCTGTTGCGGGAAGAACTGACGAGCTATCTGCTCACGCCCGAAGAACGGGAAAAACGGCTTGGGGACATGCACGCGGAACTGCTGGCCGCCGGAGAAACGGAGCTTGCCGCGCAGGCGGAAGCGCTCCGGCGGGAGGCCGCCGCTTTTTTTGCCGGACCGCAACAGCGGCTGGTGCAGGCACTGCAATCTGACGGCGATCCGTCGCCGTCCACAGGACAGCCCGGATGAAAGTCGTATTCTGCACGGATGACAAACCGCGCTATCTGACTCTGCTCAAGGTGGCCGTACGTTCCCTGCGGCAGGTCATGGGACGGGACGCGCCCTGCCTCTGCGTCTATGCGGGCGACAACCCCGCCACTCTGGACCTGCTGGCCGGGGAAAACATCCCTGTGGCGCGCCACACGCCGCGTCTCTCCTTCGAGGGGGCGGGCGAGCACGTCCGCGCCTCGCGGGGCTGCTTCCTCAAGCTGGAACTGACCCTGCTGCCGGAACTCGCCGAGGACGACTTCGTGCTCTATTGCGACACGGACGTCATGTTCCTGCGGCCTCTGGACGAACTCTTCGCTCTGCGGCCCCCCTACATGGGCATGGCCAGGGAGTATACCACCCCCTTCTATCACGCGCACGACAAGCTGACTTACGAGCTGGACGGCCGGAGCTACACCGTGCCCATGCCCTTTCCCATCTGGACGTTCTCCAGCGGCGTCACCCTCTTCAATCTGGCCCGCCTGCGTCGTCTGCGGCTCATCGACCATTTTCTGGCCTTCAGCCAGCAGAATCTCGACCGCATCGGCAATCTTGATCAGTCCCTGCTCAACTACTATTTCGGCAAGCGCATCACCCGTCTGGAAGACCGCTGGAACCGCCCTCCCTATCATGCGGACTGTCATGCCACGGCCCATATCGTGCATTTTCACGGCCCCAAACCCTGGGAGGGCAACAGTGCCCAGAAATGGGCGCGGGAACTGGCCATCAACGACTTTGAACGGATGAGCCGCCAGTGGATGGACTGGCTGAGCCCCGAGGAACGAGCCGTCCTCGATCAGGCCTGAGGACGAAACGTCGCCTGCCGTCCCCGAAAGTCCCGCCGGCATCCTGCCCGGTACAGCCCATCAGCCCGGCGCACGGAAAAAGGGCCGCTGATCCGCAGCGGCCCTGGGGGGGAAGAGAGGGGGGAAGGAAGATTGTTCAGCACTCCACGATGCTGACGGCAAGGCCGCCTTCGCTGGTTTCCTTGAATTTCGCGCTCATTTCACGGCCTGTCTCGCCCATGGCCATGATGGCGGCATCCAGCGAGACCAGATGATGCGCGCTCTCCTCGCAGGTGGCCAGCAGCGAGGCATTGTAGGCCTTGATGGCCCCTACGGCGTTGCGTTCGATACAGGGCACCTGCACATAGCCGCCCACAGGGTCGCAGGTCAGCCCCAGATGATGTTCAAGGGCTACTTCCGCCGCGTTTTCCACCACCGTGGCGGCATTGCCGCGGGCATGGGTCAGCATGGCCGCGCCCATGGCCGAGGCGACGCCCACTTCGCCCTGACAGCCCACCTCCGCTCCGGCAATGCCCGCATTATGCTTGGCCAGAAAGCCCACGGCAGCCGAAGCAAGCAAGCCTTCCCGCAGGGCCCGCTCCCCGATGTTGAGGTCCTGGCGCATGGCATAGAGCAGCGCCGGCATAACTCCGGCGGCCCCGCAGGTAGGTGCGGTGACGATGACCCCGCCGGACGCGTTTTCCTCGGCCACGGCAAAGGCGTAGGCATTGAGCTTGCCCAGAAAGCGGTCCACCATGTAGGGCAGGGCGGCGGCCCGCTCCAGCAGGGCTCCGGCCTTGCGCCAGACGCCCAGCGTCCCCGGCAGGCGACCGCTGCCCCGCAGACCGCGCCGCACGCTGTCGTACATGGCGTCCATCATGTCGTCCAGACGTTCCAGAATGGCCGGTCGGGACATGCCGGTAATGGCGGTTTCGTTTTCCAGAATGAGCTCATGCAGGGTCAGGCCGGTTTCGGTGAGGCAGCGGTGCAACTCCCGCATGGTGCCGTAGGGATGCACGGGGCGTCCGCGTTCCGGCGGCGTCCAGCCTTTCCACTGAATGAAGCCGCCGCCCACGGAATAGTATTCCCTGCCGAAAATTTCCCTGTCCTCCGTATCCCGCAGGGAACAGCGCAGCGTATTGCTGAATGGCGCATCATGCCGGACAGGCCCGAAACGGATATCGTCAAGGCTGACGCCCAATTCCCGGCCGCCCAGGCGCAGGGTATGCCGCGCCCGCGGCTCTCCGCGCAGTCTGGGCAGCACTTCCGGCGAGCAGCTTTCCGGCCTGCTGCCCAGCAGACCGGCCAGCACCGCCGTGTCGGTGCCGTGCCCCTTGCCCGTGGCGCTCAGCGAACCCAGCAGCGTAACCCGCAGACAGGCCGCACGGGCCAGCTCGTCGGCGGGCAGCGCGGCGCAGCGCTCCACAAAGTCATTGCCGGCCTTCATGGGGCCGATGGTGTGCGAACTCGACGGCCCGGGGCCAATCTTGAAAAAGTCGAAAAGTGTCGTGTCGATGGGAGGGCGGCGCGGAACAAGCGGTTCCGCGGTATGGGGCTGGCTCATGGGCATCTCCCCGACGCGGGGTCGGCAACGGTAGGGATTTTCATCTATTCCCACGCTAGCCGGGGATACGCCGCAACGTCAAATCAAAATCTCTCATGTGGCGTTGCCGTCACGTCATGCGAAGTTCTCCGCTCAAGCCGGATTTCCTCCCGTTCCTCATGAAAGCGGATATCCGCCATGCCCAGTGCGGCCCAGCGCGCCGCAAGCTCGCCCGCATGGCCTCGGTACATGCCCTGCAAACGGCGAGGCAGCACCAGTTCCACCGGTTCATCCGCCGCTGCCTGACCCGTGGCGCGCATCTCCTCAAGGCAGCGCGCCACCCGACGCCACAGGCAACGGGCCTGCACCCGCGCCCCCAGCGCCGGATGCCGCGGCCCGGCCAGCACGCCGTCGTTCAGTCCCGCCTCCGGGGCAAGCCCCATGCGGATGACGGGAACTCCGGCCCGCTGCGCCAGCTCGAATGCCTCCGCCAGTACCTCAAGAACCGTTTCCAGCGTCCACGGTTCAAAGCGCCCGGCCCGCCAGAGGGTCGCCAGTTCCGTGCCCTCCAGTACCAGACACGGATAGAAGCGCAGGCAGGCCGCTCCCAGTTCCAGCGCCAGCCGCACGTCCTCCAGAAAGTCCTCCGGCCGGGAGCCGGGCATGCCCGGCATGAGCTGTACCCCCGCCCGCATGCCCGCCGTCCGTACCGTCGTGCAGGCCGCTTGCGCCGTCAGGCCGTCATAGCCGCGGCGACTCTGCCGCAGGGCACTGTCGGCAAAACTCTGCACCCCGAGCTCCACGCAGCCGCAGCCCGCGTCCCGCAGGGCCGCCAGTCTGTCCGGCGCCAGGCAGTCGGGCCGTGTGGAACAGCGCAGCCCGCTGATGAGCCCCCGCCGTCGGGCCGTGCGCGCAAATTCCAGACAGGCGGCAAAGGCAGCGGACGGTAATGCGGTGAAGGTGCCTCCGTAAAAGGCCAGCTCCGGAGCGGACAATGCCTGTTCCGCTCGCTCCGACAACAGGCGGGCAGCCTCGGCAAGGGCGTCCGCCGTCTGGCGGGGGGCATAGCCGGTCTGCATGTCCTGCGCGCAGAAAACGCAACGTTCGGGACAACCGGAAAACGGAAGAAATACGGGAAAAACAGGCGGATAGGAAGGGACATCCGGCCAGTGCAGCGTGGCGATGCGGGGAGAGGTCATGGCAGTGCAAAAACGGAGGCATCAGGCACGCGGCAGAACCGGCAGAGGCCCGGAAAGCGAGAAAATCCTTGCCACATGCGCCTTTTTGACATAACTTACCGAAAAAGATTGCTCTTGTGAAGTTGCCTGTTTTTCGAGGTTTTCATGAAGAAGACATTGACCAAAGCGGATATCATTGAGCGGATCTACGAAGGAACCGACAAGAACCGCGTTGACGTGAAGAATGTGGTGGAAAAGCTGCTGCATATCATGAAAGACGCCATCAAGAAGGATCGCGCCATGCTTATCAGCGGTTTCGGCAAGTTCGAGTCGTACGACAAGGCTTCCCGGCGCGGGCGCAATCCGCAGACGGACGAAGCCATCACTCTGCCGCCCAGGCGTGTCGTGGTCTTCCGGCTTTCCCGAAAGTTCCGGGCAGAAATCAATTCCTGACAGGCAGGGAGCTCCCATGACGGGTATTTTCAGGTATGCGCGCCGTAAGGCGCGCATCATTATTTGTGCTCGGCGGACGGGACGCATGGCCGGATATGGTCTGTGCCTGCTCGCGGCCCTGTATGCGGGGCCCGGTATTGATGGAACCGCCCGGGCGGCCGTTCAGTCCATTTCCCGGCCGCAGGTGCAGACGCCTCAAGTACAGACGCCGCAGGTGCAACCCCCAGCAGCCCCCGTACCGCCGCAAACCGTTGGTGGTCAGGCACGCGGTCCCCAGCCGCCGGACTATTCCGTCCCGGCTCCGGCGCAGCCCATGCCCGCGCTGGGGGGCGGCAACAACAGCGCAACGGGGACGGCCGCCGCTCCGGTGGCTCCGACGCCGTCCGGTGCGCCCGCCACGGCTGCCGCCTCCGCACCCCAGACCGCCGAAAGCGCCGAGCAGCGCAACAACAAGGCGCTGGATGCCTACGGCCGGGGTGAATATCATCAGGCGCTGGAACTCTGGCGGGCCGCCGCCAATGCCGGAGACCCGCAGGCCATGAACAATCTGGGCGTGCTGTACGACAAGGGGCTTGGCGTGGAGCCCGACGTGGGTCGTGCCCTGCACTGGTACGCCAAGTCCGCCGAGGCGGGACATCCCTCCGGCATGTGCAACTTCGGGCGCATGCTGGAGCAGGGACGCGGCATTCCCCAGGATGTCGAGGAGGCGGCGCGCTGGTTTGATCTTGCCGCACGCAAGGGGCAGCCGGAAGCCCAGTACAATCTGGGCATGCTCTACGAGCAGGGGCACGGCGTGGGCAAGGATGACGCCGCGGCAGCCGCCTGGTACAGCCGGGCCGCCGCCGCCAATCAGCCCAACGCGCTGGCGAGGCTGGGGCATTTCTACCGCGAGGGGCGGGTGGTGAAAAAAAATCTCGAAAGCGCCACCCTGCTGCTCTACGGGGCGGCCATGCAGGGCAATACCGCGGCCATGAAGGAACTGGAAGACATGGCGGATGCCGCCGCCGAACACATCAACAATGCCGTGCTGTTCGGCCTGCGGCTGGACGGAGCCGACCGTGCCGCCATGCGGGCCGCGCTCAAGCAGGCCGGGGCCGTGCCGGAACGCGAGAAGGACGGCTACATCTGCGACGTCTACAAGGGGGAAAAACTCATCCCCGGCGCGGATCAGATGGCCATCTGCTACGGCCCCGGCGAACGGCAGCCGCTGGCCTTTGTCTCCATTGACTATCCCGCCCGGGACGCCAGTTTCGGCAAGCGGGTCCGGGAAATGGCGGAGCAGCGCTTCGGCAAGCCCGATGCCGTGGAGGGGGAAATGTCCTGCCTCTGGAATCTCGGCAAGGTTCTTGTGGCCGTGCAGTACATGCCCGAAAAGAAGATAGCCAGCCTCATGTATATGATTCCCCGCGTATACTACTTGACGCAAGGGCACTGAATCTGAGAGTCTAAGGATTGGCGGGCAACACGGGTTGCCCGGCAAGCCTCACAGGAGGGAGCAATGGCAAATTCCAATGCGACGTCGGGCCTCGCGCAACGCATGGCGATGCGGCAGGTCGAAGCGAGCATGAGCAAGGAAAAGTCCGCGCCGCAGGACAGCAAACAGTATGAAGACGCCATCCGGGAGTTTCTCAAGGATAGCGGTCATCTGATCTGCGTTTCCGATGATGTTGCCCTGACGGACATGCTGCGGAAGGTGCTGAACGAACGTCTCGGACTGCCGGCCGACAAGATCAGCATTGCCCATGATGCCGACATGCTGCTGCGGATTCTGCGCAATGTCTGCTCCGAAAACGCGACGCCCCTGCTGCTCATCGAACAGAGCCTCAAGGGCCGCGACCTCAGTTATACGGTGCGTCTTGTCAAGAACGGTTTCCCCGAGGTACGCATCGTCTTCATCGCCGCGGAAACGGAGCAGCAGCGCTATGTGCTTCTGCATGAAGCCGGAGCGGACGCCTTTTTTGCCAAACCTGACAGTCAGGATCAGCTGCTCGAACGGCTGGCGGCCACCGTGCGCCCGCACGGCAAGATGAGCCGTATGCTGGAATGGGCCCGTACCCTGCATTCGCAGGGCGAAAACCTGCGTGCCCTGCAGGTCTGTCGTCAGGCGCTGGAACTCAAGGCCAATTCCGCCGCCGTGCTGCTGATCATCGGCGACGTCTTCCGCTCCATGGGCCAGCGTGAAAAGGCCTGTGAAGCGTATGAGAACGCCAGCCGCAGCGCGGACATGTACCTCGAGCCGCTGCGCAAGCTGGCCGATCTCTACGAAGAGATGAAGAAGCCGCTCAAGCAGCTTGAGTATCTTGAACGGCTGGATCAGCTTTCTCCGCTCAATGTGGAACGCAAGCTGGCCATCGGCGAACTTTACCTCAAGCTCAACCGGCGCGAGGACGCCCGCAAGATGTTCAACCAGAGCGTCGAGCTGGCCAGCCGCGAGGCTATGGAGCATGTGGGCGGCGTGGCCTTCCGCGTGGCGGATGCCTATTCCGAAGTGGACCCCGACATGGCCATCAGCTTCCTGCAGCGTGGTCTGGAGGCCAAGCGCGAATACTGGAGCAAGGACGACCTTGTGGTCTTCAACCGGGTGGGCATGCTGCTGCGCCGGACAGGACGCTGGCAGGAAGCCACCGAAGAATACAAGAAGGCGCTCAAGGTGGTGCCGGACAACGACGGCCTGCATTACAATCTCGGTCTGGCCTATGCCGACGGCAAGGATTACGAATCCGCCCGCGCCTCCATGCTCAAGGCCATGGCGCTCAATCCCAATCTGCCGCAGAAGTCGGCGGTCATCGCCTGCAACATTGCCGAGGTCTTCTTTGCCGTCAATGACAGCATGCACGCCCTGCCGCTGGTACGCACGGCGCTGGAAATGGAACCCGACAATGCCCAGGCCCAGAAGCTGTTGCAGGATATCAACGCCAAGATCGGCAGCAGCGAGAGCAGCGACTAGCATACTCCGCAAAGGGGCATGACATTCGCCCCGGCAGGGAATGACGAAAAGGAAACGGCGTCCCTCTTCTCGGGGGACGCCGTTTTTTGTCAGGGAAGGGGGCTGTCCGCCTGCGTCGGACGCGCAGGGCCTTCCGCGTGCACTGCCGCCTGCATCCGCGTGGCGATAGCGCCACTTTGCCCGCTTACACCGCCGGACAACGGACAAGGGCCGGGCGCGCAGTCTCCCCGCTGCCGGACGTGATATCAGCGACAACTTTCCGGGCGCAGCGCCTCGGCAATGATGGCGGCATCCTCTTCCGGCCGGGCCTGCACCTGAAGTTCGGCATTGCCGCCATGACAGACAAAGCTCCCGGCATCGTACTCCACAAATCCGGCGGACACCACCTGCGCGTAGGGAAGTTGTTCGCGCATGTCGCTGTGATCCACACGGCGCGGAAAGATGAACGGGACCGCCTGACCGGAAAAATCCTGCATGATAAGATACTTCATAAACGACCTCACTCTGCCTGACGCTGCTTGCGCCGGTTTTGCAGATACTGGCGCACGGCGCGGTTATGATCGTTGAGATTGGTGGAGAAGACATGTTCGCCACCGTCGGTACGCGCCACAAAATACAGAAAATTGTGTTCTTCCGGCGTAATGGCCGCCGACAGGGCCGTCATGCCGAATGAGCAGATGGGGCCGGGCGGCAGACCGGGCCGCTGATAGGTATTGTAGGGATTGGCGGCGTCGTCCAGATGCTTGCGCCGCAGATTGCCTTCAAAGCCCGCGCCCAGTCCGTAAATGACAGTGGGGTCCGCCTGCAGCAGCATATTGCGTTGCAGGCGATTGGCGTAGACGCCGGCCACGCGCGCCCGTTCGCTGTCGATGGCGGTTTCCTTTTCCACCACAGAGGCAAGGATCACCAGCCGTTTCAGCTCGTCCGTCGCGGGCTTGCGCCCATTGGGCCAGCGTGTTGCGGCCTTGCGCCAGAAGTTGTCCACCAGCCGCCCGGCCACGCTGCGCGCGGAATTCATGTCCGGCACATCATCCTTGCGGATCAGGTAGGTGTCCGGCATGAGAAAACCTTCGGCGGAGGCAAAGGGGATGCCGTACTTGCGCAGAAACTCCCTGTCCAGCACCACGGCCCGGAAATCCTCAAAACGGACAAAGCCTGCCGCCTCCAGCAGCTTGCCCGTCTGCCACCAGGTCAGCCCTTCGGGAACCGTCACCCGAAACAGTACCGGCTGCCCGTTGACCAGCCAGTCCAGCACCTGATCCGGCGTCCAGTCCGTGCGCAGGGCAAAGCGCCCTGCCTGCAGACGATTGTCCATCTTGCGGTAGCGGGCCAGCCAGCCGAATTTTTCCGCATCCGTCACCAGTCCCTTTTCTTCCAGCTCTCTGGCTATTCTGCCGAAGCTCGCGCCGGGAACCACGTCAAACTGTATTTCCCGGCCCGTGCTCTCCGGCGCGCTGTGCAGAAAGTCGTAGGCAAACCACGCCAGACCACCACCGGCGAGGAGAAGGCAAAGACACAGCAGGGCAAAGAGACGGAGCAGGATTTTCATGCGGATTCCTCGTTGCGGGACAATCGGGATATGCCCTTTTTACCGGGAAAGCGCCGCTTTCTCAAGGGCGTTTCCCCCGGGGAAAAGCTCTCCCGCCTCCTGCGGCAACGGGACAAACCGCCGTAACGACCCTTATTAGGGCATTTTCCGTGTGAAGCGCTTTGCGCTTAAAACCACACGGCCTGGCATTCCGCGGAAAAACGCGGTTTTTCCGCCCACTTTGGGCCGGGCGGCGCTGTGCCGTCTCGCGTTTTGCCTTTTTCAACGGCAAAACGCTCTATGCTGCGGCGGGGCCGCGCGAGGATTCGGCGGCAATGGCCTGCCGTCTGTCCGGCGGCAAGGCAAGGAAGGAAGAAAGGATGCGCACGGCGGCCTGCTGATCCAGCACGGCCTTGCGCCGCCCCCGGGCAAGGCCCGCCTCGCGCAGGTCCATGTCCGCCTCCACGGAACTGAGCAGCTCCGGCATCCAATAGAAGGGGCGCTGGATGCGCCGCATGAGCCGCCCGGCCACGTTGCGCACCTGCCGGGTGGTCAGGCTTTCCGAGCCGTCTTCCCGCAGCGGCAGGCCCAGTACCACGGCGGCGGGATTTTCGGCCAGCACGCGCTCGGCCAGCGCCGCCAGAAAGGCCTTGCGGTCGGGATAGTCCGCAAGGCGCAGCGTGGCCAGCGGATAGGCCAGCACGCCCGCCTCATCGCAGGCGGCCAGCCCTGTCCGCTCAAGACCGTAATCAATGCCGACGCATTTCACGGGGATCACAAGCCCATGCGATTGCGCACCATGTCCAGTGTACGGGCGGCAAAGGCGCGGGCACGCTCGTTGCCGTCGGCAAGAATCTCCGCCACACGGCTGTCCGTCAGCTCCGCCCGGCGGGTCTGCAAGGGCTCCAGAAAGGCCCCCAGATGCGCGAGGAACCGCTTCTTGCAGTCCACACAGCCCATGCTTGCGTTGGTACAGCCCTGCCGGATTTCTTCCTGTTCTTCCCGGCTCGCCAGCAGCACATGGTAAGGGAAGAGATTGCATACGTCGGGATTGCCGGGATCGGACTTGCGCAGGCGGTTCTTGTCGGTGAACATGGTCTTCACCTTGGGCTCGATGTCGGCCATCGTGTCCCGCAGGAAAATGCCGTTGTTGTAGCTCTTGGACATCTTGCGGCCGTCAAGTCCCGGGCATTTGGCCGCGGGCGTCAGCATGGCCTGCGGCTCGGGGAAGGTGTTCTCCCCGTAGAGATAATTGAAGCGCCGGGCGATCTCGCGGGTCAGCTCCATGTGCGGGAGCTGGTCCTCGCCCACGGGCACCCCGTGCGGACGGTACATGAGGATATCCGCCGCCATGAGCACCGGATAGCAGAGGAAGCCCGCATTGCCCAAGTCTTTATTGGTGATCTGCTGCTGCTGCTCCTTGTAGGTGGGATTGCGTTCCAGCCACGAGACCGGCGTGATCATGGACAGCAGCAGGGACAGCTCCGCATGTTCCTTGACAGCGGACTGACGGAAAATGACGCACTGGGCGGGGTCGAGACCGGCCGCCACCCAGTCCTTGACCATTTCCGCAATATTCTGCCGGATATTGGACGGGTCGGCATAATCGCTGGTCAGGGCGTGCCAGTCCGCCACAAAGAAATAGGCTTCCTCGCTGTGCTGCAGGGCCACATAATTTTTCAGTACGCCGAAATAATGCCCCAGATGCAGGGGGCCGGTAGGACGCATACCCGATACGGTGCGGGGACGTTCCGTGCTCATGATATCCTCTGGAATGGCTGCCCGGAGCGGGCAGCGAGGCTTGCGCGGCCGGCGGCCGCGGTTAACGAAAAAAACGATCAGACCGGCCCGGCGGGGCTTTTCCGCCTTCCGGCCGACGCGCCGTACACGGTGGCGTCCCCGCATCCAGCTTCATGCCGTCCCGGACGGCAAGAGCATTTTCCGTTTGAAACGCTTTGCGCCTCAAACCATACGGCCTGGCGTTTCGCGGAACAAAACGCGGTTTTTCCGCTCACTTTCGGCCGGGCGGCTCACGCCACCAGCGAAAGCGTCAGGCGCAGAATCAGCTTGAAGGAAAAGTCCACCAGCGGCCCCAGCACCCGGCCCAGCACTCCGGTGAACAGCAGGACAAGCAGCACCACAAAGCCGTAGTTCCTCAGACGAGCATAGGAGATCGCCAGGTGCATGGGCAGAAAATAGGTCACGACGCGGCTGCCGTCCAGCGGGGGCAGAGGCAGCAGGTTGAACCAGGCAAGACAGAGATTGATCAGGATGCCCTGCGTACACATGAGCACCAGAAATTGCTGCGTTGCCGTGGGCTGCGCCGGGGTCATCCAAGCGGCGAAGGCCTCCGGCCAGACGGCGACCAGCCCAGCCAGGCCCAGCCCGAAGAGCAGGGCCAGCAGAAAATTGCTGCCCGGCCCGGCCAGCCCCACCAGCATCATGTCACGTGCGGGCTTGCGGAAATAGCGAGTATTGACCGGCACGGGCCTGGCCCAGCCGAAAATGAAGCCCCCCGCAATACTGGTGATCACAAAGCAGAACAGACCCAGCGGATCGATATGCGGCACGGGATTGAGCGTGAGCCGCCCCATCATGTCGGCCGTGGGGTCGCCCAGACGGCGCGCAGCCAGCCCGTGCGCCACCTCATGCACGATCATGCCCAGCAGCATGGGCACCAGAGAGGCCGTCAGAAGGCGCACGGATTGCGCGAAGTCGATATCAGGAGAAAACATCTTTTCAAAATACCACGGACAAAGGTGAATGTCGATAGAAGGAGACGCGCAACCATCCGGCTCCCGCCGGAGGCGGAAACGCCGTTCCTCGCGTGCCTGTCCGTTCCAGAGCATTTCCCGTGTGAAACGCTTTGCGTTTCACACCATACGGCCTGTCGTTTCGCGGAAGAATCGCGGTTTTCCCGCTCACTTTTGGCCGGGCGGCGCTGTGTCGCCGCCTCTCGTTTTGCCTTTTTCAAAGGCAAAACGCTCTATCCCGAAGAAGCGACCTTGCGAACCAGCAGTTCGTCGTCTGGCCAGATGTGCCGATCCGGCGTCAGCAATTCTCCGCCACGTGCGACCAGCGCGCATTCCTCCCCGATGTTCAGGGCTTCCAGCAATTGCCGGGCCAGCTTGGGCCGGGGCACGGAAAGCCAGCTCTCCTCCGGCTGCAGGCGCACAAGGACGCGCGCCCCGTTGTGCTGTGGCTGAATGACGGTCGGATGTTCGCGGCTCATGCACCGGCCTCCTGCGTTTGTTCCGTGTTCGTGGCGTCCGTCTCCTCCCGCAGCAGGTCTTCCAGCAGGTGGCTAGCGCTGACCATAAGATCGATGCAGGAATTGGCAAAAAAGCTGCCGCCCGCTTCCGGGGAGCTGTTTTGCCGGGCATGCGCGGTAAGTTCGCGGCAGATGATCGAACCGTGCCGCGCCTCAAAGGCCTGCAGGAAGGCATTCTGCTTGCGGGTCAATACCTTGCGGGCCGCCTTGTCCGCCACCGACGACGGCGCGAAGCGCAGACCGAGCACGAGCATGGCGCCCACGACGCAGCCGCAGACCTGCCCGCGCCCCATGCCGCTGCCGAAAGGCATGCCCAGCCGGATGAGATGTTCCATATCCTCGCCAAGGTCTTCCGCAAAGGAACAGCTGATCTGCTGCGAACAGCGGTAGCCGGCGGCCTTGTTGGCACGGGCCTTGGCTTCCCTGTCCTCGCCGCGCAGGGGAGTGAAAACGGGGTCCATCATGATCCTCCATGAACAGAAGGGAATTTTTCAGTACGGCAAACGCCGCGTGGTCGGCGTGCGTATGCTGCCCGGCAGTATAGCGCAAAAAACGGCAGGGGAGAAGCCCCGTGCGGTCACAGGGGAAAAAACGTCCGGCTGCCGCTGGAGGCGCTGACTCAGAATGCCAGCAGGTAATAGAGCCAGGTGACCAGCGCCATGCTCAGGGCACGCAGGCCCTGATTGACGAGAATGAGCCGCAGCGCCAGCGACGGCCGGTAAAAACCGGCATAGGACGGCAGTTGATGCCGGATGGCCCGCATGGGCGTGGACAGGATATTGCCGACCATGAGCGCCAGCACCACGTCCCGCGCCGCCAGACCGCCCGTGTGCAGCAGGCCGCCCGCCGCGCCCAGCGCCGCGCCCAGTTCCGCCGCCAGATGCAGCACAATGACGCCCACGGCCTGCGGCTTGAGGAAGGACAGCCAGTCCATATGCCGGGACAGCCACTCCTCGGCCAGCGTGAAGTAGCCGTAGCGTTGCAGAAAGTACATGAGCAGGTAGACGGGAACGGTGAAATACACCAGCTTGGGCAGGCGGCGCAGAAAACGCTTCCAGGCCTTGTCCAGCGCCGCGCGCCAGCCGGGCGCCGGACTTTCCGTCCCACCCTCGTCGGCGGCTCCGGTCTGCGGCGGCAGGAGCAGCCGCCCGGCCAGCACGGTGCCGCTCGTGCGCAGGATGGCCGCCACCAGCGTCAGCAGCACATAAATGACGGCGGGACTGCCCAGCACCGGCCAGGTAAGAAAGAAGATGGTGGGCGTATGGGTCAGAAAGGCGGGCAGGCTGTTGAAAATATTGGCCAGCACGAGTTCCCGCCGGGAAAGGCGCCCGGCCTCGTGCGCCTCGGACAGGAGGCCGTTGGCCGAGGCGGGAGAGACAAAGGCCAGCGCGAAGGCCGCGCCCGCCACAGGGCGCAGATGGGCTACCCGGGCCAGCGGTTGCGCCAGCCGGGCCAGATGACGGGTCCAGCGCAGCGCTTCCAGCGTATTGGCCACCAGCAGACCCAGCGCAAGCCCCAGCAGAAGACGGCACAGCGGCAGCCCGAGGGCATTCCAGACGGACAGGAGGGATTCCGGCGACATAGGGTACATCTGCCCGGTACAGGGCGTTTTGATGGTTCACGGACGGAGCGATCCGGCCGCACACGACGGCCAGGATGCTGTCAGGACAGGACGGGGCAATGCTTTCGCAGGACAGGGCCGAAAAGATCGGGCAAGACCGTAACGGCATACCGCAACAGGATTGCTCTCGGGCCTGTTAACATTATTCGCTGCCTGTTGGGGGGAAGGGAAACCCCTCGCTCTGCTGTCGATGCCCGTAAAGGGGAGTCTTCCCCCTCAAAAAAACGTGATAGACCCTAAACGTCCTCCGGGCGGAATCCTTCATCTGGCGGCAGGTCCCGCCGGGCGGCGCATTGCCGGGCCAGTTCGTCGCAGCGTTCGTTCTCGGGATGGCCCGCGTGTCCGCGCAGCCAGTGCAGGCGCACTTCGTGCCGCTGGAGCAGGGACGGCAACTGCTGCCAGAGGTCCACATTCTTCACCGGTTTCTTGTCGGACTTGATCCAGCCGCGTTTCTTCCAGCCCCAGAGCCAGCCCTTTTCCACGGCGTGGCAGACATACTGGGAATCCGTATAGAGCTCCACGGCGCAGGGTTCCTTCAGGGCCTCCAGCGCAAAGAGCATGGCCCGCAATTCCATGCGGTTATTGGTGGTGCGTGCATAGCCGCCGGACATCTCCCGGCGGTGTCCGGTGCCGTCCAGCTCCAGAATGGCGGCCCAGCCGCCGGGGCCGGGATTGCCCAGACAGGAACCGTCCGTATAGATGGTGACGTTTTTCATGCGCAGAAGTATCCAAAGAGGGGAAAGGAAAAAGACCGGCGTTCAGATGTCCGTCTCGGCATCCGGCCAGATGAACTTGTGTATCTGCAGATTGTACTGCACCTCGAAGAGGCGGTCTTCCAGCAGACGGGCCACCAGCGCCTGCGGCGTCAGGCCGCCGGGCAGCACGGGCAGAAAGGACGAAAAGGCCAGCCGGGGCCCGGCATGCGCCAGCCCGCGCGCCTGCAGCACCTTGTCGCGGGCGCAGGCATAGTCCGTATCGTCGGCAATGATGAACTTGATGTAGTCCCGCGGGCCGAGGGCGGCATACATCTCGGCAAAAGGCAGCATGGCCGCCTCACAGCCGCTGGACGGGCATTTATAGTCATAGACGAGGCTCGTCACATGCTCGCGTCCGGCAAAGTCCGGCGGCAACGTGCCGTTGGTCTCCACGGAAACGGCCACCTTGCGGTCGGCCAGTCCTTCCAGAAGGGCGGCCAGCGCCGGGCCCCGCTGCAAAAGGGGCTCTCCGCCGGTCAGCGTCACCTTGGGGCAGCCGGAAGTCTCCACACGCCGCAGCAGCTCCCCCACCGGCATTTCCTCGCCGGAGCCGAAGGAATACGGCGTATCGCAGCCGCCGTCAGCCTGCCAGCAACGCAGATTGCAGCCCGCAAGCCGGATGAAGAAGGCGGGCGTCCCCTGCCCGCAGGCGTTGACCTCGCCGTCGATGCTCAGAAACAGGGATATGACGCGCAGGCGCAGGCTGTCCTCGGCCCGAAATTCCCGACGGATCATGCCGACCTCCACTCGGCATAGGACGTGCCGGATTCCCACCAGCGCAGGCGCCGCACATCCAGTCCGGGATAGAGCGTCAGCAGGCGATGACGTACCCAGAGCACCATATTTTCCGCTGTGGCCGCAAAGAGTTCTTCGCCGCTCTCGCTGCGGACTCGCGGCAGATGGGCCGCCGCCCAGTCCGCCCAGTCGGGCGCGTTGATGACGTCGTCAAGGCAGCGGTGATCCACCTCTTCCAGAACGGGAGCCAGCATGGCCTTGAGATCATGAAAATCCACCACGATGCCCGGATAGGGGCTGCTGCCGGACAGTCCGGCCACCTCTACCTCCAGCCTGCCGGTATGTCCGTGGAGATGCACGCACTTGCCCGCGTAGGCGGGCAGGCGATGCGCGTAGGCAAATTCAAATATCTTGGTCACGGTCAGAATGCCGTCATGCTGCATGTGAACTCTCCCCGGCAAAAAACGGCCGTCCCGTCAGGGGACGGCCGCATAAGGCTGCCCGTATCGGGCGTTTCCGTCAAGTCCCGCCTGCGGGGCGGCAGCCGCCGGAAAAGGACAAGGCGCCTCCGCGCGGAGACGCCTTGCCCGGATATGCCTTCCCGCCGCCTGCGGCGGACGGCAACGAGAGCATTTTCAGTTTGAAACGCTGTGCGTTTCAAACCATACGGCCTGGCGTTTCGCGGAAAAAACGCGGTTTTTCCGCTCACTTCTGGCCGGGCGGCGCAGTGCCGCCTCTCATGTTGCCTTTTTCAGAGGCAACATGCTCTAATAACGGTAGTTGTCGGACTTGTAGGGACCTTCCACCTTCACGCCGATGTAGTCGGCCTGTTCCTGCGTCAGGCGGGTCAGCTTGACGCCGAGAC
>CALVGJ010000153.1 GCA_944327045.1 uncultured Desulfovibrio sp.
TTCAAAGGTTTTACCCTTATACGTGATTTCAGCCATCGTGTCCTCCTTGGACATGTATTACTCTCGCTCAGGGGCGATATGCCCCAAAGCCCGCCAGCCGATAATCGGCCGATTTCCCAGTGCTTGGAAAAGCATATCCTGCTTCGCCACGAATTGCTTTGCCATAAAATTGCGTCATTGGCAAGTGTATGGCGCACTTGCCGCCGCCTTCATCCCCAGCCCCCCTATACCGGGTCGCAGTGGGAGAAATCAAGGATTTTGGCCACGCCGCGCAGAGCATCAATGGTGGCGGCCTCCTGCGTGGGGCCGCTCATGGGCATGGTACGGATGAACACCTGCCGCTTGCCCGCGCCTTCGGGATTACGGCTCAGCACGGAGCTGATGCGTGCGCCCTGCTCGCGCAGAGTATCAAAGACCGGGCGCATGGCGCCGGGCTTGTCGTCCACTTCCAGCGCCACATACAGGCCGCCGAGACGCGCGCCCGTGATGTCGATGAGCACCTTGAAAATATCCTGATCGGTGATGATGCCGCACAGCCGGCCGTCATCCCCCACCACGGGCAGGCCGCCGATCTTGCGGTCCACCATGAGGACAGCGGCGTTTTCCACCGTGGCTTCGGGTTTGACAGTGACGGGGGATGGCGTCATGATGTCGCGCGCCTTGATTTCGGCCAGCAGATACTGCATTTCATGCACTTCCAGGGCTGTCGCCTTGGACGGTGAGGCGCTCTTGACGTCCCGGTCGGAAATGATGCCGATGACATGATTATCGTCGTCCACCACGGGCACACGGCGAATATTTTTCTCTTTCATCAGGTTACGGCACTTGAGCAGCGAAGTGTCGGCCTTGACGGTGATGACGTCGTTGGTCATCCAATGCTTGACGGCCATGCAGCCTCCTTGCGGTGATGGTTGACGATACGATGCGGCGGCATGCCGCCGCTTTTGCGTAACTGCATATCCTGCCTTGTCCGCTCCCGCTGAAAGACCGGCCCGGCTCGGTCAGGTCCGGGAAGACAGGCGATTCGTGCAAAATGCTCTTTCACAAAGTATACACCAAGGGCCGCGGCTGTACAAGTCCGCCCGTTTTCCGCTCCGGCGGCGCACTCGGGAGGTGTGCTTCATGGATATGTACTGGGATTGTGCAAATGGCATCAGCGGCGACATGACGCTTGCGGCGCTGGCGCATCTTGGCGTGGACTTTTCTCCTCTGGCGGAACGTCTGGCACAGGCGGGCGTAGCCTGCGTCATCGAGTGCCGGGAGGAAAACCGTGCGGGCGGCCCGGGTTTTTGCGCGGATGTGCGCTGGCGGGAGGAGGAACAGCCGCTGCGCCATCCGGCGGACATTGCCGCCATCTTCCGGCGGGTGGACGTGGCGGAACGGGTACGCGGACGGGCTCTGGCCGTGCTGGACGCTCTGGCGCAGGCGGAGGCGCATGCGCACCGTATTCCGGTGGAGCAGGTGCATTTTCATGAGGTCGGGGCTGTGGATACGCTGGTGGACATTCTCGGTGTCTGCTGGGGACTGGAAGAGCTGGGCGTGGAACGGGTGACGGCCTCGTCCCTGCCGTGGTTCGGCGGCAGCATCGAGTGCGCGCATGGGCGCATTCCTCTGCCCGCTCCGGCCACAGCCTGCCTCATGCAGGGCAAGCCGGTGCGCCCGAGCGGCGCGCAGACCGAACTGGTGACGCCCACCGGCGCGGCGCTGGTGCATGCGCTGGTGGACGATTTTGCCGAAGGGCCGCAGGGTCGGCTGGGCCGTCTGGGAACCGGTTACGGTTCGCGTCCGGCTCCGGCAGGGCTGCGTATCTGGGAGGTGCGCGAAACTCCGGCGGATACGCAGGCGCATGGCGGACGGGAAGAAGTCTGCCAGCTGGAATGCCATCTTGACCACCTGAGCGGCGAAGAACTCGGACAGGCCATCGAAGCGCTGGCGGCAGCGCCCGCCGTGCTGGATGTGCTCTGGCTTGCCGGGACAGGCAAGAAAAATCGTCCTTCCGGCGCGCTTCGGGTGCTGTGTCTGCCCGCCGCGCAGGAAGAGGCCCTGCGTCTGGTCTTTCGGCATACGCACAGTCTCGGGGTGCGCATCCAGCGGCTGGAGCGGGTGGTCCTGCCGCGCACGGCGGCTACGGTGAGCTGCGACGGCGAGCGCATGCCGGCCAAACGGTACGGGCTGGAAGGCTGCACCTATGTCCGGGCGGAAGCCGATGCCCTCGGTCGTCATGCGGCCGGGCGCGGCCTCGGCATGCCGGCCCTGCGTTTTGCCGCTGATGCCCGGCATACTGTGACGGAAGAAGCAAAATAGGGCAAGCGGGTGTGTCGTGTACGGCGTCTTTTTGACGCCGTGCGGGGCATCATGCCGCTCGGAAAAAGATATTCCCCAAAAAGGAACCCCGCAAAAAGCGGGGTTCCTTTTTTAGAGCATTTTCCGTTTGAAACGCTTTGCGCTTCAAACCATACCGGCCTGTCGTTTCGCGGAAAAAACGCGCTTTGGCCGGAGCGGTGCTATTCGCCCCGGCACTTGCGCTTGAGCGCTTCGCCTACGGCCTTGCCGAGCTCATGGCAGGCCTTGAGGGCCTCGTGGCCGGGGGCCCAGTTGCACTTGACCGGCGCGGCGGGCATTTCCATGCCCATGCTTTCGAGCTGCTCGTGAATGTACTTGGCGGATTCGCCCGACCAGCCGTAGGAGCCGAAAGCGCCGCCCACCCGATTCTTGGGCCGGAGGCCCTTCATGTAGGTAAGCTGGGCGGCCACCAGAGGCAGCACGGTATTGTTGTGCGTGGGCGAACCGGCGAGCACGGCGCCGCAGTCGGCCAGCTCGGTCATGATCTGGCTGTGGTGGTTGTTCTTCACGGACATGAGGCGCGCGGGCACACCCGCTTCTTCCAGACCGCTGCAGGCGGCATAGGCCATCTTTTCGGTGGAATTCCACATGGTGTCGTAGAAGATGACGGCCCGCTGCTGCGGCTTCTGTTCGGCAAGCTTGCGGTACATGTCGATGATGAAGCGCACGGACTTTTCGCCACGGTGGATGAGGCCGTGGTCGGGCGCGATCATATCGATGTCGAGGCCTTCCACGACGGGCAGGGTGGCCAGCACCTGCGGGGAGTAGGGCAGCACGATGTTGTAGTAGTATTCCTTGATGGCCCGCACGAAGTCGCCTTCGTCGTGCTCGTCGGCATAGCGCCAGCTGGTGGCGATGTTCTGGCCGAAGGCGTCATTGCTGATCAGCAGTTTGTCCTGCGGGATGTAGGAGACCATGCTGTCCGGCCAGTGCAGCATGCGGGTCTCCTGGAAGATGATGGTGCGCTTGCCGATCTCCAGCTTGTCGCCGCTCTTGACGGCGACGACGGGCCAGTCCCTGGTGTTGAAGTAGCCCTGCATGGACTTGAGGCCAAGGGTTGAGCAGAAGATCTTCTCAGGCTTGCAGCGTTCCACGATCTGCGCCAGGGAGCCGGCATGGTCCAGCTCCATGTGGTTGCAGACGATGTAGTCCACCTTTTCCGGCTCCATGACCTTGCCCAGCCGGCACAGCGGGGTGCCGGCGCAGCCCGGGGACACGGTATCCATCAGGACGTTCTTTTCGTCCTTGATGAGGTAGGCGTTGTAGGTGGTGCCTTCAGGCGAACGGGAGTAGCCGTGGAAATCGCGGTGGTCGTAATCGACGCAGCCGACCCAGTAGATAT
>CALVGJ010000154.1 GCA_944327045.1 uncultured Desulfovibrio sp.
TCATGACGTCCTGATGATCGCCGAAGATGGACAGGGCATGCGAGGCCAGCGCGCGGGCCGACACATGGAAGACGCCGGGCAGCAGTTCACCGGCGATCTTGTACATGTTGGGAATCATGAGCAGGAGACCCTGCGAGGCCGTGAAGGTGCTGGTCAGCGCCCCGCCGGAGAGCATGCCGTGCACGGCGCCGGCCGCGCCGGCCTCGGACTGCATTTCCCGCACGAGCACTTTCTGGCCCATGAGATTGAGCGCGCCGCGGGCGGCCATTTCGTCCACCACTTCGCCCATGACGGACGAGGGCGTGATGGGGTAGATGGCGGCCGTGTCGGACAGGGCGTAGGCAATGTGCGCTGTGGCGTTATTGCCGTCCATGGTTTTCATCTTCGCCATTATGATCCTCCTTGCGCCCGAAGGCGCTCTGTTTGGCAAAAGCAGGCCAGAGGCATGGCGTCCCGCGTTCCGGTTCTGTGCGGCAGAGCGGGAGAAAATGCGCTGCTGGCATGGTCAGGGCTGTCGTCTCTCATGCTGCCGCGCGGCAGCGGGAGACGTGGCGTTGAGGAGATGTCCTCGATGTGTCCAAAGCCTAGCAAGAAATTGTTTGGTTGAACAGTCTATTTTGACGCATTTTCAGAAAACTTTCTGTGCTCGTCACAGAAAGGAAAGAAAATCGGTATATTGTTTCTCCGACAACACACATGCCCCGGCTGCCGGCAGTTGCCCGTCGGGCGGGGCCGCATGGCTTTTCTGTCCTGCAGTACCCTAGCCTGTCTTGGGCAGGGGCGCAAGCATTGCGGAACATTCTTCCGGTCCGGCAAAAAAGGCTGCATTGCGAGGTGCATGGCAGCGGGAAGAAAGCTTCCATCGGATCAGGCGGACATGGGACATATTCGACAGACGCCCCAAAAAAACAGAGGGACGCCGTGCGCCCCCGATTTTCCATGCGACAGGATTACGGCCTGCCAACACAATTTTTTTACAAATAATTTCAATAGATAGGTTGTTTTTCCGTTAAAAAAAGGAAATGCGAGGCGGCAGCACAGCGCCGCCCGGCCGAAAGTGAGCGGAACAACCGCGTTTTTTCCGCGAAACGTCAGGCCGTATGGTTTGAAACGCAAAGCGTTTCAAACGGAAAATGTTCTAAAGCAGATTCGCAGGGAAATTGTGTCCAATTTCCCTGCTGACGCTGCCCGCACACCACGGAAAAAGCGTGGTTTTTCCGTGTGTCCGGTTGCTGGTAGTCGCTCTCGCGACTACCAGAGCAATCCACATTTTCAATGTGGAATTGCTCTAAAACAAACAAGCTGTGCGCGCTCCGCTTGCCTTTGGTAGCGGGGGAGCGCCGTGTCTCCGATTCTTTTCCTGGTAAAAGCGCGCTGGGAAGGGATGGGACTTGATGGGGAAGGGAAATCCGCTCCCGTCGTGACCCGACGGGCGGCCGCAGGCCGTGCCTGTCAGGCGAGGCAGGAGCCTTACAGACATCGACAGCAGAACGAGGGGTTTCCCTTCCCCCAAAACAGGCAATAAATGGTGTTGACAGGCCCTAGTCCAGACCGATCTTCTTGCCGATTTTCCTTCCGACCTTCTTGGCCTTGTCGAGCAGGCTTTCCTCGCCGAGGGACTCGAATTCGCGCAGCAGTTCTTCCTGTCGTTCGGTAAGCTTGGTAGGCGTCAGCACCTTGACCACCACCAGCAGGTCTCCCCGCTGGCTGCGGCCGGGATAGGGCATGCCTTCTCCCTTGAGACGCAGCGGCGTTCCGCTCTGGATGCCCTTGGGAATTTCCAGCGGGAGGGACCCGTTGAGACCCGGCACCTCGACGCGATGACCCAATGCGGCCTGCACGAAGCTGATGGAGCATTCATAAATGAGGTCCTGGCCCTGGCGGTCGTAATGCTTGCTCGGCGCGACATGCAGCACCACATAGAGGTCGCCGGGCGGGCCGCCGTGCACGCCGGCCTCCCCTTCGCCACGCACGCGCAGCCGCGTGCCCGTGTCCACCCCGGCGGGGATGCGTACCACGATCTCGCGTACGTTCTCCACCACGCCGTCCCCCTTGCAGCGGGGGCAGGGATTGGTAATGACCTGTCCCGTACCGTGGCAGACCGGGCAGGGCATGGCCAGCTGGAAAAAGCCCTGCGTCCGGCGAACCTGTCCCGTGCCGTTGCACTGGCGGCAGGTTTCCGGCTTGGTGCCGGGAGCCGCTCCGCTGCCCTGACATTCCGGGCATTGATCATGACGGGGCAGCTTGAGGGGGATTTCCGCCCCGGTCGCGGCCTGTTCAAAACTGATTTCCAGATTATAGCGCAAATCGGCACCGGCCATGGGCCGGGGGCCGCTGCGGCCCGTTCCGCCGCCGAAACCGAACAGGTCGCCGAAAATATCGCTGAAATGGGCAAAAATATCGTCCGTGCTGCCGAAGCCGCCCGCGCCGCCCTGCACCCCGGCGTGACCGAAGCGGTCATAGCGGGCCCGTTTGTCCGGATCGCGCAGCACGTCATAGGCTTCCGCAGCTTCCTTGAACTTGCGTTCCGCTTCCGCATCGCCGGGGTTGCGATCCGGATGGTACTGCATGGCGAGCTTGCGGTAGGCCTTTTTTATCTCGTCTTCCGAAGCGTCGCGGGCCACTCCCAGCACTTCGTAATAATCGCGTTGCGCCATGACTAGCCTTCGCTGTTGGGGGCCTCTTGACCTTCGGGCAGGGGCGTGTACAGGCTCATGTCTTCGGGCATGACCTTGCCGGCGGCAATCTCGCGCAGGGCGGTCACCACTTCCTTGTTGCGGCTGTCCACCAGCGCCTCGTAGCCTTCACGATACTGGCGCACGCGCTTGATGGCCATCTGCACCAGCAGAAAGCGGTTGTCCACGCGTTCCTGACAATCTTCCACAGTAATACGGGCCATGCGTCCTCCTTCTGGGTTGGCGCGGGGCTGTCGCGGGACGGCTCCGACGGGGCCTTACCCGCCCTGCCGTTTTTCGTCCACGCGGGCAGGGACGAAAAGAGCCGTGCCCGGAAACGGACGCGGCGGCAGGGCTCAAATTTATTGTAACGAACAATCTTATGTGTCTGTCCCTCTCCTGTCAAGGGAAGAGGGCTTCCTTCCGGCAGCTTGCGGGCCTGTCATTTCGTCAGGGTACCCACCGGGCGGGGCAGTTCACGCAGGGGACGTCCCAGCACCAGCGGCAGCAGCTCCGGTTCCAGCGCGCCGCGCTCCACGCAGAGCTGCCGGAAGGCTTCGTCATAGCGTTCCCGTTCGGCAAGCTCCCGCCGCACGGCAGCCACGTCCGGCGTTGTCGCCAAATCCTGCCGGAGGCGAAAATAGGCGTTCGCCGGACAGGATTCCTCGTGAGCCTCGGCCAGTTCCCGCCAGAGGGATGCGCGCGGCTCGACGGCGGCCAGCCGGGAGAAGAGCTCCGCCCGCGAAAGGAAATCGCCGCTCGCCAGCAAGTCTTCCACAGCCTGCGGGGCTTCGCAGAACAACGCGCGGCATTGCAGCGGACGGCGGTCATGGATGGCGCAGGCCGTCTGTCCGGTGGTTTCCCGCAGGTACGGGCACTGCCAGGGATGCGGCCCTGAACCGCTGCCGCGCAGCTTGAGCATCTCGCAGGTCAGCGGAGCCAGATTGTCGCCGCGCGGAGCTCCGTCAGCCGTGGTGCCCCGGCTGCCGTCATGGCGGGCCCATTCGCCGCGCCGCAGACAGACAATGGCTGACGGGGGCAGTGTTCCGTCCAGCAGCCTGTCCGCATCCCCGCGCATGAGGGTCGGGCCGCCGAGGCGGCAGCAGTGCCCGCAGCGTCGGCACTCAGGCATGGGGAACCTCCTCCGGCTGCTGGTGGAAACGGCCGCCGTAACGGCGTCCCAGCCACTGCGAGAACTTTTCCATATAATAATAGTAAACGGGCGTAATGTAGAGCGTCACCAGCTGGGAGAAGCAGAGCCCGCCCACCACGGCCAGACCGAGGGGACGCCGGGCGTCCGCGCCCATGCCCATGCCGATGGCCAGCGGCACCGCGCCCATGAGGGCGGCCATGGTGGTCATCATGATGGGACGAAAACGCACATGGCAGCCCTGCGTGATGGCCTGCAGGGGCGTGCAGCTGGGGTCATGGCGCTGGGCCTCCAGCGCGAAGTCCAGCATCATGATGGCGTTTTTCTTGACGATGCCCAGCAGCATGATGACGCCCACAAAACCGTAGAGATCCAGCGGCTGCCCGAAAATCCAGAGCGTGAGCAGCGCCCCGAAGCCCGCCGAGGGCAGGCCGGAGAGGATGGTCAGCGGGTGGATGAAGCTTTCGTAGAGGATGCCCAGCACAAGGTAGATGACCACGATGGCCAGCAAAAGCAGCCAGCCCATGCCGGAAAGCGAATCCTGAAACGCCTGCGCCGTGCCCTGGGATTCGGCGCTCACCGAATCGGGCAGTAGGGGCAGACTGGCGCGCTCCACGGCGGCCACGCCTTCGCTGAGGGCCACGCCGGGCCGCAGGTTGTAGGAGATGGTCACGGCGGGGAACTGCCCGGAATGGCTCACCGAAATGGGGCCCACGCCGGGCTTCATGCTCGCCACGGTGGAAAGGGGGACGAGATCACCCTGACTGGAGCGCACATAGAGGCGGGAGAGCGCCTCCGACGACTGCTGGAAGGACTTGAGCAGTTCGACGAATACCGTATAGTCGTTGCTCGGCGCGTAGATGGTGGAGATTTCCCGCGAGCCGAAGGCCGATTGCAGGGCAAGTTCGATCTGCCCGGCGCTCACGCCCAGCGCGGCGGCCCGGTTGCGGTCGATCTGCACGCGCAGTTCGGGATTGCGGAGCTGGAGGTCGCTGTTCACGTCCTGAATTTCCGGCACGCGCCGCAGGGCCTGCTCCACCTTTTGCGCGCAGTCGAAGAGCTCTTCCATGTTGGGCCCGGAAAGCGTGTACTGGTACAGCGACTTGGAGGAACGGCCGCCAATGTTGATGGAGGGCGGCACCCGCAGGAAGACCCGCAGCGCGGGCGAGGTGTTGAGCGTGCGCCGCAGGCGTTCGGCCACCTCGTTGATGCCCTCGCGTTCGTGGTAGGGCTTGAGGCGGATCATGAGACTGCCGTTGCTCATGCTCTGGCTGCTGCCCACGATGCCCACCACGGAGTTGAAGCTCTCCACCTCCGGGTCGTTGCGCAACAGTTCGTCCAGTGAATGCTGCGCCTCCACCATGCCCTGAAAGGAAATGCCCTGTTCCGCCTCGGTGGTGGCGCTCATGAAGCCCATGTCCTCGGTGGGCAGAAAGCCCTTGGGAATCACCATGCCCAGCCAGGCCGTAGCCAGCAAAAGCAGCAGGGAGCCCAGCAGGGTCAGGCGCCGGTGCCGCAGCACCACGTCCAGCGAGGCGGCGTACTTGCCCGCCAGCCAGTCGAAGGCCCGCTCCATCCGGCCGTACATGCCCTCGTAACCGGCGCGGTGCTGGGGCTGGGCCCGCAGGAAGTAGGCGCAGAGCATGGGCGTGAGCGACAGCGACACCACGCCGGAAAAGAGGATGGCCGTGATGATGACCACCGCGAACTCGTAGAAGAGCCGTCCCACCACGCCGCCCATGAAGAGCACGGGGATGAAGACCGCGGCCAGCGAGATGGTCATGGAAATGATGGTGAAGCCGATTTCCCGCGAGCCGTCATGGGCCGCGGTGAGCGGGTCCTTGCCCATTTCCTGGTGGCGGACGATGTTTTCCAGCATGACGATGGCGTCGTCCACCACAAAGCCCACGGCCAGCGTCAGCGCCATGAGTGAAAGGTTGTCCAGACTGAAGCCCATGCCGTACATGACGGCAAAGGTGGAGATGACCGACATGGGCAGGGCCAGACTGGGAATGACGGTGGCCGGAAGATTGCGCAGGAAGAGGAAGATGACCAGCACCACGAGGAAGACCGTCAGCACGAGGGTAAACTTCACTTCGGCCACGGATTCGCGAATGGTTTCAGAACGGTCGTAAAAGATGTTCACGCCCACCGAGGGAGGCACCTGCCGTTGCAGTTCGGGCAAAAGCGCACGGATGGCGTCCACCACTTCCACGGTGTTGGCGCCCGGCTGCCGTTCCACGGCCAGGGTGATGCAGGGCGCGCCGTCGTTGCTCCAGGCAAGCTGCTTGTCCTGCTCCACGCTGTCGATGACCCGGCCGATGTCGCGCAGACGCACGGGGGCGCCGTCCCGGTAGGCCACGATGACGTCCCGGAAGGCCCGCGCATCCTCGAGCTGGCCGGAGGCCTTGATGGACTGCGAACGTCGCGCCCCGTCCAGCGAACCGGTCGGCAGCTTGCTGTTGGCGGCCATGATGGCTTCGGACACCTCGTCGATGCCGAGGCCGCGCGTGGCCAGCGCGTCCGGGTCGAGCTGCACGCGCACGGCGTACTTTTTCTGCCCGTAGATGACCACCTGCGCCACGCCCTTGACCATGGAAAGCCGCTGACCGATGAGCGTATCCGCATATTCGTTGAGCTGGTAGAGCGGCAGGGTGGGCGAACTGACGCGCAGGTAGAGAATGGGCAGGTCGGCGGGATTGACCTTGCGGAAGCTGGGGTCATTGGTCATGTTGGTGGGCAGCCGCCGCCGGGCCAGGCCGATGGCCGCCTGCACGTCCAGTGCTGCGGCGTCGATGTCCCGGTCAAGCGCAAACTGGATGGTGATGCGCGTGCGCCCCGTGGCGTTGACCGAGGTGATGGAGTCGATGCCCGCAATGGTGAAGAACTCCTTTTCCAGCGGGGTGGCCACCGAGGCGGCCATGGTTTCCGGGTCGGCCCCGGACAGGTCGGCGGAAACCTGAATGGTGGGAAAGTCCACGTTGGGGAGCTGGTTCACCGGCAGGTTGACGTAGCCCGCCGCACCGAAAAAGAGCAGGCCCAGCATGACGAGCACCGTCGCCACCGGGCGACGGATGAAAAGGGAGGCTATATTCATCTAGAACTCCAGAATCTGACGCAGCAGCAGAAATCCCCCCAGCCCCGTGCACAGCACGCCGATGGCCCGTCTGGCGAGCTCGGAGGAAATATGCCGGGCCACCCGAAGACCCACAAGGCAGCCGGCCATTTCCATAATCATGATCCACGGCAGCAGGCGCCAGTCGATAAAGCCGGAACAGGCATTGCCCCAGCTGCCGGAAAGAATGGTGCCCAGCTGCATGAACATGGAGGACCCCACGGCAAAGAAGGGCGCATGCCCCACGGCCACCATCCAGGGAATGGAAAGCACCGGTCCGCCCGCCCCGGTAAGGCCCGCCGTCAGTCCCGTCACCACGCCCATGCAGAAAAGTCCCCGGGCCGACAGCCAGAACGCGCCGCCCCGGCCCTGTCGGCGCGGCCGCAGGGCCGCGCCTCCCGCAAAGATGATAAGGCAGGCCAGCAGACAGACCAGCGGCGGGCCGGGGACATAGGCATTCAGCCTTCCTCCGGCGATCCCTCCGGCAATGCCCCCCAGAAGGAAGACCAGCGCCTTGCGGGGCTGATACCAGCCCATGCGGGCATAGATGAAGGCCGAAAACAGGCTCAGGGGAAGAAAGGAAGCCAGCGCCGTGCCCATGGCCACATGGGTTTCCAGCCCGCCCGCGAACATGAGCACCGGAGGGATGAGCACGCCGCCCACGCCCGTGACGGCTCCCAGAAAGCCCACCAGAAAACAGACCGCCATGATCGCCAGCATCGCCGCTTCCCCAGCTCGCCAAAATCGCCGTCCGCGGCCTCAGCACCAGCCCGGCGCATCCAGAAGGCCGCAGGAGGCCAGCGCGGCATAGAGCACGATGCCCGCGGCCGTGGACATGTTGATGCTGCGCACGCCGCCCGGCTTCATGGGAATGCGCACCGCCTCGCCCTGCGCCAGCAGGGCGGCGGGCAGACCGCGCGTCTCCGGCCCCATGACCAGACAGTCGTCCGCCGCAAAGGGGAAACGGTGCAGCGGGGTTCCGCCCCGCGCCGACGTCATGACGCAACGAGGAGCGCGGCCGCCGCGGGCTTCGCGTGCCGCCGCCAGCCAGCTTTCCCAGTCCGGCCAGACGCTCAGGCGCACATTGGGCCAGTAGTCCAGTCCGGCCCGTCGCAGATAACGATTTTCCAGACGAAACCCCAGCGGCTCGATGAGATGCAGGGGGGTGTCCGTCGCCGCGCACAAGCGGGCCACATTGCCGGTGTTGGGCGGTATCTCCGGCTCGTACAGCACTAGTTCCACGCGCCTTCCCCTGCCGCGCCCGTCAGGCGTCCGGCAATGCCCGGCACCACCTGACAGCTCACCCGCATATCCCGCGCGCCGTAGCCGCCGTCATCCAGGGTGGCAAAGGAATCGGCCTCCAGCACTTCCAGCCGGGCGGTTCCGTCCACGGCCTCGTCCGCGCCGTTTTCCGCCAGATGGTCGCGCAGCAGCTCCAGCGCCCGCGCTTCCACCTGCGGCAGGCGGGCGGAAGCGGCCAGCCGTTCCTCATGATCCAGCGACGGAGCCCGCAGCAGGCCGCGTCCGGTGTCGGCATAGACGTCCAGCGTGGCCGTGGGCAGGGTCAAGGCCGCGCCCACGGCATTGGCCACGTCCGCATGCGGGGGACAGTCCACCGGCAGCGACAGAAATTGCGCCAGCCGCTGCCGCAGGCGATCCGCGGGGCCGCCCACCAGCCAGACGCGCCGGGGCCGCAACGTCCGCATGCCCTTGAGCGCCGCCAGCGTATAGACGGGACGTTCATTGCAGCCGCGCAGCAACGTCGCCGCGGCCTCGCCGATCTGCCGCAAGGCGTCTTCCACGGCCTGCCGGGCCAGCACTTCGCAGGGTCGTCCGGCCTCCGAGGCCAGCGCCTCCAGCGCCCGGCGCGAGGCCGCCGCATCACCGGAAAGCGGACTGCCCGGCGTAGCGGCATCCAGTACATTGAGCGCGTCCAGCAGGGTCGGCCGCGTGCCGCCGAAGGCGCAGGCCGGGCCTTCGCGCAGCGGGCCCACCTGTACCCCGTCGACCGTCGGCCGCAGCAGGGAGTCCCCGCCCACGCCGATGGACAGCGAGGCCAGCGCCCGCACCAGCGTGCGCCGCCCGCCCAGCAGCATGCCGTCCCTGTCCACCACCGGCGACCCGTCCACAAAGACGGCCAGATCGGTGGTGGTGCCGCCCATGTCCATGAGCAGCGAGCATTCATCCTCCTCCACTGGGGCAAGGGCCATGACGCCCATGACGCTGGCCGCCGGGCCGGAAAGGATGGACTGCACCGGCTCCCGGCGCGACAGCGCGGCCGGGACGGCTCCGCCGTCGGCCTTGAGCAGGCGTACGGGAGCGCGGATGCCCGCCCGGGCAAGTTCGCCCTCTACGGCATCCAGAAAGGCGGCGTGCAGACGGGCCACGGCCGCATTGTAATAGGCGGTGGCGATGCGGCGCGGGAAATTGAGCTGCCCGGAAAGGGCATGGCCGCAGGTCACGGGCAGACCGCAGGCGCGTGCGGCCACCTCCCGCATGGCATTTTCATGCGCGGGATTGCGGGGCGAGAACTTGCCCACGCAGGCCACGGCCCGCACCCCGTCTTCCTTCCAGCGGGCGGCGGCCCGGGCAAGCCCCTCCGGCGCAAGGGGTGTCACTTCCGTGCCCCGGTGATCCAGCCCGCCGGGCACCACGCAGACGTGGGCCCCCAGGGCAAAACGCTCCGGCGCGAGGCCGGGCCCGGCGGAGAGAGCCAGCCCCACCCTGTCGGCCTTGTCCTGCACGATGGCGTTGACGGCCAGGGTGGCCCCCAGCGTCACCCGGTGAATCTTTTCCGGGGCAAAACCCGGCGTTTCCCGCAGCCGCCGCAGCACCTCGGCCACGGACGACGGCAGATTGTCGTGACAGGTTACGGTCTTGGCCGCCGCCACGAGGCCTTCCGGCCCGCACAGGACGGCATCGGTATGCGTCCCCCCGGCATCAATACCCAATACATATTCGGTCATGCCTGTTCTCCCTGGAACATTTTGCCTTTGAAAAAGGCAAAATGCGAGGCGGCGGCACAGCGCCGCCCGGCCGAAAGTGAACGGAAAAACCGCGTTTTTTCCGCGAAACGCCAGGCCGTATGGTTTGAAACGCAAAGCGTTTCAAACGGAAAATGCTCTACTGAGGGCGGCCGTGCGGGCCGCGTCCTCTTTTTGTAGCTTCCGGCGGCGGCTCTGGCAAGCGGCCGCCTGCATGGCCCTTGCCTTATGGCGCGCTTTTCAGTAATTTTTTTCCTTGCGCGGCCCGACCGCGACAACCTGCATCAGCACAGAAGGATACTCACATGGAGAAAACGAAATTTATCTGGTTTGACGGCAAGCTGGTTCCGTGGGAACAGGCTCAGGTGCATGTGCTGACCCACGCGCTGCATTACGGCAGCGCCGTCTTTGAAGGTATCCGCGCCTATGCCTGTGCGGACGGCACGTCCTCGGTCTTCCGTCTGGCCGAGCACAGCACCCGTCTGGTCAACTCCGCCAAAATCCTGCGTCTGGAGCTGCCCTACACGGCCAAGCAGATTTCCGAAGCCGTGCTCGAGACCCTCAAGGCCAACAAGCTGCGCGAAGGCTACATCCGTCCCCTCTCCTTTGTGGGCGAAGGGGAAATGGGCGTCTACCCCGGCAGCAATCCCGTCCATACCATCATTGCGGTCTGGCCCTGGGGCGCCTACCTCGGCCCCGAGGCGCTGGAAATGGGCATCCGCGCCAAGACCAGCTCCTTTGCCCGCATGCACGTCAACACGCTCATGAGCAAGGCCAAGGCCGCGGGCAACTATGTGAACTCCATTCTGGCCAAGGTGGAAGCCAAGGAAGAGGGCTACGACGAGGCCGTCATGCTGGACACCAACGGCTTTGTGTCCGAGGCCAGCGGGGAAAACATCTTCATCGTGCGCGACGGCCTCATCAAGACCACGCCGTGGACGTCCATTCTCGGCGGCATCACCCGTGACGCCGTCATGACCGTGGCCCGTGACCTCGGCTACCGCGTGGAGGAGCAGCAGTTCACCCGCGACGAGCTCTATATCGCCGACGAAGCCTTCTTTACCGGCACGGCCGCCGAACTGACCCCCATCCGCGAAGTGGATCGCCGCGTCATCGGCGCAGGCAAGGCCGGCCCGGTGACCAAGCATCTGCAAAAGGAATTCTTTGCCGTCGTCAAGGGCGAAAATCCCAAGTACTCCAGCTGGAGCACGCATTACACCATCTAGTCCTGCCGTCCGCCGGGGCGCGCTCTCCGGGGCGCGCCCCCATCCTGCCGCATGAAGCATCTTTCTCTCGCCGCACGCTACCGCCCCCAGACCTTTGCCGAGGTCGCCGGTCAGGATACGGTCAAGGCCGTGCTTTCCCGCGCCGCCGCCGAAGACAGGGTGGCAGCCGCCTACCTGCTCAGCGGCACTCGCGGCGTGGGCAAGACCACCATTGCCCGCATCTTCGCCAAGGCGCTCAACTGCGAGCATGCCCCCGGCCCCGAACCCTGCAATCAGTGCCCCCAGTGCCGCAAGATCACCCAGGGCAGCCATGTGGACGTGGCCGAAATCGACGGCGCGTCCAACAACAGCGTGGACGATGCCCGCGCCCTGCGCGAGACCATCGGTTATGCGCCCATGGAAGGCCGCTACAAGGTCTTCATCATCGACGAGGCGCACATGCTCTCGCGCAATGCCTTCAACGCCCTGCTCAAGACGCTGGAGGAACCGCCGAGCCGGGTGGTCTTCATTTTCGCCACCACGGAAGTGCACAAATTTCCCATTACCATCGTCAGCCGCTGCCAGCACTTTGTCTTCCGCCATCTGGGCGAGGACGCGCTGCACGCGCATCTGTGCGATGTGCTGAACAGGGAGGGACTTGTCTACGAGGAGCCCGCCGTGCGCCTCATTGCCCGCCGTGCGGCGGGCAGCGTGCGCGACAGCATGTCCCTGCTTGATCAGGCGCTGGCTCTGGGCGGGGACAATCTCACGGCCGACGTGACCCGCGAAGTGCTGGGGCTGGCCGGACAGGAGCTCTTTGTCAGCCTGTTCGAGGCGCTTGCCGCGCGGGATTGCGTCACCGTGGCGGAACTGTCCCGGCGCATTGCCGCCCGGGGCGTGGACATCGGCTTCTTTGTGCGGGAACTGTCCGGCCATCTGCGCACCCTTTTTCTGCTGCGGCAGGCGGGAACGGCCATGCTGCCCCATCTGGGGCTCACCCGGGACGAGGCCCTCTGCTGGCAGGAGCTTGCGCCCCGCTTCCCGGCCGCCCATCTGCACGCCGCCTGGCAAATGACGCTGGACGCCCAGCGCGGTATCGTGCAGAATCCCGAACCGGCCGCGGCGCTGGAACTGCTGCTGCTCAATCTGGCCCTGCTGCCGCAACTGCTGCCGCTGGAAAATCTGCCGGGCACGCCTGCCGCGCTCCCGGCAACGGATGCCGTGGCAGGCATGCCGCCCGGTCGTTCCACAGGCCCCTCTCCCGTGTCCCATGCTTCCTGTACGCCGCCTGTACAGGCCGGGCGCGTGGAAGAGGGCGGAGCGCTCCGTCAGGCAGGCCCCGGCGCGGCGCGCGCCGTGCGGACGGATGCCGCCGCCTCTGCCGCCGAGGATGACGCGGAAAGCGAGGACCCCGCCCCGGCCCGGCCCCGGCCCGAACCGCCGGAAGACGCGGCAACGCCCGCGCCCGGCATGACGCCGCCCGCCGCTGCGAAAGCGGAAAGCCCGGAACGGCAGGCGTCGCCGCTTCCCGTGCCCCCGGCCGACACGCCGGAAACGGACGGCTCGGTCATGCCCACGGTTCCGCTCGACTGGGCGGCTTTCTGCGAATACTGCCGGACGGAGCAGGCCGAGGGCCGTCCGTCGCCGCCTCCCTATCTGCTGCGGCAGATGCGGGCCGAATGGACATCCGACCGCCTGCGCCTCTACCCCGGCGCGGGCCAGATTCTCGCCCAGGCGGAAAAGCACCGTGCGGACATTCTGGCGGCCCTGACCCGCTACGGCGCGGGGAAGCCGGTACTGGAATTTGTTCCGCCCCGTCCGCACCGCAGCGAGGCGGAACTCATCGAGGAATTTCGTCAGCGGCCGGAGATGCAGGACTGTCTCTCGCTGCTCAATGCAACCATCAAACACTGTACCGAAGTCTAAGGAGAATTCCATGCGCAACATGAACGACATTCTGCGCCAGGCGCAGGTCATGCAGCACAAGCTTGCCAAGCTCCAGCAGGAGGCCACCGAGCGCAGCTATGAAGCCAGCAGCGGCGGCGGCATGGTCAAGGCCGTGGTCAGCGGCAAGCAGGAGCTGCGCAGCATCGCCATTGACCCCAAGGCTCTGGAGGGCGGCGACGTGGAAATGCTGCAGGACCTCATTCTGGCCGCGGTCAACGAGGCCGGACGCATTGCCCGTGAAACGCTGGAACGCGAAATGAGCGCCATTTCCGGCGGCATCAAGCTGCCGGGCGTCTTTTAGTCCATGTCCGCACGCATACCGGAACCGCTGCGAGAGCTGGTGGAACAGCTCTCGCGCCTGCCCGGGCTCGGCCCCAAATCCGCCATGCGCGTGGCCATGACCCTGCTCAAATGGCCGGAGGCCGAAACGCGCCGCCTCGGGCGCAATGTGCACGACCTGCGCGACAGGCTGCATCTCTGCTCCCGTTGCGGCGGCCTTTCGGCTACGGACCCCTGTTCCATCTGTGGCGATGCCGCCCGGCAGCGGGATACGCTCTGCCTTGTCGCCGAATGGGACAGCATGCTGGCGCTCGACGAGGGCGGCTTCTACCACGGGCAGTACATGATTCTTGGCGGCCTGCTGGCGCCGCTGGACAAGGTGGATTCCGAAAGCCTCGATCTGGAACGGCTTGTGCGCCGTCTGGAAGAAGGGGAGATTACGGAGCTCATTCTGGCGCTGGGCGCGACGCTGGAGGCCGAAAATACGGCTTCCTTCATCAAGTCTCTGGTACAGCAGCGCTTTCCCGACATCAAGATATCCCGTCTGGCGCAGGGCATTCCGCTGGGGGCGGAAGTCAAATACATGGACAGGGAAACCCTGCGGCAGTCCCTGCAATACCGCCAGAATCTCTGAAACGCAGTCCGGCCCCGCCCGCATTGTGCAATACGGCCGGAATGCCCTGTTACGGAGCATTCCGGCTTCGTTTCGCCGGGGCGGGCCGTCCTTGCGGCCCATTTTTTCCGTCATGAGGGCGGACACGGCGCAAGGTCGCCATGTTTTCTCTAAATATCCGTCCCATTCTGCCGATAAGATTTACCGACCCGTTTCACCTGTGCTTTTCGGAGGCGTAGCATGCAAGCCCTGAGTATCAAGCTGATCGCCCTGCTTTTTGTCGCCCTTGCCCTGACGGCGGGCATTTCGCTGGCCGTGGCTACGCCTCTGGCGGGCCTTGCCACAGCCCTTGTCCTGTTTCTTGCGGGCGGCTTTCTCATCCACCGGCTGCTTGAGCCGGTCGGCGCAGCCGGGGCACTCCTTCAGCAGGCTGTCGAATCTCCTGAAACGCTGGACGTGACTCCGCGTCAGGAAGACCCTCTGTCCGCCGCCATTCGTGAGTACATCCGCAAGCGTGAGGAACGCGCCTACTGGTACGAAAGCATCCTCAATACCGTCCCCTACGGCATTTCCGTCACGGATATGGACATGCGCTGGACCTTCTGCAATACCGCCGCCCTGCGGGCCATGCAAAAGACGGACCTGCGGCAGGTGCTGGGGCAGCATTGCTCCGCCAAGAACGGCTCCACCTGCAATACGCCCAATTGCGGCATCGAACGCCTGCGCCGGGGCGAGCATGAATGTCTCAACGTCCTCAGCAACGGCCATGCCATGCGCGTGCACCTTGAATACCTCAAGAATCGCGCCGGGCAGAACATCGGCCATGTGGAACTGAGTCAGGACGTGACCGAAGAGCTCAGCCTCAAGCGGGAAGCGGGAATTTCCTCCCGCAAGGCCCGTATGGAAACCGTCGATCAGCTCAAGGACGTGGTGGAAAAGCTCAATGCCATGACCAACACCCTTTCCGGTGAGATTTCCAAGGTGCGGCAGGATGCGGAACATACTTCCGCACGTCTGGCGGAAACATCCGCCGCCATGGAAGAAATGAACTCCACGGTACTGGAAGTGGCCAAGAATGCGGAAGCTGCGGCACAGGCCTCGGATTCCGTCCAGAAGGAAGCCAACCACGGTATGGAAATCATGAACAATACCGTCAACGGCATGAAGAACGTCCAGCAGCGCTCCATGAGCATCAAGGACGACATGGAGCATCTGGACGGGCAGGCCCGCGCCATCGGCGCCGTGCTGACCATCATTCGTGACATTGCCGACCAGACCAACCTGCTGGCCCTTAACGCGGCCATCGAGGCGGCCCGCGCCGGTGAAGCCGGACGCGGCTTTGCCGTGGTGGCGGACGAAGTGCGCAAGCTGGCTGAAAAGACCATGAGCGCCACCAAGGAAGTGGAAGATTCCATCGGCGCGGTGCAGGCCGGAACCCGTCGCAACACCGATACGGTGGAGGCCGCCGTGGGCGACATCGAGAAGGTGGCGGAGATGGCCCAGTCGTCCGGTCAGGCTCTGGAGCAGATACAGACGCTGGCGGGCGACTCCAGCCGTCAGGTGCAGGCCATTGCCGCCGCGGCCACCCAGCAGTCCGCCGCGTCGGAAGAGATCGCCCGCGCCATTTCCGAAGTCAACGTCCTCGGCGGCACCATCTCGGGAAGCATGATCACGGCCAGTGCCACAGTGGAGATGCTGGCCGAGCAGGCCCATACCATCCAGAGCGTGCTGGAAGGCATCCGCGTTCATGTGGCTCGCGAAGCGGAGGAAGCCGCCTCCGAAATTAGCAGTCTGCGCCGCTGAACCGAAAAACGCGATCCATCTTGCAAAACCGTCCTTCGGGACGGTTTTTTCTTGGCAGAAGGGCAGTGGCAGGCCGCGTCGGAAAATGGCACCGAAGAAACAGCCGCCGAAAAAGAGTAACGGCGACATCCTTTGCGGATGTCGCCGTTTTCTTCAACGCCAGATACGGGGCGGCTCGCGCCCCTCTCTCTTACGGATGATCCTTGAACTTGTCGGCCAGAGCCTCGCTGCCGTTGTGGCACGGGGTACAATCCATGACGCCCTTGGCCCAGTTGGCCTCATTGCCCTTGGTCTGGTGACAGGCCCCGCAGGTTTCCACGGCGTCCTGCTTGGCAAACACGCCCTTGAAGTTCTTGCCCTGATCGATCTTGGCATTGAGTATCTCGGCGGCCTTGCCGGCCACATCCGCCGTAAGGCGTCCGCAACGCTCGTTGCGCTTCTTGCTGGTGGCCTCGATCTTGTTGGCGTAACACCATTTGGAGACGGAAATGTGACACAGCACGGACTGCGAAGCGCTTTGCGGCAATTCGCCCTTTACGCCCTTGGCCGCATCACCGGGCTGGTAGATGGGCAGCTTGGTGGTCTCGTACCAGCGATAGAGTTCGTTCACCATCGAGGTGCGCTCGTCACGTCCCCAGAACAGGGCAAAGGCCGCCGCCGCGCCGTACAGCGCGCCGCAGATGGTGCCCCAGTCGGAAATGCCGCCCTTGTTGGCTTCCAGCATGGAGAAGGGGAACTGGCTGTACGGCGCGCCGTACTTTTCCGCCATCAGGCCCACGATGCTGTAGAACGTGCCGTAGCCGCAGGCATAGCCCTTGTGCCAGTAGCCCTCGTAGGCGACGGCAGCGCATTCTTTGGGATCAAGCTTGTGTGGCGTCCAGCTGAAATCGCCGCCGGCCTGCGCAAAACGCTTCATCTTTTCCGATGCCGTCACCGCTGTTGCCGCCATGCCCGACAGCGCCGTACCGGCGGCCAGACCGCCAAGCCCCACCATGAGTTGCCTTCTGCTGAAATCCATAGCTCCTCCCTTGGATGAAAACAGGTGCAACATCCCCGTATCCTGCGGGGTATTTTGTTCAAAATTTCACTACGCCCATCCTCAGGCAAGGTCAATGCGCGAACAGAATTTTCAAAAAAAATCCTTTCGACCTCTGGACGACGTTCAGGAAAGACTTACCTTTGCATCACGACCGGACGAGGCACCGCCCCCGGTCCCGCTACGAGTTTTTTTCCGCTGGGAGGATTCAGATATGTCCAAGATTATCGGTATCGACCTTGGGACCACCAATTCCTGCGTCTACGTCATGGAAGGCAAGGACCCCAAGTGCATCACCAATCCGGAAGGCGGCCGCACCACGCCCTCTGTCGTCGCCTTTACCGACAAGGAGCGGCTGGTGGGCGAAATCGCCAAACGCCAGTCCGTGACCAACCCCAAACGGACCATCTTTGCCATCAAGCGCCTCATGGGCCGCAAGTACGCTTCCCCCGAGGTGGACCGCTGGAAGGAACACTCGCCCTATACCATTACCAAGGCCGCCAATGACGACGCCGGGGTGGAAGTGGACGGCCGTACCTATACGGCGCCGGAAATCTCGGCCATGATTCTGGCCAAGCTCAAGGCCGACGCGGAAGCCTACCTCGGCGAAAAGGTGAGTGAAGCCGTCATCACGGTGCCCGCCTACTTCAACGATGCCCAGCGCCAGGCCACCAAGGACGCCGGCCGCATTGCCGGTCTGGAAGTGAAGCGCATCATCAACGAGCCCACCGCCGCCTCCCTTGCCTACGGCTTCGACAAGAAAGCCAACGAAAAGATCGCGGTGTTCGACCTCGGCGGCGGCACCTTCGACATTTCCATTCTGGAAGTGGGCGACAACGTCGTGGAAGTGCGCGCCACCAACGGCGATACCTTCCTCGGCGGCGAAGACTTCGACCAGCGCATCATCAACTTCCTGGTGGAAGAGTTCAAGAAGGAAAACGGCATCGACCTCTCCAAGGACAGCATGGCCCTGCAGCGCCTGAAGGAATCCGCTGAAAAGGCCAAGAAGGAACTGTCCTCGTCCATGGAAGCGGAAGTGAACCTGCCCTTCATCACGGCCGACCAGAACGGCCCCAAGCACCTGCTGGTCAAGCTTTCCCGCGCCAAGCTGGAATCCATGGTGAGCGACCTTGTGGATCGCACCATCGAACCCTGCAAGAAGGCGCTGGCCGATGCCGGACTGACCGCCAACCAGATTGACGAAGTCATCCTCGTGGGCGGCATGACCCGTATGCCGCTGGTGCAGAAGGTGGTGGGCGAATTCTTCGGCAAGGACCCCAACCGCTCCGTGAACCCGGACGAAGTGGTGGCCATGGGCGCGGCCATTCAGGGCGGCATCCTGACCGGCGACGTGAAGGACGTGCTGCTGCTCGACGTGACTCCGCTTTCCCTCGGCATCGAAACCATGGGCGGCGTGTTCACCAAGCTCATCGACCGTAATACCACCATTCCGACCCGCAAGAGCAACGTCTTCACCACGGCGGCGGATAACCAGCCCTCGGTGTCCATCCATGTGCTGCAGGGCGAACGCCCCATGGCTGCCGACAACATGACGCTGGCCCGTTTCGACCTGACGGGCATTCCTCCGGCGCCGCGCGGCGTGCCGCAGATTGAGGTCAGCTTCGACATCGACGCCAACGGTATCGTCAACGTGTCGGCCAAGGATATGGGCACCGGCAAGGAGCAGTCCATCAAGATTCAGTCCTCCTCCGGCCTCTCGGAAGAAGACATCCAGCGTCTCGTGCGCGAAGCCGAAGCCCATGCCAGCGAAGACAAGAAGAAGCAGGAAGTCATCGAGGCCCGCAACCATGCCGACAGTCTCATCTACGGCACGGAAAAGAGCCTGAACGACCTGGGCGACAAGGCTGATGCCGGTCTCAAGGCCGATCTGGAAGGCAAGATCGCCAGCCTGCGCAAGCTGATGGAAGGTGATGACGCCGCGGCCATCAAGGCGGCCACCGAGGAACTGGCCAGGGCCTCGCACAAGCTGGCCGAACAGCTCTACCAGCAGCAGGGCGGCGCGCAGCCCGGTGCTGACGGCGGCTGCGCCGGCGGAACCTGCGGCGGCAATGCCGGCGGTTCGGCCAACGGCGGTGATGATGTCGTCGATGCCGACTATACGGAAGTGAAGAAGTAATCCTCCCGACGCATGAGCGTCAGCGTCTGTGCCAAAGGCGGGCTTCGGCCCGCCTTTTTTTGTGCCGCGGTTCGACCCGCTGGCCTTGCGCATTTTCCGTGTGCACACTATACGGCCTGTCATTTCACGGAAAAAACGCGGTTTTTCCGCCCGTTTTAGGCCGGATGGCGCTGTGCCTGCCGCCTCGCCTGCCGGGTTCGTCCCTCCCCACGCTGCCTGCTCGGGCGGCAAGGCTTGCCTCATGCTGCCCCCTGTATTATTCTGCCCCGAAACAACCGAACAATGCTTTCCGGGGAGGGAACATGAAACGAATACTGCTTTTTTCGCTGCTCATGTCGGCGTTTCTGCTGGCAAACGGCTGTGTCAACAGTTCCCACGATTATGATTCACGTCATCGTCCGCCGCCTCCGGGCCACCGTCCGCCGCCGGACAACAGGCCCGCCATTCGCCCGGATCACAAGCCGGGTCCCCCGCCGGCAGCACATCCCGATCAGCGCTCTGACAGGCCGATTCACCGGCTATAACATTCATGGCTGAAACAGGGCGGCCGGCGTATTCGGATGGCCCCGCCGCATGCCTGACGAGGCTGCCCCGCATGGCGGCCGTTATCGTCTCTTCTTTCACTAACGCTGGGATTGGTGTTACATGACTTTGCCGCGCTCACTCTCTTCCGCTGGACTTCTCGTTCTTCTCTGCCTTGCCCTGAGCGGCTGTACGCTTTCCTCCTCGGGCAGCAAGGAAACTCCCAAACCCGCCGTCCAACAAGGCCCCTGCATCGTGCTGGCCCTGCCCTCAAGCGGCCCCTTTGCGGGCATTTCCAACAAAATCCGTCGCGGCGCGACTGTCGCGGTTCAGGAAATGAAGGCCAACGGCATCGAGGCTCGCCTGGAACAGCTCAATACCGGCGCTGCCGACTGGCTCGTCAAGCTTGATGCCCTGCCTGAAAGCTGCGCTGTGGTGGGCGGCCCCCTGCAAGCCCCTGTCTATGCCAAGGCCAGACAGTCCGGCGCACTGCAAAAGCGCGCCTTCTTCACCTTCATGCCGTCGCTGGATGAAGGAGAAGAAGGCTCACAGGCCTGGCGTTTCTTCCCCAGTCCGCAGGATCAGATTGACTCCCTGCTGACCTTTGCCATTGACGGCATGAGCATTTCCACCTTCGGCGCTTTCCATCCCGGTGATGCCTACGGACTGCGCATGACCGGCCTTATGGAGCAGACGCTCGCCAAGCGCGGTCTCAGCCTGCAAAAGGCCTCCTATGATGCCGGCAATCCCAATTCCTGGGTGGCTGCCGTGGCGCCGCTCATCAATCCGACGCAGAATCAGAACGGCAGCAACGCCACCCCCATTCCCCAGACGACCTTTGAGGCGCTCTTCCTGCCGGATTCCTGGCGCAACATGGGCATGCTGACCACCGCCCTCGCCTACAACGGCGAGGATCGGCTTATCCTTATGGGAACCACGCTCTGGGAACAGGGGCTCTCCGGCAAGAGTGTGGCCGATACGGAACGCTTTGCCCTTGCCGTTTTCCCCGGCGCCTGGAATCAGGCGCGGGCCCCCAAGGCCCTGCAGGGCGCCGGTCATGATTTCTGGACCGCGCTGGGCTATGACTTCGCCCGCTTTTCCGTGCAGCTCGGTTTTGTCAAGCGTCCCCCCAGTGCGGATGTCAATGCCGCCTGCGCCCGCCTGCGCATGGTCTGGGGCATGGCTCCCATCAAGTGGGACGGCAACGGCATCGCCCATCAGCAACTCTACCTCTTCCAGCCCGCCGCCAATGGCATGAAGCCGCTTACGCTGGATGAATACAAGGCCACCCGGCAGGCCGTCCTGCAACGCGCCGCCCTGCGCATGCAGGGGCTGCCCGGCGTGGACGCTCAGGGCAACCCCCTTGTGCCCGGTACGCAGCCCGGTGTACAACCCGGCATGCCCGGGCAACCTGTCCAGGTGGACGCCAACGGCCAGCCCGTCGCCCAGCCTGCCGTTGCCCAGCCCGGTGCGCAACCCGGCGTGGCGCAGCCTGCCGGACAACCGGCGCGGCAACAGGTCATCGGCACCACGCCGATTCCCTCCTACAAGCTGCGGTTGCCCGGATCGGCCAACTGACATTTGTCTCAGCCTGTCGGACGCGGCCCCGGTCGCGTCCGACCGTTTCAAGCCCAAAGGAAATCACATGTCCGAAAAAAACATCTCGCAGGCTGATGTGGCCCATATGGCCACGCTCTCGCGCCTGTACGTCTCGCCGGATGAGCAGGCCCTCTTTGCCCGCCAGTTCGGCGATATTCTGGCCTACATGGATGTGCTCGCCGGAGTGGATACCACCGGTATTGAACCGCTGTACAGTCCGGTACAGCACGAGGGCATTCCCCGTGAGGACGAGGCCCGCCACCTCCGCAGCCGTGAAGCCGTCCTTGCCAATGCCCCGCATGGCGACGGGGAATATTTTGTCGTGCCGCGCATCGTCTAGTCCGACGGAGAATTCCATGACCGATTTCTGCTCCCTCAGTCTGGGCGACGCTCTGGACGCCCTGCATACCCGACGCATGACCGCCGAACAGGCCACGCAGGCCTGCCTTGACCGCATTGCCGCCACGGAGCCCGTGGTGGAAGCCCTGCTCCATGTCGATGCCGAAAGCGCTCTTGCCCGTGCCCGCGCGCTGGATGCTCAGGGCCCGGATACAAGCAAACCGCTCTGGGGTATCCCTGTCACCGTCAAGGATGCGCTTTCCACCGAAGGTATGCCCACCACTGCCGGTTCCCGCATTCTGGAAGGTTTTAGGCCCATCTACGACGCCTTTGTGGTGGAGCGCCTCAAGCAGGCCGGAGCCGTCATCCTCGGCAAGAACAATCTGGACGAATTTGCCATGGGTTCCGGCACGGAGAATTCCGCCTACAAGGCCAGCCGCAATCCCTGGAATCCCCAGTGCGTGCCCGGCGGCTCCAGCGGCGGCTCCGCCGCTTCCGTGGCCGCGGGCCAGTGCTTCGCCTCCCTCGGCTCGGATACCGGCGGCTCCATTCGTCAGCCAGCCGCTCTCTGCGGCTGCGTGGGCCTCAAGCCCACCTACGGGCGCGTTTCCCGCTACGGCCTCATCGCCTACGGTTCCTCGCTGGATCAGGTCGGCCCTCTGGCCCGCAGCGTGGAAGACTGCGCCCGCGTCCTGTCCGTCATCGCCGGATATGATGAACGGGACACCACCTGCGCTCCCGTGCCTCTCGACGACTATGTGGACGCCGCCCGTAACGGCAGGAGCTCCGCCGACCTCAACGGCGTGCGTCTTGGTCTGCCCCGAGAATTTTACGGTGACGGCCTTGCCCCTGAAGTCCGCGAGGCCTGCAACAAGGCCGTTGAGGCCGCTCGCGCCGCCGGGGCCGATATCGTGGACGTGAGCCTGCCCCATACCCATGCGGCCATCGCCACCTATTACATCATCGCCATGGCGGAAGCCTCTTCCAACCTTGCCCGCTTCGACGGCGTGCGCTACGGTCGCCGCGCCGAAAATGTGGAAAATCTGGAAGAGCTCTACTTCCGCTCTCGTAGCGAAGGCTTCGGCCAGGAGGTCAAGCGCCGCATCATGCTGGGCACCTATGTGCTTTCCTCCGGCTACTATGACGCCTACTACCGCAAGGCCGCGCAGGTGCGCCGCCTCATCCGGGACGAATACCATGCCGCCCTCGGCCAGTGCGACGCCCTTTTCTGTCCCGTTTCCCCCGTGACCGCCTGGAAGCTCGGGCACAAGAACGACGATCCGCTGCAGATGTACCTCATGGACGCCTATACCCTGTCCCTGAATCTCGCCGGCCTGCCGGGCCTCTCCCTGCCCGTGGGCCTTGGCGCGGAATCCGGCCTGCCCGTCGGTATGCAGCTCATGGGCATGCCCTTCTCCGAGGCCGCCCTGATTCGCATCGGCGCTGCCCTCGAAGCCGTCCTCCCCGCCATCGGCACCCCCGCCGGGTTGTAGGGACAATGAGCAATCTGTTTTGTGGGGGAAGGGCCCCTTTGTGAACAAAGGGGCCCTTCCCCCACACCCCCATCCCCCCAAAAACTTTACTTGCCTTGACGCCGGGCGACGCATCTTTCGGGTGCGTCGCCTGACTTTTCCTGCAGCAGAGCGCGACCGAAAGGCGGCCGCAGGCCGTGCCCGTTACGACGCAGGAAGTTGCGGGCATCGACAGCAGAGCGCGACCGAAAGGCGGCCGCAGGCCGTGCCCGTTACGACGCAGGAAGTTACGGGCATCGACAGCAGAGCGCGACCGAAAGGCGGCCGC